>NZ_JAIUGW010000002.1:0-462215 GCF_020164795.1 Mesorhizobium sp. ES1-3
TTCACTCCCACATCTTCGTGGTCAGAGTGAATCACGAACCAGGAGCTGTCGCGAGCCCTTTTTCAACAGCCTGCTAGGGCTTGTAGGATTGTTGAACCGAATTTCTGGCACATCGCCGGCTAAGTGCCGCGGATTGAAACCTATATAGTACCCATTGATTTCTTTGTCTTTTCTAAGCGTCGTCACCGATAGCTCGACAGCGCTATAAGCTGCAGCCGAAACACCCACAAGAGTCTGATTTACCGCCTCGATATGTTTGGCCTTGATCGATAGATCATCTGCAACGTCACCCACCAGAAGTACGGACAGTTCGTTGAGGCTACTCGCGGCGGTCTCTAGCAGCATCTTGTTGTGCTGCATACTAAGCTGGAAATCTTGAGAGGGGGTGCCTGCTTTCTCGAAGCTGCTAGTGACGAACGACCAATCAGTCGAGATTTTCTGAAGCTCATCCGCAGCCAAAGGCAGATTTCTTTCCTTCAAACTGGAAAACGCGTCATTTGGAAATTTCACCGAAAAAAAATCTTGGGATTTGGCACTGCCCGCAACAAAGAAAATGCCAGCGACAACCGCGAAGCTGAAGGGTCTCAAAAGTGACATCACAACTGTGTTTTCACCCCCTATAGAAATCAAACATCTAGTTTCTGGTCCAAGTCGCTTTTTGTCAATTCAAGCGTCGTAGAGTTTCGCTGCCATCGCGGGCACGGTGCCTCCATCATAAACGGGGCCGCCGCCAATGGACCGCAATTTCGCCCGAGCCCTTTCGCTCGTCCTCAAATCCGAAGGCGGATGGTCGGACAATCCGGCCGATCCCGGCGGCGCCACGATGAAGGGCGTCACGCTTGCCACCTTCAGGCGCTTCATTAAGCCGAGCGGGACCAAGGCCGAACTGCGCGCCATCACCGACGAACAGCTTGCCGGTTCATCTGCCCTTGACCGGGAAACGCATGATGCGGATCGGTCGACAGCTCTCGCACCCATTTGCGCGGCACATTCTCATGAAGATCGAGGTCGCGGGCAGCCTGGGCCACCGCAACGCCCCGACCCTTGATCAATCGCACCGCCTCAAGCTTGAACTCGCGGCTGAACTTCCTTCGCTGCATTCCAACTCTCCAGTTCCGTTAAACACCTGTCTCGGTGTCCGAAACCGGCAGCAGGCCATATATCCACCGGTAGAAATTGCTGTCAGAAGCTCAGCCCATGAAGTACGGAATCCCATAAGTCTCCAAATAGGGCCCGCCGGAAACAAGCGTTGCGTTAAGATCAAGATCTAGTCGCTGACTTTGAGCGGCCGGTCCCGTTCCTGTGGCGCCTCAGCCCTATTCGCGACGCTTGGCGATCACGATGTCTACCTCAACGGTTGGGATGCCTAGCAGGTGACGCGCGAGCGATCCCGGTCGGCCCTCGGCCTTCTCTACGAGTTTTGCGTAAGGATCGCCAACGCGAAGCGCGAGCGCGTCATAGGTCAACCAGTCTGCCAGCGACCGAGATGCCAGCGCCACAGCTGCTCGAGCAAACTGTGCTCCAGAACCTTGATGCTCGGACAAGTCCGCCACGAGTTGGGTTGGAATAACTGGCACGCCGCGCCCGCCAAGCGGGGGACCATGGAAGAAGTATACACTCGAAGCTGTCTGCTTCTGTAGCGCACGACGTTGATTTAGTTTTATCGCGAAAGAGCTGTCCCAGGCGGGTTGGATGGCGGCCGCATGATCGCGATAGAGCCGTTTCGCCTGCACGAGCGTAACACGTCGACCCAAAGAAATTCCGTCAAGGATAGGATCAACGATCAGGCAAAGATCGGCGGAAAAGCTTTTGGCGCCCTTGATGCCGGCCTTGCCCTCCTCCGAGCGATCAACGTTGCGATAGCGCATGCTGACAGCAGCACGCCTGGGCGCGGAGGCCGCACGCGCAAGTGCCTCCAGGGCATTATCCAGAAAGCTGAAGCGCATCGCCAGCGTCGTGAATAGAGAGGATAGTATGCGATCCTCGCCCTCGTCGCCATGGGCTTCATAGTCCCGAGCGAATTGCATCTCGACCGATGTTATTGTTCGCTCGATTAGTTGCTCGACCGCGCGGTCGCCGAGCCACGTGCGAGCGGGCTCCTCAGTTGTTGTGCCGCTGCCCTCAATTACGGCAAGGCTCTGGATGAGGCCGCCGCCGGTCGTGAGTGCCGGAACGGTCAAGGGCGCAGCAAATTTGGCCGCCCGGACGGCGCGCGCTGCATAGCGGACCATCCGAATGGGGTGCGTCTCGAGCTCGATTAGCCAAAGGCGATCGTCGGCCTCCGCAACCGCGACGGCAGCGAACTGGGCGAGATCAGCCGTTCTGCTGTCGGCGAACCATAGCAAGGCTTCGATCACGGCTCGACGAAGCGCAAAATCACCAGCGATCGCGATGCGCAGCGTGTCCACATAAGCGGCGCGAACCTCGGCGGGACGTGACACAAGGTTGTCTCCCCAGCTACCCGATGTGCCGAGTAGTTCAAGGAGGATCGCCGCAACTTCGCGAACCTTGGTCAGCGGTTCTATAGCGCGCGCCACCTCGAGTCGTGCACCAATTGCCGTTTCAGACTCTTTAGATCGGTCGCCGGATCGCTCGAATGTAGCCCGCGGATCTGCATAGTCGGGCCGTGCTCGAAGCAGGGTCTGCAAGGCAACCCAAGGAGCCCAACTCAGGCCACGACCGATCGCCGCTAACAGCGGCGTAGCTAACGCGTCTGCACTTCGGTCGTTGCTGCGACGTCGCTCATTCCAGGCTTGGACCAAGAGGCGTGCCTCACCAATGGTGGCTGGTGCAAGGTAAGCCAGCAACTCATCGGACAGAGAGTAGTTGTGAGGATCGGAGAGCGCTGCGATCGTCTGCGATACAAGGACAGGCTCATTTCGCAGTTGCGGGAAAGCAGCGAAGATGCGCGCGCGGTCATACGAGTTAACTGCCTCGTTGGCGAGCGAGAGGACTAGCAGGTTGTTGAAAAAGGGCTCGCGACGGCCCCAGGTTCGTGATTCACTCTGACCACGAAGAGTGGGGGTGAATCGTGCGGGGCGGGGACGGACAGACGGGCGAACTGTTCAGCTATGTGGACCTGGAGGCGCGGGTGCGGCGGGATCACCCATTACGCCATGTTCGGGGGATCGTGAACGAGGCGTTGGTGGCGCTGCAGCGGGATTTTGCCGCGCTGTATTCGCCGATCGGGCGACCATCGATCCCGCCGGAGAAGCTACTCAGAGCGATGCTGTTGCAGGCGTTCTATTCAATCCGTTCTGAGCGACTGCTCATGGAACGGCTGGAATACGACCTCCTGTTCCGCTGGTTCGTGGGCATCGGCGTCGATGATGCAGCCTGGAACCATTCGGTGTTCTCGAAGAACCGCGACCGGCTGCTTGAGGGCGACATCGCGGCGAAGTTCCTGAGCGCCGTGCTGGCCCAACCCAAGGTGAAGAAGCTTCTGTCCACGGATCACTTCTCGGTCGACGGCACGCTGATCGAGGCGTGGGCATCGATGAAGAGCATGAAGCAGAAGGACGGGTCGGGCGAAGACCCGAAGGATGGTTCTGGCGAGCCGCCGTCAGAGGGCGGCGGGCGCAATGCCGAGGCAGACTTCCACGGCCAGAAGCGATCTAACCAGACGCATGCATCGACCACCGATCCGGATGCAAGGCTCTATCGCAAAGGGCGGGGCAAGGAGGCGAAGCTCTGCTTCATGGGGCATGGGCTGATGGAGAACCGCCACGGCCTGCTGGTCGATGCTTGCCTGACGCAAGCCGACGGGCATGCCGAACGGGTGGCGGCGCTGCATATGATCGAACCCTATGCCGACAGGCCGCAGGCAATCACGCTCGGCGCCGACAAGGCCTATGACACTGAGGACTTCATCAACGAGTTGCGCGCGATGAGGGTGACGCCACACGTGGCGCAGAACACCAACGGCCGTCGTTCGGCGATCGACGGGCGCACGACGCGGCACGGCGGCTATGCCGTCAGCCAGCGCATCCGCAAACGCATTGAGGAGGCGTTCGGATGGATCAAGATGGTCGGCGGGCAGGCAAAGACAAAGTTGCGTGGCCGCGACCGCGTCGGATGGGCCTTCACCTTCAGCGCCGCCGCCTACAATCTGGTGCGGCTGCCCAAGCTGTTGGCGGTGTCGACATGACCGCCCCGGCGGGTTGTAAATTGATCGGCCGCTGGCGGATCGTCGAGGCCGATCTTTGGGATCGCGATCATCTCGACCTTGTCGATTCCGCCACTATCACCATCGAAGCGGACAACCACGGTGAGATCGCCTTTGGCGCCCTGCAAGCTGGCCTCGATCTCAGTTATGGCCCCAATATGGTATTCTTCACATGGGCCGGCTTCGACGAGATGGACGAGGTCACTGGCGATGGCTCTGCTGAATTGCTTGACGACGGCTCGATCGAGATCACATTCGCCTATCACAATGGCGACGAGGCGATCCTCAAAGCCAAACGAGATACTTCTTCAACAGCCTGCTAGATCGTCCCAGCGGCGTTCGACGTGAACGACCACTCTTGCCAATAATGTGTCAACGTGGGCGTCGCCACGATTAAGACGATCGATGGCGCCCAGCAGAGCGACGACGACCTCGCAGTCGACCAATCGATCTGCGCGGGGGTCAGAGAGGGCAGCAACCGCCGTCTCCAAGTCCGCTTCGCGCAGTTCACGTTCGTGGATGACCATGATCCTGCGACGCACCGGATTGCGAAGCCGAGCGGGAAGCAGCAGGCCTATGACCGCCTTTAGGGTGTCGAGCGGCGCAACTGGGTCACCAGCCAATATGCGTCTCCTGGTTGCCATCGGATGCTATCGGGTATGCGTTCATGCGACTAGCTTCTCTGACCGGCGGTGTCTTTGGCCGGCTGCCGGCCGAGCCCACTTCTAAATTCCCAAACTTTTTTGCATTTTTTCATATTCAGCTTCCGCGTCGAAGGGCGGATCGGATATCCAAATCTCGGTCATATCCACGTGTGCGATCGGAACCCAGTCTTCCGAGGGAAGAGCTGTTGAGTCTTTAAGACGCACTCGAAGCGAGGCTGCAGGAATCCTCAAAGCATCCAACTGATCCAGTTTCCATAAAAATCTCATAGAAAAATCAGAAGGTCTCTTTCCTTCGCTAAGAAGCCGGGTCGCCTCGTGCAGTGCATGCCCAAACGACCAGTCGATGCTCAGTCTTGATGGTAGATCTGCTGTCGCGACAGCCAGCTCAAATTTTTGAACGTCACCCCGATCGATCCTCTGTGTGGCTCCAACTGGCCAAAGGCAGAGTATTTGGGCCCCGGCCCGTTCTCCGATTTGTTGCGGCGCGGTGTGCCCTAGCGGGTTGCCCCTCAGTAGGCTTGAAGAGGGCGAAGGCCGCCAGCGGAGCCTGGTGCCGAAACCATCCTCCACGCGAAAGCAAAGTGGCTCGTGCTACGGCCATTCCTTCGTCGCTGTAAAAATAAAGATAGTCGACGTCATCCTGCATTTTGCCCCGCTATCCCTGTTCACTCGCTGCAATCAATTGCCACAGAAAAAATTGGCACCGCGATTGGCACCGGCCCTACTCCTCGAGGGTGTCGTGCTATTCCGTCAAAGCCGAAAGCTTGCCCAGCAGGCTCTTAGCAATAAAGGCGTGTGGGTCAGCTCTCCCCAAAGCGCCATGGTACGACTTCTTAATCTGCCCTTCGACAATGTTTAATTTGCACCAATCGATAGCGTCGGTGGCCGCGCTGTAATCATCGTCGCGAAACCTGACGTCCCACCATACATCGTTGCCCAAGCGACCCCACGAATCCTGGTCCACGTCCCCACCAAACTTCATGTTGATGAGATGCGTGAACTGGAGATGGTCTAGGATCTTCGGGTCATCCATGTGGACGCTGAATCGGACGCGATATGGATGTGATTTAAGCGCGTATTCGATCATCCGATCTATCTCCAATCTGCATTCTGGTGAAATTGTGCGATGTGCTTTGTCGCAACCATGTCGCGTGGAATGCAGTGAAAATCAACGGGGGGATCAACCCGCGAAGCCCCAGCCAAAGGCGATTGCTACGCCGATCGTAACGCGGTCGCTAGGTTCCCGGCGAAACGTTACATCGCCGCCAAAGGCGCGCCAGATCGATCTCGGCTGAGATCTCCGGCAAGCAATCAGCCCATCAAAAGTTTGGTTCACAGGACACCCTCTCCTTCTGGCGATTCCGCTTGTAGATCGACACCTAGCGAAGTCGAGATGTGTAGATATGCTGTAGATCAGCCAATTTTCGGCTGTTCCTGAAAACTCTGTATGCCTTGGAAATGTTGGCTCCCCGGGCCGGATTCGAACCAGCGACCAACCGGTTAACAGCCGGTTGCTCTACCACTGAGCTACCGGGGAACGGAGGCTCTTTGAGCAAGTGGCGCAGCCTATAGCAAACCCGTTTCGGCTTTGCAAAGCAGCATTTCGCATTTTTCCGAGACTTTTTCGCGCGGCGGTTTCTCGCAATCGGCCTTGCCCACCCTCATATTAGCCGTCTTGGCGACAGGTGTGGAACCGAAAGGGCGGTCGCGGCTTCCGTAAAATGACATTATCGACCCCTCAGACAGGCAGTTCTTCGCGATGACGGCTGCGGACCAAAACCGGATACCCGTACGAAAGATCTTGGTTTTCGGGCGCGAATTCACCATGCCGCAGTCGCGCGGTCTCAGAATCACGATCGGCGCGCTTTTGACGATTGGCGGCATCCTCGGGTTCTTGCCGATCCTTGGCTTCTGGATGGTGCCGCTCGGGCTGCTGGTGCTCTCCTATGAATTCGCCATGGTGCGCCGCCACCGGCGCCGCCTGGTCGTCTGGTGGGAGCGGCGGCGCCGGCCGGATTGAGCAGCCGTCGGCCGATCCGTCTCGCATTGCTGTGCTTCGAAGAGAATCAATCCTGGCGCTGTCTCTCCGTGCCAGTGCCGGATTCCTCCGAATCCGGTTGCGCGCATGCCTTCAAATCCTCGCTGATCTCCTTCAGGACCGCGGAAGCCGATGCCAGACGCGCGCGGTCACGCGGTGAAAGCCTGCCGGTGCCTTCGATTCTCAGGCAGTCGATGGCGTAACGCACCAATTCCTCACACCCGAGCAGCGGCACGCTTTCGGTTTCTTGCGTTTCGTCCTTTGGTTTTGCCAGGGCCATGGCGCGGTCCTCCCTGTTTTTCAACGCAAGCCGGTGCGCGGCGTTTCGCTCGATCATCCGCCATGCTTAACGGATTGCTAATGTGAGTGAGCGACTGTGACGGCGATCTGACAGGGGCGGAGCCGGCGCCGAGGAAACCGTTCGGAATGCGTCGTGGCCGCTTGACGGCATTTTCGCCGCAACCTATTGGAACCGGGTGGAACGCCGGGAGCAATGAGGCCTCGTGGCGGAGTGGTTACGCAGAGGACTGCAAATCCTTGCACCCCGGTTCGATTCCGGGCGAGGCCTCCAATGCCCGGGCTCCCGCGCGTCAGCGCCGGAGCCTGAAGTTCCGGTCGACATGAACCGCGATTCTGACGCGGCAAGCAGATTGGTTGGAACATGAGCGCTGATTTTTCCGAACTTCGCGTCAAGATGGTCGATGGTCAGGTCCGCACCACCGACGTGACCAGCGCGCCGCTGCTCGACGCGATGCTTTCCGTGCCGCGCGAGGTTTTCGTCGGCGATCGCCAGCGCGATCTCGCCTATATCGACGGGGACATCCGCATCGCCGACGGTGCCGATGGCCCGCGATACCTGATGGAAGCTTCGCCGCTGGCCAAGCTGATGCAATTGGCCGAGATCAGCGTGGCCGATTCGGCGCTCGATGTCGGCTGCGGCGCCGGCTACGCCTCGGCGATCCTGTCGCGCCTGGCGAGATCCGTCGTGGCGCTCGAAAGCGATTCGGCATTGGCGCAAACCGCCGAGTCGACCCTGTCCAGCCTGGGCTGCGGCAATGTGACCGTGGCTCAGGGCGCACTGGCGCAAGGCCATGCGGCAAAAGCCCCTTACGATGTCATCTTCATCGGCGGCAGTGTCGGCAAAGTGCCGGCGTCGCTGCTCGACCAGCTCGCCGAAGGCGGCCGCCTGGTTGCGGTCGAGGGCCAGGGCAATGCGGGCGTGGCGCGGCTTTTTTTCAAGGCTGGGGGGGTTGTAACCGGTAGAAGGGCATTTAATGCGGCAATTAAGCCACTACCCGGGTTCGAACGTGAGCATGCTTTCGAATTCTGAATGATTTGGCCTTGCAGCAAAGGCTTTGTCATGTTCGCTTGCATTTGAACGATCGTTGCTGATCCCAGACTGGGGGCACTTTGGGCCGAGCGACAGGGAACATGAAACACGCCACGCCGGCTGCTCCAGAAGGAGAAGTCGGCGCGGCGCGGTTCCCATGGAAAACGAATGAGGGATATAACGTGCCGTCAGTACGCAAATCACTTTTCACCGCCGTCCTCGTGTCGGCGACCGCGCTATCCCCACTGGCTGCATCGGCTGAAACCATCACCGGTGCCCTTGCAAAAGCCTACCAGTACAATTCCACACTGAATGCATCGCGTGCCGGTGTGCGCGTCACCGACGAGAGCGTGGCCATCGCCAAGTCGGGCTGGCGCCCGACGGTTACCGGGTCGGCCAACATTGACTATACGAACACGCGCCAGGCAAATGGCGGCGGCAATTCGAAGCTGACAAGCGGCAGCTACGGCATCCAGATCAACCAGTTGCTGTTCGACGGTTTCCAGACGAGGAACAATGTCGCGGCGGCCGAATCCCAGGTCAAGGCGTCGGTCGAAAGCCTGCGCAACACCGAAGAGAACACGCTGTTCAGCGCGGCCACCGCCTATATGGACGTGATTCGCGACCGGCAGATCGCGGTGCTGACCCAGCAGAACCTGCAGTTCCTGACAGAACAGGCGCGCGCCGCGCGGTCGCGCTTCGACGTCGGCGAAGGTACGCGCACCGATGTCGCGCAGGCCGATGCCCAGCGCGCCTCGGCTGTGGCCTCGCTCAGTGCTGCCCGTGCGCAGGCATTGGCCAGTGCCGCGACCTATCACCAGGTTGTCGGCGACGAGCCGGGCAAGCTCAAGCCAGCCGCGCCGTTGGGACGGTTGCTGCCGTCGAGCCTCGACGCCGCGATCGCCATCGGCTCGGCCGAACATCCGGCCATCCTTGCCACCCAGCATCTGGTCGACGCCGCGGCGTTCTCGGTGAAATCGGCCGAGGGCGCGCTGTTGCCGCAGTTGTCGGCGTCGGCCGGTATTTCGGAAAACTACCGCAAAGCCATCCCCGACGTGACGGGTTCCAACGGCAATTCGACCTCGGCCAATATCGGCGCGACGCTGACCATCCCGATCTATTCCGGCGGACGGACCTCGGCGGTCGTCCGGCAGGACAAGGAGTCGCTCGGGCAAGCGCGCATCCAGGTCGACGTCAGCCGCGACCAGGTGCGCCAGGCCGTCGCCACGGCATGGTCGCAATACACCGCCGCGCAGCAAAGCGTATCCGCCAACAGGCAAGTGATCGAAGCCGCACAGCTGGCGCTGAACGGCGTCATCGAGGAACGCAATGTCGGCCAGCGCACGACGCTCGACGTGCTCAATGCGCAGGCTACCCTCATCACCGCCAAGATCAACCAAGCCAATTCCGAACACGACGTGGTCGTGGCGAGCTATGCCATCCTCTCGGCGGTCGGCCGTCTGTCGGTCGACCGGCTTGCGCTGCAGGTGACGAAGTACAGGCCTGAAGAGCACTACAACGCCGTCAAGGACAAGTGGATCGGCCTGCGCACGCCGGATGGCCGCTAGGTCCTTCGTTCGAACGGCGTTTCCGGGCTGGGCGATTCGACCGGAAACGCGGGACTGTCGTTGTCCCTCGGTTGATTGCTGACGGGGAGCCGTCATACGGCTTTGGCGGAATCGCTCTAATCTGTTGAAATCCCACATGTCCCCAGATTGGGGATTCTCGTGCGGCGATCCGTCGGTTACGCTGTCACCATGATTCGAATCCGGCTTTTGCCGGAGCGGAAACCTGCAACGGGTCACAAGGGCGGCGGATGTGACGATGGCAACGGCAAGCAGCGCACAGCGCGAACCCTCCATGGAAGAGATACTGGCTTCCATCAGGAGGATCATCGAAGACAGCGACAACGGCCGCAAGCAGCCCGGCGAGACCGACGAGTTGCAGCAGGACCTGGAGCCCGCGCCGAGTGCTGTTGCGGCTGCGGACATCGACGCGTTCCGCGCCGAACTGCATGCTGTCCCCGAGGTCAGGAAACCGGCCGCGACGGCGGAAGTCCGGACGCCAGCCGCACAGCCGGTGATCGCACGCACGGAAGCGCCGCCGCGTGCCGACCCGGCCGCGGACAGGACGCCGACGACACTGGCCGAGGTCAGCGCCCGGATTGCCGCCGAGCCGATGCCCAGCCGCGACGCGCC
Organism: Mesorhizobium sp. ES1-3; assembly: GCF_020164795.1. Lineage (NCBI taxonomy): Bacteria > Pseudomonadati > Pseudomonadota > Alphaproteobacteria > Hyphomicrobiales > Phyllobacteriaceae > Mesorhizobium > Mesorhizobium sp. ES1-3. The sequence continues at coordinate 10,397 of NZ_JAIUGW010000002.1, forward strand.
GGCGGCTCCCGCGGAGGTTGCGACAAGTGAGGCTATCGTCGCCGATTGGCGTCGCGAGATCGCGGCGGTTGGCGAGCAAGCCAAGGCGATGCCGGACCGGAGCATCCGCAAGCCAGCGGCACAGCCGGAGGTGTCGGCGAGCGAAACGGCGGCGGAATCTGCGACAGAGCAGTCTTCGTCGATCGATGCTCCAACGGGCACGGCTCAGGCGCGCGCGGCGGCAAACGAAGCGCATGCGGTGCGTCCCGCGATTCTTTCCGAACATGCCGGCCGGCAGGTTGCGGCCGCCTTCGGCGAACTGTCCGACGCCTTTGCAAGCCGCAGCAAGAAGACATTCGACGAGATGGCCGAAGAAATGCTGCGGCCGATGCTGCAGGACTGGCTGGACAACAATCTGCCGACGCTGGTCGAAAGACTGGTGCGCGAAGAGATCGAGCGCGTGGCACGCGGGGCGCAATAGCGTCCAGGCCTGCATTCCCGAAGAAACGCCGCCGTCGAGGCGGCGTTTCTCGTCGTGGCGAGGTCAGCCGCTGGTCGCCGAACTGGCGAAGGCGATCAAATTGCCGTCGGGGTCGCTGACAATGAACGTGCGGGAACCCCAGGGCTCGGTTCGCAGCGATGCCTCGGGCTCAAGATGCGGTCGCCGCGCGCCTTTCGTTGAAATGACCAAGGCCGCGCCTATCTGCTTGTAAAGGCCCAGGCGGCCCTCGCGGTTGACTTGGCCAAGACCTTCCGATTTACACCGAACCAGCAAAATTCCCGACAGCGCGGACCGTTTCCCCATGCTTGAAAAGACTTACGACGCCAAGACCGTCGAGCCCAAGATCGCCAAGGTGTGGGAGGAAGCCGACGCGTTTCGCGCCGGCGCGGGGGCGGAGGAGGGGGCCGAGGCCTTCACTATCGTCATTCCGCCGCCCAATGTCACCGGCTCGCTGCATATGGGCCATGCGCTCAACAACACGCTGCAGGACATCCTGGTTCGCTTCGAGCGCATGCGTGGCAAGAACGTCCTGTGGCAGCCCGGCATGGACCATGCCGGCATCGCCACGCAGATGGTGGTCGAGCGCCGGCTGATGGAAAAGCAGATCCATCGCCGCGATCTCACCCGCGAAGAATTCATCGAGAAGGTGTGGGAGTGGAAGGCCGAATCGGGTGGGTTGATCTTCAACCAGTTGAAACGTCTCGGCGCCTCCGCCGACTGGTCGCGCGAACGCTTCACCATGGACGAGGGCCTGTCCAAGGCCGTGCTCGAAGTGTTCGTCACGCTCTACAAGGAAGGGCTCATCTACAAGGACAAGCGCCTTGTGAACTGGGACCCGAAACTGTTGACCGCGATCTCCGATCTCGAGGTCGAGCAGCAGGAGGTCAACGGCAATCTCTGGCACTTCCGCTATCCGATCGAAGGCGCGACTTTCGATACGGAAAACCCGAAGACCTTCATCACCGTGGCGACGACGCGCCCCGAGACGATGCTGGGCGACACGGCTGTCGCGGTGCATCCCGACGATGAGCGGTTCCGGCATCTCGTCGGCAAGAACGTCGTCCTGCCTATCGTCGGGCGCAAGATACCTGTCGTGGCCGACGAGTATTCCGATCCGGAAAAGGGGTCGGGAGCGGTCAAGATCACGCCGGCGCATGATTTCAACGACTTCGAGGTCGGCAAGCGCCACAAGCTGCCGGCGATCAACGTCCTGACCGTCGAGGCCGCCGTTACGCTCAGGGATAATGAGGACTTCCTCGCCGGCATCGATGTGACGCCGGAGCGTCAAGCCGTGTGGGACGGGCTCGACGGCCTCGACCGCTTCGTCGCGCGCAAGAAGATCGTCGAACTGATGGAGGCCGGCGGCTTCCTCGACAAGGTCGAGCCGCATCGCCATACCGTGCCGCATGGCGACCGCGGCGGGGTGCCGATCGAACCGTTCCTCACCGAACAGTGGTATGCCAACGCGGCCGAACTCGCCAAGCCGGCGATTGCCTCGGTGCGCGAGGGGCGCACCAATTTCGTCCCGAAGAATTGGGAAAAAACCTATTTCGACTGGATGGAGAACATCCAGCCCTGGTGCATTTCGCGCCAGCTCTGGTGGGGGCATCAGATCCCGGCCTGGTATGGGCCGGACGGGCACGTCTTCGTCGAGAAATCCGAGGAAGAGGCGCTGAGTGCCGCCATCGAATATTATCTGGCGCTCGAAGGGCCGTGGAAGGCCTGGGTCGAGGACAAGCTCGAGACCTTCAAGCCCGGCGAGATCCTGACCCGCGACGAGGATGTGCTCGATACCTGGTTCTCGTCGGCGCTGTGGCCGTTCTCGACGCTGGGCTGGCCGGACCAGACGCCGGAGCTGAAGACCTATTACCAAACCGACGTGCTGGTGACCGGCTTCGACATCATCTTCTTCTGGGTTGCCCGCATGATGATGATGGGCCTGCACTTCATGGACGAGGAGCCGTTCCACACCGTCTATGTGCACGCACTGGTGCGCGACAAGAACGGGCAGAAGATGTCGAAGTCGAAAGGCAACGTCATCGATCCGCTCGACCTGATCGACGAATATGGCGCCGACGCGCTGCGTTTCACGCTTGCCGTGATGGCGGCGCAGGGGCGCGACGTGAAGCTCGACCCGGCGCGCATCGCCGGCTATCGCAATTTCGGCACCAAGCTGTGGAACGCGACACGCTTTGCCGAGATGAACGAGGTCGCGCGCAACGACGATTTCTGGCTGAACGACGCCAAGCTGGCGGTCAACCGCTGGATCCTGACCGAGCTGACGCGCGCCGCGCGCGAGGTCACCGACGGCATCACCGCGTATCGCTTCAACGAGGCGGCTGGAGCCGCCTACCGCTTCGTCTGGAACCTGTTCTGCGACTGGTATCTGGAACTGCTGAAGCCGGTGTTCATGGGCACGGACGAGGCCGCCAAGGCCGAAAGCCGCGCCTGCGTAGCGTTCGTGCTCGACGAGATCTACAAGCTCCTGCATCCGATGATGCCGTTCATGACCGAAGAACTGTGGGCGCAGACCGCGGGCGAGGGCAAGGAACGCGCCTCGCTGCTGTGCCATGCCGCGTGGCCGTCGCCGGATTTCGAGGACGCTGAAGCGGCTGCCGACATCAACTGGCTGGTCGATCTCGTCTCCGGCATCCGCTCGGTGCGCTCGGAGATGAACGTGCCGCCGGCGGCCATTGCGCCGCTCGTGGTGGTCGGCGCCAATGACGTGACGCGCGAACGGCTGGTTCGCGAGGAGTCGGCGATCAAGCGGCTGGCGCGTGTCGGTGACATCTCGCTCGCCGATACGGCACCCAAGGGCTCGGCGCAGATGGTGCTCAACGAGGCGACGATCTGCCTGCCGCTTGGCAGCCTGATCGACCTCACCGCGGAGGCCGCGCGGTTGCAGAAGGAACTGGTCAAGGTGACCGAGGAAATCGCGCGCCTGCACAAGAAGCTGTCGAATGAGAAATTCGTCGCCAGCGCGCCGGCCGAGATCGTGGAAGCCGAGCGGGAAAAGCTCGCCGAATATCGCGACGCCCAGGACAAGCTTTCAGTGGCGTTGACCAGGGTTCGCGACGCCGGCTGAAGGGCAGATTCGCCTATGACGCCGGGGCGAATTCCCATGCGTCACCTGCCTCGAAAATAGGCATTCCGTTGCGTTAATATTGACGTAAACGGAAACTTTTAGCCCCATTGTTGCCATAATGTAACAATGGGGCTAACTCCCTTCAAAACTAGCAGTTTTTGAGCCTTTTAGGGCTATTTTTGTTCATTTTGTCGGCTGGCTGGACGTGCCGCGGGCCATTTTTGCTCCTGTGGCACGGTTCTGCATTTTCTCGAAAATGGGTTTGGCGAGCATGTACATGTACGCCTCGGCACTTCGTTGTTGCGCCGTTAACCTGAATTGGTTCTAGCTTGACCCACTAGTTATTCGGGGAGGACATCCATGACCAATTTGCGTCTGAAAGCACTGCTGGGGGCAGGGTGCTTTTCGCTGGCTTTGATGGGCTCGGCGCACGCTGGCGGCTTCTCGCGCGGCACCGCCGACACCGACATTCTTTTTGAAGATGGCAACTTCAACATGCGCACGAGCGTGACGTATGTCGCGCCCACCAGAAAATATTCTGTGAATCAGCTCAATCCCTATCTGGTCGGGGAGAATTACGCGGACGCCTATGCCATCCCTTCGGCCGCTGTGAAATTCAAACTGACAGACAACCTTTCTTGCGCAGGCACTCTGACAGAATCGTATGGCGGCAGCGCGACATGGCCTCTTTCCAGCGGCACCCTTGGGAAGCTGAACGAAGATTTCACCATGTATGAATATGGTGCTACCTGCGCTGTGAAGTTCGATCTTAGCAAGGGGCGCATCTGGCTGCTCGGTGGTGTCTACAACGAAGTCACCAACTATGCGCTCGTTGCGGGCGCTCCGCTTGGCACCAACATCTCCGTCTTGGGTATAAAACTCCACGACAGCAATTTTGGTTGGCGCGCCGGTATAGCCTATGACATTCCGGAAATCGCGTTTCGCACGCAGTTGATGTACCGGTCTGGTGTCGACATCGATGCCAGCGGTACGGGAAGTCGTTTGGGGGTGAATCTCCCTAGCGGAGCGACGGGGCAAGCTAATTTTCCTCAGTCGGTGGAGTTCAAAGCGCAGTCGGGTATAGCTCCGGGCTGGCTGGCTTACGGCAGTGTAAAGTGGACGAACTGGTCGGTTACAAAACAGCTCGTTCTAAACGTGCCTGATCTCGCATTGGTGAGCGGCAATCAGTATTACTGGCGTGATGGCTGGACCGTCACAGGTGGTATTGGCCACAAGTTCAATGATCAGTTCTCCGGAACTGTCTTCGCGTCCTATGACCGTGGCGTAAGCACAGGTTGGGACCTGACTGGCGACAGCTACACCATTGGCACCGGCCTTTCGATGAAGGATAAATTGGGCGGCGAACTTCGACTGGGCGTCGCCGCGGTCTATTTGGCATCGGTGTCGGAGACCCAGTACACGCCTTCTTTCCTCAATCGTACTGTTCAGGGCGATTGGGGCTACGCACTGTCGGGTGGCTACAGCATCAAGTGGTAAGTTTTTAACGATGTCGACCGACAAGGCCGGGCAATGCCCGGCCTTGTTGTTTGGCCCGTCTTAGGGCGTTCCGAAAGCCTTTCTGCCGGCGCATATTAGCTTCGATGCGGATGTTGTCGTTGACGTAAACGGAAGTTTCGCCGCGATGTTGCCGTAATGTAACAGCGTGCAAATCGATCGCCAGCATGCGTTTTCGCATCGGCACGGATTTGATTTTAAGAAGTTTTTTTCAGTTTTGCACCGAAATCGGGGCTTTTTCCATTGGCGATGTCCTCCGGCACCAGTCGGACGAGCGCGTCCAGAAAATATGCACACGTACGCCTCTTGAAATCGTTGTTGCGTCTCCCACGCGAATTGGTTCTTGCTTGGGTTGTGTTCGAATTCGGGGGAGGAGACTCATGGACAGGCTGAAGGCGCTGCTGGGGGCAGGGTGCTTTTCACTCGTATTGATCGGCTCGTCGGTGAATGCGGCGCATGCCGGCGGCATCGAACGTGGCGGTTATGACATCGACCTTTTGTTTGATCCGGCCCCGTTCACAGTGAACGCCGATGCGACCTACGTGTCACCACAGCGCAAACTGAAGAACGCGGTGGATACGTCCGGAAATCCCGCCCCGTTGAGCGGCAAGAACTCGACGCGCAACACCGACGACTATTGGGTACCTTACTTCGGCGTCAAGGCGTCGCTCGGTCATGGTGTGGATTGCTTGCTGGATTACTCCCAGCCATGGGGGGCGAGTTCGAGCCCGGGCATCTGGAACGGCTCATATTCCAACATCGAAACCAACATCAAGAGCAACAATTACGCCGGTACCTGCTCCTACAAGATGGATGTCGGCAAGGGTCAACTTCGCTTCATCGGCGGCGCTTTCTATCAAGAAGTCTACGGCTACAAGACGAGCTATATCGACGGCGTTCCAGACCTTTCGGGCATCTTCCCCGTTCCTGCCAATTTCGTCGGCCGTGTCGATCTGAAGGGCGACGGCTGGGGTTGGCGAGCCGGTGTCGCCTACGAAATTCCCGAGATCGCTTTGCGCGCCAGTCTCGTCTACAATTCACAAGTCAAGCTCGACATTTCGGGCACGCTCGATACGACATCCCTGGCTCCGATTGCGGCTTTCCTACCTGCCGGCTCTTCCGCGCTGACCGATATTTACGGTACGGCGAAGATGCCGGATTCCGTGGAATTGAAGCTTCAATCCGGCATCGCCCCAGGTTGGCTTGCTTTCGGTTCGATCAAGTGGGTCAATTGGAGCGTGCTGCAAAGTGTTCCGATTTGCTCGGAGGCAAGCAAGGGTCTCGCACCCTGCACGTCGGTTTCCCCTAGTCCTGTCAGGCTAACCTCGCTCGACCTGATGTATCGCGATGGCTGGACGGTCACCGGCGGCATTGGCCATCAGTTCAACGAACAATGGAGCGGTGCCGCGCAAATCTCTTGGGATCGTGGCACATCGCACGGATATGGCGACCAGACCGATACCTGGACGTTGGGCGGGGGCGTCGCCTATACGCCGCGACCCAACATCGAACTCCGTCTGGCGGGCGCAATCGGGGTGCTGACCAGCGGCCATTCTGGAGTGGTGGTCGATGCCATCGGCTATCCAGCCGGGACCGAGGTCAGCTACGACTTCGGCAATGATCTGGTGACGGCGGTTTCCGGCGGTCTCAAGATCAAGTTCTAACATTATGAATATTATAAGAAAAGGCCGGGCATCGCTCGGCCTTTTTTGTTTGAGCCGGCCTTGCCGACAAGTCTGTTATCCAAGCTAAGCTGCATATAAGCCGCACCTCGGCCGCATCGTACAAATGTGACGTTTTGGCAACACTTTTTGAACAACCCCTCCGCTAAAGGTCAGGCCGAGAAAATTGCCCATTTCCCGCCATAAACCCGGCGCACCTCGAACTCGTTCCGGGACACGCGCCAAAAGGCTCGGCGATGGGGCAGGCCGCACCGCCCGCGGCAAGGATGAGAATGGACGCCAAGGTCATTTCAAAGGCTAAGCTCCCTAGCCGCTATGTGACTGTCGGTCCGGCGCGTGCGCCGCACCGCTCCTATCTCTATGCCATGGGCCTGTCGGCGGCTGAGATCGCGCAGCCGCTGGTCGGCGTCGCGTCCTGCTGGAATGAGGCAGCGCCTTGCAACATCTCGCTGATGCGCCAGGCACAGGTGGTCAAGAAGGGCGTGGCCGCCGCCAACGGCACGCCGCGCGAATTCTGCACCATCACCGTCACCGACGGCATCGCCATGGGTCACCAGGGGATGAAGTCGTCGCTGGTGTCGCGCGAGGTCATCGCCGATTCGGTCGAACTCACCATGCGCGGCCATTGCTACGACGCGCTGGTCGGTCTCGCCGGATGCGACAAGTCGCTGCCCGGGATGATGATGGCCATGGTGCGGCTCAATGTGCCGTCGATCTTCATCTATGGCGGTTCGATCCTGCCGGGCAGCTATCGCGGCCGCCAGATAACCGTACAGGATGTGTTCGAGGCGGTCGGCCAGCATTCGGTCGGCACGATAGACGATGTCGAACTGCTCGAAATCGAGCAGGCCGCCTGTCCCTCGGCCGGTTCCTGCGGCGCCCAGTTCACCGCCAACACCATGGCCACCGTCGCGGAGGCAATCGGTCTCGCGCTGCCCTATTCCTGCGGCGCACCGGCGCCCTACGAAATGCGCGACCGCTTCAATTTCGCCTCGGGCGAAAAGGTCATGGAGTTGATCGCCAAAAACATCCGGCCGCGCGACATCGTCACGCTGAAGGCGCTGGAAAACGCGGCGACGGTGGTTTCAGCCACCGGAGGCTCGACCAATGCGGCGCTGCACCTGCCGGCGATCGCGCATGAGGCGGGGATCAAATTCGACCTGTTCGACGTGGCGAAAATCTTCGAGAAGACGCCTTACATCGCCGATCTCAAGCCAGGCGGCAAATATGTTGCCAAGGACATGTTCGAGGCAGGCGGCATTCCGCTGCTGATGAAGACGCTGCTCGATCACGGCTATCTGCATGGCGATTGCCTGACGGTCACTGGCCGTACTTTGGCCGAAAATATGGAACACGTTGCCTGGAATGAACACCAGGATGTGGTCCGCCCGGCCAACAGACCTATTACCCAAACCGGCGGTGTCGTGGGCTTGAGAGGAAATCTTGCCCCCGAAGGCGCGATCGTGAAGGTCGCGGGCATGGCGGAGTTGAAATTCTCCGGCCCGGCGCGCTGCTTCGATTCGGAAGAGGAATGTTTTGAGGCGGTGACGAACCGCGCCTATCGGGAAGGCGAGGTTCTGGTCATCCGCTATGAGGGACCGCGCGGCGGCCCGGGCATGCGTGAGATGCTGTCGACGACCGCGGCGCTCTACGGCCAGGGCATGGGCGGCAAGGTGGCGCTGATCACCGACGGCCGCTTCTCCGGCGCGACACGCGGCTTCTGCATCGGCCATGTCGGCCCGGAAGCGGCGGTTGGCGGTCCGATCGGTCTCATCAGGGATGGCGACGTGATCTCGATCGACGCGGTGAACGGCACGATCGACGTGGCGCTGTCCGATAGCGAGTTGGCGGCGCGGGCGAAGACATGGAAGGCGCGCACGACCGACTATCAGTCGGGCGCGATATGGAAATACGCACAGACGGTAGGGTCCGCCAGGGATGGCGCGGTCACCCATCCGGGCGGTGCGAAAGAAACACACTGCTATGCGGATATCTGAGTTGTTGAAGTCAACACCAGAGTTGTTGAGGTCATCCGTCCTTTCGGCACTGGTCGCGGTTGCGATCTTTGGCGCCGTGGGCCAGGCCATGGCCTTCGACGACAAGGTGTTCGACGACAAGACCGGCGTCAAGCCGCAGTCGAGCCCCTGGGCGGTGTTCCAGTTCGGTTTCTCCGCCTACAAGAGCGGCCACAAGGAGCAGGCAGCCGAGGCCTATAAATACGCCGCCGAAAACGGCCAGATCGGCGCCACCTGGAAGCTTGCCCGCATGTATGCCGAAGGCGACGGCGTGGCCCGCGACGATTATGAGGCGTTCAAGTTCTTCTCGGAGATCGTCGACCAGGACGTCGAGCCCGGCTCTCCGGAAGAAAGCTACGTCTCCGACGCGCTGGTGGCGCTGGGCGACTATCTGCGCAAGGGCATTCCCGGCAGCCCGGTCACCGAGAACGAAGTGGCGGCGCAGGAATACTACATGCGCGCCGCCGCCAACTACCGCAATCCGAACGCCCAGTTCGAGATGGGCCAGATGTTCCTGAAGGGCGAGGGCGGCGTGAAGGCCAGCGTCAGGCAGGCCGGGCGCTGGTTCCAGCTCGCCGCCGAGAAGGGCCATGCCGGTGCGCAAGCGACGCTTGGCCACCTGTTGTTCCAGAGCGGCAAGATCGTGCGCGGCCTGGCGATGATGACCGCGGCCCTCGAGCGTGCATCGCCGGCCGATCAGCCCTGGATCCGCGGCATGCAGGAAGAGGCCTTCGCCGCGGCCGGCGAAGCCGACCGCCGCACCGCGATCTCGCTGGCGGACGACATCCTGACCAAGGGCAACAACGCCGATCAGGAGTAGGGTCGACAACCCTATTTCTTCACGGCCCTCGCGGAAATTCTTCAATCTGGAAACATGGCCGAGCGGTCGCTTGCAAAGCAACACCGCCCGCCACTCGAGGCACTCATTTCTCGGTCGGCTCCGTCGGTGCCATGCTTGCCGCGGGTGTCGAGATCGGCCTCACGTGCAGGTGCGGCGCCGTTGTGTTTGCGGGGCAGCTATCGCCAACCTTGGTCCAGGATGTGTTGTTCAGCACCATATCGCAGCGCGCCAAATGACTCTGATCGGCAACCGTCAGGCAGGCGACCTGGCCGACGGCATAGGATTTTCCATTGGCAAGACATTCCTGCGCGGCGAAGGCAGGCACGATCGCGGCCGTAGCGAATGCCAAGCCGATCGGACAAAGAGCAAATCGAATGGTCATGGGAACCCCGGCCGCCATGATGATCTCCCATCATGCGTCGGAATGTGGCGATATGAGGTCCGGACGATTCGGCTGCAGACGGGTGCGTCAGGCGGGCTGCAGCGCGAGGTCGATCGCCACCGGGACATGATCGGACGGTTTTTCCCAGGCGCGCACATGCTTTTCGATCGACGCCGACGAGAACCGGTTCGCGGCTTCCGGCGACAACAGCAGATGGTCGATGCGGATGCCGTTGTTCTTCTGCCAGGCGCCGGCCTGATAGTCCCAGAAGGTGTAGGTGTCCGGGGCATCGGTGACCGCGCGCACGGCTTCGGTGAAGCCGAGGTTCAGCAGCCGCCGGAAGGCCTGCCGCGTCTGCGGCTGGAACAGCGCATCGCCCAGCCAGTTCTCCGGAAACCGCGCGTCGATCGGCTCGGGAATGACGTTGTAGTCGCCGGCCAGCACCAGCGCCTCTTCCAGCCTCAGGCGCTCCTGCGCCCACCGCTCCAGCCGGGCCATCCACGACAGCTTGAAGGGGAACTTCTTCTCGTCATCGATCGGGTTGCCGTTCGGCAGATAGAGCGAGGCGACGCGAAGCGCCCCCTTGTCAGTCGAGAACACGCCTTCGATGAAGCGCGCCTGTTCGTCGGCATCGTCGCCCGGCAGGCCTTTGATAACCTCGTCGAAACGCAATTTCGACAGCAGCGCGACACCGTTGAAGCCCTTCTGGCCATGGGTTTCGACATTGTAGCCAAGCGCCTCGATCTCGGCGCGCGGGAACTGGTCGTCGACCGTCTTGATCTCTTGCAGGCAGACGATGTCGGGTGCGCTTTCGGTCAGCCAATGGGTAAGGTTGCCGATGCGGGCGCGCACGCCGTTGATGTTCCAGGTGACGATTTTCATGACGGTCTCATTGTTCCTGCGGCGAAAGGCGTTCGACGAGTCCGACCGTATTGCCTGCGGGGTCCTTTATAAAGGCCATCCATTCGCTTTCCCCCGGCGGACCGAACTGGCCTTCGGTGTCGCGATGGACCAATGTTGGCGGCGCGGTGAAGGGAATGCCGGCTGCCTTTGCCTCGGCGTGGAAGGCTTCGAGGCCAGCGATGTCGAGATAGATGGTGCCGGCCGGGATGCCGTCGGTGAACAACAGCCTGACATCGCCGGCCATGATGAAGGCGATGCCGGGCGGATCGAACCGCGCATGCACCTTCATGCCGAGAACATCACGCCAAAAGGCCACCGTCGCGTCGAGGTCGCGACCGGCGGAGAGCGCAACCTGACGAACCGCCCCAGTTGCGGGCATCTCGGTCCTAGATGGAGAAGCTGGTGCCGCAGCCGCAGGAGGCGACCGCATTCGGGTTTCTGATCTGGAACGACTGGCCCATCAAATCGTCGACGAAGTCGATGACCGAGCCGCCCATATAGACCAGGGACAGATCGTCGATCAGCACCGTTGCGCCATCCTTCTCGATGGCGACGTCGTCGTCGTTGCGAGCATCGACCAGATCGAATTTGTAGGAAAAGCCCGAGCAGCCGCCGCCTTCGACAGAGACGCGCAGCGCTGTCTTGCCGGCTTCGGCCGAAACAATCCTGGCGATCCGCTTGGCGGCAGCCTCGGTCATCTCGACTTTCATGGCGGTCTTGGCATCCGCGCCCATGGGCGTCACCTTGCTTTCGGTTTCACATGATAGGTATGAAGCGCGACGGGGCAAGTCAACTGCGGCGGCATCAGCCATGACAAATGAGCTTGGCGACATCGGATTCGGCTATCGGCCGCGCGCGGCCTATGCGACGGAACCCGCGCGCTCGCGCGGCCGGCTTTTCGACGAAGCCGAGAGCCCGACCCGCACGCCGTTCCAGCGCGACCGCGACCGGATCATCCATTCGACGGCCTTCCGCCGGCTCAAACACAAGACGCAAGTCTTCATCGCCCATGAAGGCGACCATTACCGCACGCGGCTGACCCATTCGATCGAAGTGGCGCAGATCGCGCGTGCGCTGGCGCGGGCGCTGCGCGGTGACGAGGATCTCGCCGAGGCGGTGGCGCTGGTGCATGATTTCGGCCACACGCCCTTTGGCCACACAGGCGAGGACGCGCTGAACGAAAAGATGGCGGCGTGGGGCGGCTTCGACCACAACGCACAATCCCTGCGCATCGTCACGAGGCTGGAGGCGCGCTACGCTGAATTCGATGGGCTCAATCTGAGCTGGGAAACGCTGGAAGGCCTGGTCAAGCATAATGGTCCGCTCACCGACAGCGGCGGCAAGGGCCTGAAAGGGCCGGTACCGCAGGCGATCCGAGATTACTCGCAATTGCAGGATCTCGAACTCGACCGGTTCGCCGGCATCGAAGCGCAATGCGCGGCGATTGCCGACGATATCGCCTACAACACGCATGATATCGACGATGGGCTGCGGTCAGGGCTGCTGACGCTGGACATGCTGAAGGCCGTTTCGCTGCCTGGAACGATCCTGAAGAGCGTGCGCGAGCGCTATCCCAGGCTCGATGGCGTGCGCACCGGCCACGAATTGATGCGGCGGCAGATCACGGCCATGGTCGAGGATGTGATCAAGTCAACGACCGCCAATCTGGAACGGATCGGGCCGCTGAGCGCCGATGCGGTGAGGGCGGCGGGCGAGACGATGGTGACATTTTCGGCCGAAATGGCGGAAGCCGAGAAGGAACTGAAGGCCTTTCTCTACAAGCATCTCTACCGGCACGAGGAGGTCATGCGGGTGCGCGCGGACGCCGAGCAGATCGTCAGGGACCTGTTCGATATCTATTTCGCCGACCCACGCGCCATGCCGGACGGCTGGCGTGAAGGGTTGGACCGCGCCGAGGATCGCATCAAGGCGCGCAGCGTCGCCGATTTCCTGGCCGGCATGACCGACACCTACGCCCTCAAGGAACACAGGCGTTTGTTTGACCGCACCCCGGATTTGAGCTAGGGCGGGCTCGATTTGCCGGCCAAAGGGCCGGATTCGTCATAAAGCCACCAGAGCATACACCATGAACATCTTCGCCGATTTCACAGCGCGAGTCGTAAAGGCTGTCGAAGCGCTTGACCTGAAAGACAAGGACGGCGTTTCGCCTGATCTGTCGCGCATCGCCGTCGAGCCGCCGCGCGACGCCAGTCATGGCGATCTCGCGACCAATGCGGCAATGGTGCTGGCCAAGCCAGCCGGTCAGAACCCGCGTGCGCTGGCCGAGAAACTGGCGGAAGCGCTGCGGGCCGACAGCGATATCGCCGCCGCTGACGTCGCCGGTCCCGGCTTCGTCAATCTGCGGCTCAAGGACGGTTTCTGGCAGGCGCATCTGTCGGCGCTTCTGGGCGAGGGGCGCAACTACGGCCGCTCGACGATCGGCGCCGGCCACAAAACCAATGTCGAATATGTCTCGGCCAACCCGACCGGGCCGATGCATGTCGGCCATTGCCGGGGTGCCGTCGTCGGTGACGCGCTCGCCAATCTGATGGCGTTCGCCGGTTACGACGTGACCAAGGAATATGTCATCAACGACGCCGGCTCCCAGATCGACGTGCTTGGGCGCTCGGCGATGCTGCGCTACCGCGAAGCGCTTGGAGAAGATATCGGCGAGATTCCGGCAGGGCTTTATCCCGGTGACTATCTTGTCTCCGTCGGCCAGGCTCTGGTCAGGGAGTTCGGCCGTTCGTTGCTGCAGATGCCGGATGACGAGGCGCTGGCCATCGTCAAGGACCGGACCATCGATGCGATGATGGCGATGATCCGCGAGGATCTTGCGCTGCTCAACGTGCATCACGACGTGTTCTTTTCCGAACGCACGCTGCATGCCGACAATGCCAGGAAGATCCGCTCGGCGATCAACGACCTGACGCTGAAGGGCCATATCTACAAGGGCAAGCTGCCGCCGCCCAAGGGCGAGAAGCCGGACGACTGGGAGGACCGCGAACAGACGCTGTTCCGCTCGACGGCCGTCGGCGACGACATGGACAGGGCGCTGGTCAAGTCCGATGGCTCGTTCACCTATTTCGCCGCCGATGTGGCGTATCTGAAGGACAAGGTCGATCGCGGCTTCGTCGACCTGATCTATGTTCTCGGCGCCGACCATGGCGGCTACGTCAAGCGCCTGGAAGCCTTGGCGCGCGCGATTGCCGGCGACGACGTCAAGCTCACCGTCCTCTTGTGCAATCTGGTCAAGCTGTTTCGCGATGGCGAGCCGGTGCGCATGTCGAAGCGGTCCGGCGACTTCGTGACGCTGCGCGAGGTGGTGGAAGAAGTCGGACGCGATCCGATCCGCTTCATGATGCTCTATCGCAAGAACGATGCACCGCTCGATTTCGACTTCGCCAAGGTGACCGAGCAGTCCAAGGACAATCCGGTGTTCTACGTGCAGTACGCCTCGGCGCGCTGCCATTCGGTGTTCCGCCAGGCGAGCGAACAGTTGGGGGAGGCGAATTTCGATCGCAACAGCCTGGCGGCCGCGGCAACGTTACTGACCGACGAAGGCGAAATCGGCCTGATCCGGAAGCTCGCCGAATATCCGCGCCTGATCGAATCCGCTGCTCTTGCGCTCGAGCCACATCGGCTGGCATTTTATCTCTATGATCTGGCTTCCAGCTTCCATGGACACTGGAACCGTGGCACGGATAATCCGGACTTACGTTTTGTTAAGGTTAACGACCGACAATTGACGCATGCCAGACTAGGGCTGGTGCAGGCTGTTTCGGATGTTCTGACGTCCGGCCTGACGTTGATCGGGGCCGCCGCGCCCACCGAAATGCGTTAGGTTTGACTAAAAAACCTGTCACCTTTTGCCCACATTGCGCTGGTAAGGGCCAACCCTGCGCGACGTCCAAGGCGTCCGAATGAGTGCGAGTTCGGGAACAATAATGGCAGACAGAACCCAGCTGAGAGCAGCCGACAACAACGACATCGCCAACGATGATCCGTTCGCGGAACTGACCAGGATCATGGGATTCGACCCGCGCCAGCCGGTCAAGCCGCAGGCGCCGGCAGAGCCGAAAGCCGCTGTCACCGACGAGACTGCGGGAGAGGGCGATTTCGACATCGACCTCGAGAAGGAACTGATGGGCGAGTTCGACGCCGCCGAAAGCGTTGCTGCTCCAGTTGTCGAGGCTCATGAGCCGGCATTCGAGCCGATGGCCGTCGATGTGGCGGACGACGATCTTGCGCTGTCGCTCGATGACGATTTCCGCCTGGACATGTCGGATGCCGATGACCAGGCGGTCGTCGCCAGCCATGCGGAACCTGGCGCCTCGGAAGCTGTGCCGTCCGTCGAGCCTGCCTTCGACGCTGATTTCGACAATGCCGTCGCCAGTTCTCTAGAAGACGTTTCGCCCTTCGACGACGATCTGCCGATGGAGGACGAGCTTGCCGCCTCCCTCGACCAGGATTTCCATATCGAGGACGAGGCCGCCGAGACCCGGTCTGCCGTTGAATCGCCGGTTGCCGGAGCGCCGGTTTCCGAAGTGCCGGTGGCCGTCGAGCCGGCCTCCGATGATGAATTCGACGATGCGGTCGCGATCTCGCTCGAAGACGAGCTGATGCTCGACGACCATCCGGCGGATCAGCGCCAAGAGGCTGCTGTCGAATATCCGGACCCTGTACTGGCCGCAGCGAATGAAACCCAGGCGATCTCCGACGAGGATTTCGTGGGCCACTTCGACGATGCCATGGCCGATGTCGACGTGGATTTTGACGTTCAGGCGGATGAGCCAGGGGCTTTTGACGAGACGCAAGCGCACGAGTTGCTTGCCGATGCCGTCGACACGAAGGACCAGAATCCAGACGCCGTTTCGGATGACGCTTCCGACCTGAATTTGGAGGAGGCGTTTGCCCAGCCTGCCGAAGAGCCCGTCGCTGAAATCGCCACGGCTCCGGCGCAGCCGGCAGCGCCCGTGGCAACCATTGCGCCGCCGGTGCAAGCACCCATCGAGGACGAACGAAGCCTCGAAGATGAGTTGAACGCGCTTCTTGGCGCCATGACCGCGCGCGCGGTGCCGCCGGCCAAGGAGTTGGCCATGGCTCAGCCAGTCGTCACTCAGCGAACCGCGACGCCCGTTCAGCCGCCTCTAGCCGCGACCGCGAAGGCCGCGGAGGAACCCGCCGATCTTGTTGGTGACCTCGACTGGGACCTC
Organism: Mesorhizobium sp. ES1-3; assembly: GCF_020164795.1. NCBI lineage: Bacteria > Pseudomonadati > Pseudomonadota > Alphaproteobacteria > Hyphomicrobiales > Phyllobacteriaceae > Mesorhizobium > Mesorhizobium sp. ES1-3. Next base: position 26,517 of record NZ_JAIUGW010000002.1, read on the forward strand.
GATGAACCAGGATCCCAGGATGTGCATCACTCCGGCTCTGCCCAGGCCGCCGACGCCAACCTCGACGACCAACTGCTCGATGAACTTCAGGATCAGGATTTCGGCTCGGATGAACAGGGCGATGTCGATATCGACAACGATGCCCTCGACGCCGCCCTGGCCAAAAGCATCGATCCGCGTGACGAAACAGTGTCCCGGCGGGATCAGGCCGATTCACTCGATTGGCTGGCGGATCGCTCCGCACAGTCGGAGCCGGCCCGTTCTTGGAGCCGCGTGACACCGGTTCCCCAACAGCCGGCATTTGCCGCGCAGCCTGCCGCCTCTATGGGGGGCAGGACGGCAGCACCCGAAGTGGCCACAGTGCCCACAGTGCCGGTTGCAGCTGCTCCCTATTTGGCTCCGGTCTCGGCACCGCAGTCCTCGCCTTATGAAGAGATGCCCGATGTCGAGACGGTCGATGTGCCGGAGCGCGTCGTGGCGCTGGCCGACGATCTCGACATTCCAGAGTTGCATTTCGAGGAAGATGAGCCGGCAGCATCCGGTTATGACGATCTCGACGCCGAATTCGCCAGCCTTCTGACTGAAATGAATTCCGTGGAGGTCGCGCCTGCTGCCGCCAGCGCTGCCGCTTATGCCGACGAATCCTACAATGCCGGGTTCAACCAGGGATATGGCGCCGCCAATCCAGGATATGACGCTGCCAATCCGGGATATGATAGGATCAATCCGGGATATGGCGGGGCCAATGAAGAGCCCAGGCAGGCCTATCAACCGGAAGCGCGGACTTATGCGGCACGGCCGGCGGAAATGCCTGCTCGGGCTTCGGCTTCGGCCTATGCCGATGCTGCCGAAGGCTTCGACCTCGACAAACTGCCTGGTAGCCAGCCGGTCTCGCAGGCGGACGATTTTACCGTCGATGAACTCGACTACGATCCCGAACTGGACGAAGCGATGTCGGTTCCGGGCTTCGGCGAGCGGGAAGCCGCACGGCCGTCGGGCCGGCGCGGCCTGTTCATTGCCGCGATTGTCGGCGCCGTGGCGGTCGCTGGCGGTCTTGGCGCCTTCGCGCTGTCTTTGGGCGGCAAGGGCGGCAGCGAAGCTCCGGTGATCGTCAAGGCCGACAATTCGCCGATCAAGGTCAAACCGGAAAATCCGGGCGGCACCGTGGTGCCGAACCAGGACAACAAGGTCTATGACGCGGTGGTCAAGGGCGCGAAGCCCGCCGAGCCGGTCCAGCAGAAGCTTGTCACCAACGTCGAGGAACCGGTGGACGTGCAGGCGAAGGACCCGGCCCGCGCCGTCGATCTTTCTCCCGATCAGAACGCTGCAGCCGGCATGGATGGCGGTGGCGAGGTTTCGACCGCTGGCGCGGCCCCGGCCGACAATGCGGCGCCCGCGCCGAAGTCGGAGGATCGCATCGCGCAGGTCCTGCAGGAGGCCGACAAGGGCACCAACAACGATGTCGTTGCCGTTGCGCCGCGCAAGGTCAGGACCATGGTGGTCAAGTCCGACGGCTCACTGGTGGCGCGCGAGGACCCGGCACCGGCGGCACCGCAAGTGGCCGCGGCGGAGCCGACCGATCCGGCGCCACAGCATGTGGCGCCTGCCGGCCAGGCTGACGCCAACCAGGCTGACGCCAACCAGGCTGGCGCCAACCAGACTGGCACCGACCAGACTGGCACCGTGGCGTCCGCCGCCGCGCAGGCCGACGATGAGCCGGCTCTGAAGCCCGCCGCCAAACCTGCCAAGGCTGAAGCCAAGGCGCAGTCGGCCAACACGCCAGCCAAGGTTGCGATCGCGCCGCAGCGCCCGTCCGACCAGCCCGTCGATGTGGTCGGCGAGGTCAAGCCCGATCAGGTTGCTTCCATCGATCCGGCCGCGACCGCGACCGGCAGCGGTTCGTGGTCGATACAGATCGCTTCGCAGCCGACGGTGGACAGCGCCCAGTCGACCTACCAGGATCTGCAGCGCCGCTATGGCAGCGTGCTTTCCGGCCGTACGGCCAACATCGTCAAGGCCGAGATTGCCGGCAAGGGCACGTTCTACCGCGTCCGCGTTCCGGCCCAGTCGCGCAACGATGCCATCAATTTGTGCACCAGCTACAAGGCTGCGGGCGGCAACTGCTTCGTATCGCGTTAGACCTCGATCCAATCCTTCAAAGCCGGCGCGGCCCAAGGCCGCGCCGGCTTTTTCATGTGGCGATATTCATATGTCTGACTTTTTCATGTGGAAGCGTGTCTTGTAGCCCGCCGCATGCGGTCAGGGACGATTCCCTTTGATCGCGCGAAGCCCTAGACTCCTGAAATGACCGAATCAAAAGCCATGATCCTCGGCTGTGCCGGGAAATCGCTCACCCGCGAAGAAGTCAATTTCTATCGCAACGAATGCCCGTGGGCCTTCATCCTGTTTGCCCGCAATATCGGCGAGGCCGAGCAGATCCGCGATCTGGTCGCCGAGATGCGCGATTGTATCGGGCGCCCGGACGCGCTGGTGTTCGTCGACCAGGAGGGCGGCAGGGTACAGCGCCTTCGGCCGCCGCTGGCGCCGAACTATCCGGCCGGCGGCGCGCTTGGGGCGCTGTGGCGCGATGACCACGACGCCGGTGTCCGCGCCGCCTGGCTGATGGCGCGGCTGCATGCCTTCGATCTGCTGCGCTATGGCATGTCGGCGGATTGCCTGCCGGTGCTCGACGTGCCGATCGAAGGGGCCAGCGATGTCATCGGCGCGCGCGCCTATGGCAAGGATCCGCGTCCGGTCATCGAACTCGGCCGCGCCGCCGCCGAGGGCCTGATGTCGGGTGGCGTGCTGCCCGTGATGAAGCATATTCCGGGGCATGGCCGCGCCTTTGCCGACACGCATTTCGAACTGCCCGTCGTCGACGCCTCGTTCGGCGATCTGCAGCGGCACGACTTTGCTCCGTTCCGTGAGCTCAACCATCTGCCGATGGCAATGACCGCGCATGTCGTCTACAGCGCGATCGATCCCAAGAACCCGGCGACGACTTCCGGCAAGGTCATCGACGAGATCATCCGCCGCGAGATCGGCTTCGATGGACTGCTGATGAGCGACGACACCTCGATGAAGGCACTTTCTGGGGATTTCCCGACAAAGGCGGCCTCGATCCTTGCGGCGGGCTGCGATCTGGTCCTTCACTGCAATGGTGTTTTCGAGGAGATGGCGGGCATCGCATCGCGCACCACGGGGCTTGAGGGCAAGTCGCTGGAGCGCGCCAAGCGGGCGATGACCTATATAAGCAAACGCGACGCGGCCGAAGAAACCGAAATCCGTGCCGAATTCGCCACCTATTTCGATGCGGTGGCCTAGCAAGAGGAAGTGACAGGCAGTGGCGGAAGCATTGGAAAGCAAGGCCGCGAAGGCTGCACCGATGGACCGTCTGTGGGCCGAGAACGATGAGTCACGGCTGACGGGCGACCCGTCGCTGGTCGTCGATGTGGCCGGCTTCGAAGGCCCGCTCGATCTTCTCTTGCATCTTGCCCGCACCCAGAAGGTCGATCTGGCGCGCATTTCCATCCTGGCGCTGGTCGAGCAATATTTGACCTTTGTCGAGACGGCGCGGGCGCTGCGGCTCGAACTTGCCGCCGACTATCTGGTGATGGCGGCGTGGCTGGCCTTCCTCAAATCGAAGCTCCTGATCCCCAAGCAGCCGGGCGAAGAGGGCGAAAGCGGCGAGGAACTGGCGGCGGTGCTGCAATTCCGGCTGAAGCGGCTCGAAGCCATGCGCGATGCGTCGGCGCGCCTTGTCAACCGCAACCGGCTCGGCCGCGACGTGTTAGCACGCGGCATGCCGGAAATGGTCATCATCGAGAAGCGCAACACCTATTCGGCTTCGCTTTACGATCTCTTGACCGCCTATGCCCAGCAGCGGCAGAAGCAGGCGATCACAAATGTGACGATTGCCCGGCGCGGCGTCTGGTCACTCAAGGACGCTCGCGACATCCTGACCCGGCTGATCGGCTCGCTGCGCGACTGGACGACGCTCGACAGCTTTCTCATTCAATATCTGACCAGCCCGCAAGAGCGGCGCACCGCGATCGCCAGTTCGTTCGCGGCCACACTGGAACTGGTGCGCGAGCGCAGGGTGGATATGCGGCAGGACGAGGTGTTCGCGCCGATCTATCTGCGCGACCACCGCGCTCAGACGATCAAGGCAGTCGAGGTGGCATCATGAGCGAACGCGCCAACGCTTCGGTTATTCCTTTCAAGATGGACGATGAGCCGGAAGAGGGTGAGATCGACCAGATTTCGGTACAGAATCCTGCCGAGCGGCTGCATATGGCGGAAGCCGTGCGCATGGCCGAGGCGATCGTGTTCGCCAGCGCCGAGCCCGTCAGCGAAAAGCAGCTCGCCGCACGGCTTCCCGATGGCATCAACGTTGCCCTCGCCATGACAGAGCTGCGGCAGATCTACGCCCGGCGCGGTGTCAATCTGGTGCGAGTGGGCGACGCTTGGGCGTTCCGTACCGCCGGCGACCTGGCCTTCCTGATGAGCCGCGATACGGTGCAGCAGCGCAAGCTGTCGCGGGCGGCGCTCGAGGTGCTGGCGATCATTGCCTATCACCAGCCGGTGACTCGCGCCGAGATCGAGGACATCAGAGGCGTCGAGACTTCGAAGGGGACGCTGGATACGCTGCTCGAGACGGAATGGGTGCGCATGCGTGGCCGCCGCAAAACGCCCGGCCGTCCCGTCACCTATGGCACCACCGAAACCTTCCTCGATCATTTCGCGCTCGAGGAGATCCGCGATCTTCCGGGTATGGAGGAACTGAAGGGCGCCGGTCTGCTTTCAGGCCGCATGCCGTCGAACTTCTCCATCCCGCAGCCGCCGGCCGATCCCGACGTGCTGACCGAGGACGAGGATCCGTTGACCGACATCGATCTCGAGGAGCTCGGTCTGCTGACGCCGCGCGTCACGGAAGATTGACCACAAGCGCCTATCAAAAGCCGTCTTGCGGCTTTACATGCGCCGTTTGGTAGCGGGCGGCATCGCCGAAAATGCGTGACATCCGACACCCTTTCATAAACTCTGTCGCGGTTGTGTTTGAATCCCAACGCGAAAACGCATAGATCATCGCCAGGGAAACCATTCGAGAGAGATTTGCTATGGGTTCATTTTCGATTTGGCACTGGATGATCGTACTGGTCATCGTGCTTCTGGTGTTCGGCCGCGGCAAGATCCCGGAGCTGATGGGCGACATGGCCAAGGGCATCAAGAGCTTTAAGAAGGGCATGGCCGACGACGACGTCGCCGACGACAAGCGCACCGTCGAACACCGTGCCGATGAGACCGTTTCGGCCGCGAAGGAAAAGGCCAGCAAGAGCTGAGCCAAAGAGTTCTAGTCGGAACAGATTGCCATGTTTGAAGTCGGCTGGACCGAAATGCTGGTGATCGCGATCGTCATGATCGTGGTCGTCGGGCCAAAGGATTTGCCCAACATGCTGCGCACCTTCGGCCGCACGACGGCGAAGCTGCGCGCCATGGCGGGCGATTTCCAGAAGCAGTTCAACGAGGCATTGAAGGAAGCCGAACTCGACGACGTCAAAAAGTCAGTCGACGAGCTCAGGGGCCTGAGCCCGGTCGCCGAGATCAAGAAGCAGCTCAATCCGTTCGAGCAGGCCGCGGCCGATGTACGCGCCGGCGTCGACGCCGCGATGAAGCCGAAACCAGCCGCCGATCCGTCGGCGCCCGTCAATTCGACGCCACAGGTGGCCGAGCCGTTGAAGAACGGTGCAACGACCATGCCTGGCGTCAACGGCCCTGAAGCCACGACACCAGCCCCGATTTTCCCGGCGATGACCGATGAATCGGTGGTGACGGCATCCACGGAATCCGCAGTTGCGCCGAAGGCAGCTAAGAAAACCTCCAGGACGGCACCGGCTGCAAAAGCGCCGTCCAAGGCCTCGGCGTCCACAAAGGCGGTGACGGCAAAGGCCGCACCCGCGCTGGCGGCAAAAGCCGCCCCCAAGGCATCGACAAAGGCCACGACAGCGGCAGCGTCTGCCACCGCGGCTGCGACGAAGCCGGCTGCCGTCAAGTCGACTGCCGCCAAGGCTGGGATGAAAGCCGAACCGAAGCCTGCTCCGGCGAAGAAGCCGGCAGCCAAGAAGACGGCTGGAGCCGCCAAGTGAGCGTTTCGGACAAGGAAAAGGACGAGATCGAAAAATCGTCGGCGCCGCTGATGGAGCACCTGATCGAGCTGCGCAGGCGACTGATCTGGTCGCTCGGTGGCTTCTTCGTAGCCTTCCTGGTCTGCTTCTTCTTCGCCAAAAGGCTGTTCAACCTTTTGGTCGTCCCGTTCAAATGGGCGACGAAGTGGGCGGGGCTCGACCCGCACAAGGTCGAGCTGATCTACACCGCGCCGCAAGAGTTCTTCTTCACGCAGGTCAAGCTCGCCATGTTCGGCGGCATGGTCATCGCCTTTCCGCTGATCGCCACGCAGATCTACAAATTCATCGCGCCTGGCCTATACAAGAACGAGCGCAATGCCTTCCTGCCGTTCCTGATCGCGTCGCCCGTCCTGTTCCTGATGGGCGCTTCGCTGGTCTATTTCTTCTTCACGCCGATGGTGATGTGGTTCTTCCTCGCCATGCAGCAGACCGGCACGGACGACCAGGTACAGATTTCGCTGCTGCCGAAAGTGTCGGAATATCTCAGCCTGATCATGACGCTGATCTTCTCCTTCGGCCTGGTGTTCCAGCTGCCGGTGGTGACCAGCCTGATGACGCGCGTCGGCATGCTGTCGTCCAAGGCGCTGGCCGAGAAACGCAAATGGGCGATCGTCATCGCCTTCATCGTTGCAGCGGTGCTGACACCTCCGGATCCGATGAGCCAGATCGGCCTGGCCCTTCCGACCATCCTTCTCTACGAGGTCTCCATCTGGGCCGCGCGGTGGATCGAGCGGGATCAGGAAAAACAGCGGCTTGCACGCGAGAAGCAGGAAGCGGGCGAGACCGTGGCGGATAAGGCGCCGGACGAGCCTCCCGCGCCTGCTGCCTCGTAAGGCATCAGCGGCGGCGGAAAACGACAACCGCCGCCCCGCCTCATCTTGCATCGATCAAGGATGCGGTTTACGCCCCTCAAGCCTAGCTTGAGGACGGATAGACCATGCTTGACATCAAATGGATTCGCGACAACCCGAAGGCCCTTGTCGAGGCGCTGGTCAAGCGCTCGTGGTCGTCCGAGGAGGCGCAGTCCACAGTCGATGATCTGATCACCCGGGATGAGGTGCGGCGCGAGCATGTCACCGAATTGCAGACCAAGCAGGAGCGCCGCAACGCCGCCTCGAAGGAGATCGGCAACGCCATGCGTTCGGGCGATGCCGCCCTTGCCGAAAAGCTGAAAGCCGAAGTCGGCGAGATCAAGACTTTCATCCAGAACGGCGAGGCGCGCGAACGCGAGCTCGACAAGGCCCTGAACGACGCGCTGGCGGTGCTGCCCAATGTTCCGTTCGACGACGTGCCGGTCGGCAAGGACGAGCACGACAATGTCGTCAGGCATATCGTCGGCAAGGCGCCGACGCGGCCCAACTGGGTGAAGGAGCATTTCGAGATCGGCGAAGCGCTCGGCATGATGGATTTCGAGCGCGCGGCAAAGCTGTCCGGTTCGCGCTTCACCGTGCTCAAGAGCGGCCTGGCGCGGATGGAACGCGCGATCGGCCAGTTCATGCTCGACCTGCACACGACCGAGCACGGCTATGAGGAGGTCATCCCGCCTCTGATGGTGAAGGACGACGTTCTGTTCGGCACCAACCAGTTGCCGAAGTTCGAGGAGGATCTGTTCTTCACGCCGCACGGGGAGGGCAGGCTTGGCCTGATCCCTACTGCCGAAGTGCCGCTCACGAATCTCGTGCGCGAGGAGATCACCGCGCATGAAAAGCTGCCGCTGCGCTACACCGCGCTGACGCCCTGCTTCCGTTCCGAGGCAGGCTCGGCGGGACGTGACACGCGCGGCATGCTGCGCCAGCATCAGTTCTACAAGGTCGAACTGGTGTCGATCACCGACCAGGAATCCTCGCTCGCCGAGCATGAGCGGATGACTGAGTGCGCCGAGCAAGTGCTGAAGCGGCTCGGCCTGCCGTTCCGCACCATGGTGCTGTGCACCGGCGATATGGGCTTTGGCGCGCGCAAGACCTACGACATCGAAGTCTGGCTGCCTGGCCAGAACGCCTATCGCGAAATCTCGTCCTGCTCTGTCTGCGGCGATTTCCAGGCGCGCCGCATGGACGCCCGCTACAAGGACAAGGACGGCAAGGGCAACCGTTTCGTCCATACGCTCAACGGTTCGGGCACCGCTGTCGGCCGCGCGCTTATTGCTGTCATCGAAAACTACCAGAATGAGGATGGCAGCGTAACCATTCCTGAAGTGCTGCGGCCTTACATGGGCGGTCTGGAAAAGATCGAATCGAAATAATGCGCATTCTTCTGACCAATGACGACGGCATTCATGCCGAGGGCCTGGCGTCACTCGAGCGCGTCGCCCGCACACTGTCCGACGATGTCTGGGTGGTGGCGCCGGAGCAGGACCAGTCGGGCTATGCGCATTCGCTGTCGATCTCGGAGCCGCTGCGGTTGCGAAAAATTGGCGAGAAGCATTTTGCCGTGCGCGGCACGCCGACCGACTGCGTCATCATGGGCGTCAGGAAGATACTGCCCGGCGCACCCGACCTGATCCTGTCCGGCATCAACTCGGGCGCCAACATCGCCGACGACGTGACCTATTCGGGCACCGTCGCCGGCGCCATGGAAGGCGCACTGCTCGGCATCCGCTCGATCGCGCTCAGCCAGGGTTACAGCTATGTCGGCGAAGACCGTGTCGTCCCCTATGAGACCACCGAGGCTTTGGCGCCGGCGCTGCTGAAGAAGCTCGTCGCGGCGCCGCTGCCGGACGGCGTGCTGCTCAACGTCAATTTTCCGAACTGCCTTCCCGAGGAAGTGGCCGGCACGGTGGTCACCACGCAGGGCAAGCTGGTGCACAGCCTGTGGGTCGACGAGCGCCGCGACGGGCGCGGCCTGCCTTATTACTGGCTGCGCTTCGGCCGCGAGCCGGTCGAAGGCAAGCAGGGAACCGATCTCTTTGCCCTGCGCAACCGGCTGGTGTCGGTGACGCCGTTGCAGCTCGACCTCACCGCGCATGAGATCCGTGACCAATTGAGCAAGGCGCTTGCATGAATCAAGGCTTTCCAATCGATGATCGCGAAGGATTTGCAGCTTTCCTGCTGCGCCTGCGCGGCAGGGGAATGGTCCCGAAGGCGCTGATCGCGGCTTTCGAAGCAACGCCGCGACGCGGCTTCCTGGCGGCGCAGTTCCACCCGATCGCCTGGTCGGATCGCATGCTGCCGATCGAATGCGGTGAGGCGATCGAAGGGGCTGACATGCAGGCGGCGGTGATCGCCGCACTCGCCATCGAAACGGGAAACCGCGTGCTCGAAATCGGCACCGGCTCAGGTTACACGGCGGCTGTGATGTCGCGGCTGGCGGCGCGCGTCGTGACCGTCGATCGCTACAAGACGCTGGTCGAGCAAGCCCGGCAGCGTTTCGAGGCGCTCGGCATGGGCAATGCCATCGTGCGCCAGGCCGATGGTTCCAACGGATTGCCCAATGAAGGGCCGTTCGACCGCATCGTGGCCTGGGCGGCATTCGACAGCCTGCCGCGCTTCCTGCTCGACCAATTGTCGAGCGGCGGCATCGTCATCGCACCGATCGGCCCGGAGGAGGGCGAGCAGGTGCTGGCCAAGCTCACCAAGGTCGGCAGCCGTTTCGAACGCGAGGATATCGGCATGGTGCGGCTGCAACCGATCCTGCGCAGCTTGGCAGCGGTTATCTAGTTTCAGGCCGGCTGCCGGATCTCTTTCGGACCCAGCTATCGGTATCGCCGACCATCCTCAAATGTTTTAAGAAAATTTTCGTCGGATTCTAATGGGTTAACCGCCCAGTAACATTAACGCGCTTTAATCCTGTCCAGTTGGTGCAGCGTTTGTGCGGGTTAGTGCGATGCAACTCAGTGTTTTGAAGGCAAATAGTCGCAATCTGGCGCGGGGCTGCGCTGTTCTGATGATTGCGGGCGCGGCGGCAGGGTGCAGTTCCCAGGCTTCGCGGTTCAACAGTGTCGACGACGTCTTCACTTCCTCGACAAACAATCAGCGCGCTATCATCAACAAGCAGGATGCGGTTCAGCCCTATCCGGGCGATGTCTCGGCCGCTCCGCTCGACGGCAGCCACACGCAGTCGGTGAGCCGCTCCAGTCTCGAACCGGTTTCCAGTCGGCCATTGCCGCCACCGGCTTCCGCGCAGGCGCAGCCGGCTCCAGCGCTCGCGCCCGCCACCAATCCGGTGCGAGTCGCATCGGCGCCGGCCCTGGTTCGCCCGGCGCCGCATCTCGACAGGGCGACGACCGGCACTGTTGCGCCGGCCGCGAAGCCTTTCAAGAATGCCCAGCCGGACGAGCCGAAGATGGCCCAGGCCGGCACGCCGCACGCGACAGAAATCGTCGTCAGGGACGGCGAGACCCTTTCCGGCCTTGCGGCACATTACAAGGTGCCGGCCGATGTCATCATGAAGGTGAACGGCCTGAGCCCGACCAAGGGGCTGAGGACCGGTCAGAAGATCGTCATCCCGGCCTATGCCTATTCAAGCAAGGGCGAGCCGAAGGTTGCCGACGCGAAGCCGGCGAAGGACGGCAAGCACGATCTGCCGGCCACCGCGCCGGACAAGGTCGCCGTGCTGCCGCAGCAGCCGAAGCTCAAGGAGGGCAAGTCCGCGGCCCAGGTCGACGCGTCGGCCGCCGCGAGCCAGCCCAAGGAGCCAAAGCCGGCGCAGGTGGCCAAGGCAACCGGCGCTGCGGGCACTTATACGGTCCAGTCGGGAGACACGATGTCCTCGATTGCCAGGAAGACCGGCGTCGGCGTCGTGGCGCTGAAGCAGGCCAATGCCATGAAGGATGGCTTGCTCAAGATCGGCCAGACGCTGAAGGTGCCGGCCGGCGGAACAGCGACAGTCGCCAGTGCCAAGCCGGCCAAAGTCGATCCGGTGACCACCGCAACCACGCAAGCTCCGGCAAAGACCACGCCGTCGGAAACGCTGGCATCCTACACGCCGCCGAAGAAGGACGCCAAGGTCATCCAGCAGGCCGAGGACGACGACGCGGTGGCGCCGGGTGCCACTGGGATCGGCAAGATGCGCTGGCCGGTTCGCGGCCGGGTGATTTCCAGTTTCGGATCCGGCAAGGACGGCGTCGACATCGCCGTGCCAACTGGCACGCCGGTCAAGGCGGCCGAGAACGGCGTCGTCATCTATGCCGGCGACGGGTTGAAGGAATTCGGCAACACGGTGCTGGTGCGTCACGAGAACGGTCTGGTCACCGTCTATGGTCATGCCAGCTCGATCGAGGTGCAGCGCGGCCAGAAGGTCAAGCGCGGCCAGGAAATCGCACTCTCGGGCATGAGCGGCACGACGGACTCGCCGAAGCTGCACTTCGAAGTGCGCAAGAACTCGGCTCCGGTCGATCCGTCAGGTTATCTCGAATAGAATAAAAAAAGCGATTCGCGGGCCGCCTGACCTCCAGTCCGGCCCGCCGGCTCAGGCCCGCCCCGCAAGGAGCGGGCTTTTTCAGTTTTGTCGGATGGCTGTTTCTCAAGGCTCAAAGATGATCGCGCAGCGTGTCGGCGATCATCACCTCGAGGCTGCTGGCCTTGATACCGAGAAGCATCTCGGCGTCGGAGGAATCCACCAGCAAGGGGGTCTCGAAAAGATAGCTCATCTCGATGAGCTCATGCATGCCCAATGCTTCCATCTCGGCAGTGGAATAGGAACGGATTTCCAAGGCCTCTTGCCGAAGCATCGCGGCGGTTTTCTGGATGAGTTGGCGGGGTGAGGCGTATTGCGAGGGAACGTGAAACGCGCGCCCCCACTCGCCCGTGTAACGGGAGGCCGCGACAAGCGTCCTGGCGACGTCCTTGGTGAAGGCCCAGGCGTGCGTGGCATCGAGATTTCCAATGAAAGCTGTGGGCTTCCCCTCGATGATGGAGGGCAGCGCGACCAGCGAGAAGTAGCTGATGGCGCCATGTCCGAGATAGTCGCTGGATCGCACTTCGAGTGCCGGCACGTCGGCACGGACCGCCCGCTGCCACATGATCGTCCTGGCGGTTCCTTTCTTCGAAGTCGGGTCCAGGGAAAGGTCGGAGCGAAGCGGGCTGTCGGCATTTTCCCCATAGCCATACAGGTTTCCAAGGACGATGAGCTTAGCGCCGACCGCCTCCGCCGCGCGCACGGTGCCGTCGATGATGGGGAAAAAATCGGTTGGCCACCTGTGATAGGTGGCCATGGCGCACATGAAAATGGCGTCGGCGCCTTGGCAGACACGCGCGAGTTCCGAGGCATCGGTGGCGTCGGCCTGTACGGCCCGCACGTTCCGCAACGCGTTCGAACCGACGCTCCGGCTGATGAGAATGACATCATGTCCTTCCTCGCCAAGAAGGCGAGCGGTTTCGCGACCGACCGGCCCCGCTCCGACAACAACATAGAAACTCATGGCATAACCTCTCGTCCAAGTTTGATGGAGAGGCGTGAGTACAGGTCCACGGCATTGAAAATCGCGCGGGAATTGCCAAATCTCGAACAGGTTTTGCCACGAATCGAGAGAGCATGCGTTCGCAATACGCTCCGGCCCAAGCCGCGTCCGACGTAACCATGGCCTCCCGGCATATCGAAGCCGGCGTCCACCGCCTGCCCCCGGCGTCACACCATCGCATCATGGTGCATGCCAGTGCGGCGACGCGCTCCTACTGCAATCAGGTCGGACGATATTTCGTCAGGCGCGCCGGCGATATCGACCTGGTGCCGGCCGGCCAGGAGGGCGGCTTCGAGGCCGAAACCTCGTTCGACACGCTGGAGATCGCGTTGCAGCCAGCCTTGATGGAAAGGGTGGCGGAGGAGCTTGGCGGCAAGGCGCAAGCATTGCGGCTCGACACGCGGCACCTGCTTCGTGACCAGCGCATCGAACATCTCGCTCGAGCGCTCGAGAGCGAACTGAATGCAAACTCGCCGAGTGACCCTTTGTTTGCCGACAGCATTGGCGCCGCACTGGCGGTGAGGCTGCTTGGCCTCGGTGAACCTGATATCGGTCGAACGAACCGTTTGTCGGATACCCAGCTGACACGCGTGCTGGAGTACGTCGAGGCGGCTCTCCACGAGCCGCTTTCGATCCATCGACTAAGCCGAGTTGCCGGCGCGAGCAGCTCGCATTTGCGGACATGGTTCAAGGCGGCGACGGGCGTCACCTTGCACCGCTATGTGTTGCGACGTCGCGTCGAACGCGCACGCGTTCTGCTGCAGCGAGGCGATCTCAGCACAAGCGAAGTCGCTGAAATGACGGGCTTTGCGCACCAGTCACACTTGGCGCATTGGATGCGCCGAGAGATCGGCCAAACGCCGCGCGACCTGCGACGGCCGCCGCCACCCAAATGACCGCATCAATCCTGTAGCGGCTTGCCGAGCCTACCAGCCAGATCCTGGGTAAACTGCCAGGCGACCCGGCCCGAGCGGCTGCCGCGCGTCGTCGCCCATTCCAGCGCCTCTGCCCGCAGCTGCTCGGGGTCGATGTCGAGACCATGATGGCTGGCATAGCCGTTGACCATGTCGAGATATTCGTCCTGCGAGCATTTGTGGAAGCCGAGCCACAGGCCGAAACGGTCGGACAACGAGACCTTTTCCTCGACCGCCTCGGACGGGTTGATGGCGGTCGAGCGCTCATTGTCGATCATGTCGCGCGGCAACAGGTGGCGGCGGTTCGAGGTGGCATAGAAGATGACGTTGGCCGGGCGGCCCTCGACGCCGCCTTCAAGCGCCGCCTTCAGCGACTTGTAGGACGTGTCGTCATGATCGAAGGAAAGGTCGTCGCAAAACAGGATGACGCGGAAAGGGGCCGCCTTCAGCAAGCCCATCAGCTTCGGCAGCGTGTCGATGTCCTCGCGGTGGATTTCGATCAGCTTCAGCGGCAGGCCGGATTTGGCCTTGGCATTGATTTGTGCATGCACGGCCTTGACCAGCGACGATTTGCCCATACCGCGCGCGCCCCACAACAGGACGTTGTTGGCGGCGAAGCCGGCGGCGAAGCGCTCGGTGTTGTCGACGAGGATGTCGCGGACGCGGTCGACGCCGCGGATCAGGCCGATGTCGACGCGGTTGACCTTGCGCACCGGCTCCAGATAGCCGGGTTCGGCCTGCCAGACGAAGCAATCGGCCACGTTGAGGTCGGTTTCAGGCACCGGCGGCGGCGCGAGCCGGCTGACCGCTTCGATCAGGCGGTTGAGTTTCTGGTTCAGGGCGTCAATGCTGGTATCGGTCATATCAGGTCTTTTGCTTTGGTTTTTGCCGTGGTAGGCGGCCCCGGTTCGATTCCGGCGGTTTCGAAACCGGTTGCAACCATTTGTTCGAACGTGATCTTTTCCGAAAACTGGCTCGCGCTTTTCGTGATCCTGCTCTAACACGGCTAAACAGGCCGGAAAAGCAGCGGATTTGCCCGGCCGCGCAGTTGCATTGACAACTTTACCGACTATATTCCGGCCAAATTTCTAGGGGCCGCCAAATTCCACAAGACGGTTTGGCGGCTGTTTTCAAAATTCAGGAGTACCTCGATGTTCGTGACACCGGCATACGCCCAAGGCATCGGCGGCGCCTCTCCCGATATGTTCATCAGCATTTTGCCGTTTGTCCTGATTTTCGTGATCATGTATTTTCTCATCATCCGCCCGCAGCGCACACAGCTGAAGAAGCGCGGCGAGATGCTGGCGGCGGTTCGTCGCGGCGACACTGTCGTCACCGGCGGCGGTTTCGTCGGCAAGGTGACGAAGGTGATCGACGACAACGAGCTGGAGATCGATCTTGGCGGCGGCACCAAGGTGACGGCGCTGCGCTCGACGATCGCCGACGTGCGCGTCAAGGGCGAACCGGTCGCCAACCAGAACGCCAAGAAATAACCAGATTCAAGGCGGAGCGATCCGCGGACACGCTCTGACGGACGACGCCATATGCTTTATTTCTCGCGCTTCAAGATGATCCTGATCTGGCTGGCCGTGGCCGCCACAGTGATCCTCGCCGCGCCCAATCTGTTCCCCGCCAGCACGCTGGCCCAGCTCCCCAGTTGGGTGCCGAAGCGGCAGATGACGCTCGGCCTCGACCTGCAGGGCGGTTCGCACATCCTGCTGGAGATGAATCAGAACGACCTAATCAAGGATCGGCTGGAGACGGCGCGCGATGAAATCCGCACACTGCTGCGCGATGCCAAGATCGGTTATACCGGCCTAGCCGGCACGGGCCGGACCCTGCAGGTCCGCATCACCGATCCGGCCCAACTCGATGCCGCCAAGAAGGCGTTGAAGAGCTTGACGGATCCCGTTGCCGCCGGCCTGTTCACAGGCGGCTCCATCCAGGAAATGTCACTGGACGATTCGGAGCCCGGCCTGCTCAAGTTCACCGTTACCGACGCCGGCATCAAATACCGCACATCGACCGCACTGGAACAGTCGATCGAAGTGGTCCAGCGCCGCGTCAACGAACTCGGCACGACCGAGCCTATCGTGCAGCGGCAAGGTGACGACCGCATCCTCGTCCAGGTGCCTGGCCTGCAGGACCCGCAGCGGCTGAAGGAAATCCTCGGCCAGACCGCGAAGCTGACCTTCCAGATGGTCGACCAGTCGATGCCGGTGCAGGACGCCCTCAAGGGACGCCCGCCGGCAGGCGATTCGGTGCTCTATTCGCAGGACGATCCGCCCGTTCCCTACCTGATCGAAAACCGCGTCATCGTATCGGGTGAAAACCTCGTCGACGCACAGGCGACATACAATTCGCAGAACAACGAGCCGGTGGTTTCGTTCCGCTTCGATTCGAAGGGCGCTGCCCGCTTCGGCCAGGCCACCGCGCAGAATGTCGGCAAGCTGTTTGCCATCATCCTCGACAACCAGGTCATCTCGGCGCCGCAGATCCGCGAGCCGATCCTCGGCGGCACGGGCCAGATCTCCGGCAATTTCACAGCCCAGAGCGCCAATGATCTCGCCGTGCTGCTGCGCGCCGGTGCGTTGCCCGCGACGCTGACCGTCATTGAGGAACGCACCGTGGGGCCGGGCCTAGGCCAGGATTCGATCCATGCGGGCAAGGTCGCCGGCATCATCGGTTCGATCCTCGTCGTGGCGTTCATGTTCGTGTCCTACGGTTTCCTTGGCTTCCTCGCCAACATCGCGCTGGCGGTGCACGTGGCGATGATCGTCGGGCTGCTGTCGCTGCTCGGGGCGACGCTGACCTTGCCGGGTATTGCCGGTATCGTGCTGACCATCGGCATGGCGGTCGATTCCAACGTGCTGATCTACGAGCGTATCCGCGAGGAGCGACGCGCCGGCCGCTCGGTGATCCAGGCGATCGACACCGGTTTCTCGAAGGCGCTGGCGACCATCGTCGATTCCAACGTCACGTCGCTGATTGCCACCGTGGTGCTGTTCTATCTCGGAACCGGACCGGTGAAGGGCTTTGCCATCACCTATGCCATCGGCATCCTGACCACGGTCTTCACCGCTTTCACCTTCACCCGTCTGCTGGTCTCGATCTGGCTCCGGCGTGCCCGTCCGAAGGAATTGCCGAAAGCACCGGTGACCTTCGTTCCACCGGGCACGAAAATTCCGTTCATGGGTATCCGCCGGTGGACGTTCGCGCTGTCGAGCACATTGTCGATACTGTCCGTCGTGCTGTTCATGAGCGTCGGCATCAATTACGGCATCGATTTCAAGGGCGGCTCGCTGATCGAGGTCCAATCCAAGAGCGGCGATGCCAATCTCGGCGATATCCGCAGCCGACTGACGGAACTGAACATCGGCGAAGTGCAGGTGCAGCAGTTCGGTGCGCCCAACGACGTGTTGATCCGCGTCGGCACACAGGACGCGGGTGAAAATGCCGAGCAGACCGTGATCGACAAGGTGCGCGGCGAGTTGCAGGACCAGTATAATTTCCGCCGCGTCGAAGTGGTGGGCCCGACGGTTTCCGGCGAATTGGCCAAGCAAGGCACGATAGCCATGATCGTCGCGCTGGTCGGCATCCTTGTCTATGTCTGGTTCCGTTTCGAATGGCAGTTCGCGGTCGGCGCTATCGTCGCGACGGTGCACGATGTGGTCATGACGCTCGGTTTCTTCGTCATAAGCGGGCTGGAATTCAACCAGTCGTCGCTGGCGGCGATCCTGACCATCATCGGTTATTCGCTGAACGACACGATCGTGGTCTATGACCGCGTCCGCGAGGATCTGCGAAAATACAAGCGAATGCCGTTGCCGCAACTGTTGAACAACGCCATCAATGAGACGTTGTCGCGAACGACGCTGACGTCCGTGACGACCAGCTTGGCGCTGCTGGCGCTGGTGCTGTTCGGCGGCGAAGTGATCCGCTCCTTCACCTTGGCGATGCTGTTCGGCGTCGTGTTCGGCACGTATTCTTCGATCTTCATCGCGGCGCCGTTGCTGATCCTGTTCAAGCTGCGGCCGCAAGCTTCGGCCGATGAGGAGAAGCCGGTCAACGGTGGCAAGGCGGTCGCGACCTGACGCGCGGCCCCGAAGGTGACAGAGTGGTGACCGGCAAAGGCATCGTCATCCGCGAGGCGCATTTCCCCGGCCGCGCGCCGATCGAGGCTTATGGCAATGGCGGCTTCCGCTTTGCCGACATGTCGCATCGCGGCTCGCTCCTGTGTCTGCCGTCCGGCATCCATGGCTGGGAGCCGGCAAATCCCCTGGCGCTGACGACGGCGGATTTCGACCGGCTTCTGGCCGAGGCCGACAGGGTCGAGATCCTGTTGGTGGGCATGGGCAGGGATCTGCGGCCGTTGCCGGCGGCGCTGCGGGGGGCATTGAAGGATGCAGGCATAGCCTCCGACCCGATGTCGACCGGTGCAGCAGTGCGGACCTACAACGTCCTTCTGGCGGAAAACCGCGCCGTGGCTGCCGCGCTCATCGCCGTCGACTGATATGTCGCAGAATGCCAAAATCGTCATGGACGGGGTGCGCGCCGCCGATCATGATCGCTATCTCACCGCGCTCTATGCAGCTGCCGATAAGCGCGACGCGCTGTTTTCGCTCTACGCTTTCAATGCCGAGATCGCGGGCATCCGTGACCGCATCCATGAGCCGTTGCCCGGTGAGGTGCGGCTGCAATGGTGGCGCGATGTCATTGCCGCCGGCGGCGAGGCGGGCGCGGGCCATCCCGTTGCCGAAGCCTTGAACGCCACCATTGCGACATTCAAGCTGCCGAAACTCGCCTTCGAGAACATGCTCGAAGCACGTATCTTCGATCTCTACGACGACCCGATGCCATCGCGCACCGATCTGGAGGGCTATTGCGGCGAGACTGCAGCCGCGCTCATCCAGCTCGCGGCAATGGTGCTCGATCCTGTCGAGGCGCCGGGGTTTGCCGAACTGGCGGGCAGGGCGGGCTGCGCCCAGGCGATGACGGGCCTTTTGCTTCTGTTGCCGCTGCACCGCAAGCGCGGGCAATGCTTCGTGCCGGCCGATATTCTGGCGGCAGCGGGCTCGTCGCCGGACGCATTTGTTGCTGGCGATGGCGGGCCTGGCGCTCAGCGCGCCGTGGCCGCGATGATCGCGCTGGCGCGCGAACATCTTTCCGCCTTCGAGCGGGGTGCCGCCGCGCTGCCGGGGTCGTTGCGTCCGGCATTCCTGCCGCTGGCGCTGTCACGCGCCTACCTCGACAAGATGGAAGGCTGGCGCCACTCACCGCTCGGCGGCGTGGCGCGGCTGTCGGCGTTGCGCCGGCATTGGTTGCTGCTGCGTCGCGCAGGCAAGGGCTGGCCGGCACTTTGACGTAAACGTCAATTGTGTTAAGGAGTCCGCCTGCCGAGAACTGTCGCAGAAGACGACGGGCTGGCCCGGAGGAAATCCATGAGCCTGCCCGTGCTGGTCGCGATCGTCGTGCTAGGCGTTGCGCTGTCGGTCGCCGCCGTGCATTTCACCGGCGGTAGCAAGATGGCCACGCTGACCGGCGCTGCTCAAGCGATAGGCCGATTCGCAGAGGACTTTCCCGACGAGATTGCGATCGCGGTTCGACTAACGGCGGACAGCCGGTCCGCTTTTCTCGATCTTGGCCATGGCCGCACGGGCATCGTCCACAGTATCGGCGGCTGCTTTCTGACCCGCGTCGTGACGCCTGGGGACGTCATTGTGTCCAATGCTGACGATACGAACACGATCCAGGTGCGGCTGACGGACTTCACCTGGAAGGGCGGCCGCTTCCGCTTTGCCAGTGACGTCGACGCACGGGCCTTGCTGAACGCTCTTGGGCCGCGAGACACGAGTTCCGCGAGGGAGGCCGCGTGATGGACAGCTACGATTTTCCGCAGGTCACCCAACTGGCCATTCCGTTTTTCGTCGCCGCGATCCTGATCGAATTATGGCTGGTGCGCACAGGTCGCGCCAAGGGCTCGTTCGAGACGCGCGACACCTTGACCAGCCTGATGATGGGCACCGGCAATGTCGTTGCCGGGCTGCTGCTCGGCGTCGTCTCCTACTGGGCGCTGCTGTGGCTCTGGCAGTTCCGTGTCTTCAATCTCGGCCTGTCGGTCTGGGTGTTCTTGGCCGCCTTCCTGCTCGATGATCTGCGCTATTATGTCTACCATCGCATCGCGCATCGGGTGCGCTGGGTCTGGGCCGAGCACGTCAACCACCATTCCAGCCAGCACTACAACCTCTCGACGGCGCTCAGGCAGAGCTGGACCGGGCTGTTCACCTTCATGTTCGTGCTGCAAGCGCCGCTGGTGCTGCTCGGCTTCCATCCGGCGGTGATTGCCTTCACCTTCGGCTTCAACCTGGTCTGGCAGTTCTGGATCCACACCGAGACGATCCGCAAGATGTGGGGCTGGTTCGAGTTTATCTTCAACACGCCGTCACATCACCGCGTCCACCACGCCACCAACCCGCGCTATCTCGACGCCAACTACGCCGGCACGCTGATCATCTGGGACCGCATGTTCGGCACCTTCGTCGAGGAATTGGAAGAGGACCGGCCGCGCTACGGCATCGTCAGGAATCTGGGCACCTTCAACCCGCTGAAGGTGGCATTCCACGAATGGATCGGCATGTTCAGAGATGCCTTCGCACCCGATCTGACGCTGCGCGAGCGTCTGAACTACCTGATCAAGCCGCCAGGCTGGAGCCATGACGGCTCGCGCGAAACCTCGGAAACGCTGAAGGCGGCATATGTTCGGAGAAATCCGGGCGAGGCGGGCAAGCCGGGATTGCCGTCGGCAAGCGTCGAGCCAGCGGAATAGTTCTGCTACGATGGCCCGCTCGACCCGCCATCACGCATCAGCGTTTCATAGTCGCGGCCGCCGTAGAATATTTTGACGATGTGCACGAGGTCGTTGTCGATCACATAGGCGATGACGGCCGAGTGTTCGAATGGAACGGTCCGCAAGCCCGGCACGATGTCGTCGCGGGACCGCCCGCCGCGAGGCGCATTGCCGATGCTCTGGCAGCGAAGCTTGATCCGGTCGACGAATTGAATGGCTACGCGCTCGCTTCCGCTCTGGTCGAGAATATAGCTGGCAATCGAATCCAGATCGGCGAGTGCCTCTTGGCTAAGAATGACGGCGAGACGCTGGATCATCGCTCTCTCTCGCCAGCTCCGAGATTCGCTTCTTTACTCGCTCGATCGCTTCATCCAGCGGGACGCCTGGTCTTGTGTCTTCGATCGATGCCTTCACGCGCGCCCGGATCGAGGCCATACGCTCGGCATGTTCCTCTTCTTCGCGCTGGAAAGCGCGAAGGGCAGCCCGGATGACCTCGCTCGCTGAGCCGAAAGAGCCATCCTCGACTTTTTCTCGGATCATACGTGCCATGGCGGGCGTGACGGTGACGGATAGTTTCTCGGCGGATTCCATTGTGCGGCTCCTAGGATAAGTAGGATACTATACTACTTATCACTCTGATCCAACAGATGCGGCAATCCGTTATTCCGCCGCCTCAGCCGTTGGCGCCGGCAAACCCAGCCATTGCCGGCAATCGGCCCGCGCGCGCGACGTGATGGCATGCCTTTTGGCTATGGTCTTGTCCTTGCCGCGCAGGCGCCGGCCTTCGACTTTCTGCGCTTCGGCCGGTGGGAACAGGCCGAAATTGACATTCATCGGCTGGAAGGAACGCTTGCCGGGCTCATCGTCGGAGACGATGTGGCCGCCGGTGATGTGGTTGAGCAGGGCGCCGAACGCCGTGGTGAGCGGCGGCAGCGACGGTGCGTGGCCAAGCCGCTCGGCGGCCGCGAAGCGTCCGGCGAGCAGGCCGATCGCGGCGCTCTCGACATAGCCCTCGCAACCGGTGATCTGGCCGGCAAAGCGCAGGCCCGGCCGCGACTTCAGCTGCAGCGAGCCGTCGAGCAAGGTCGGCGAGTTGATGTAGGTGTTGCGGTGCAGGCCGCCGAGACGGGCGAAGTCAGCGTTTTCGAGGCCCGGAATGGTGCGGAAGATGCGCACCTGCTCGGCATGCTTCAATTTGGTCTGGAAGCCGACCATGTTGTAGAGCGTGCCCAGCGCGTTGTCCTGGCGCAGCTGGACGACGGCATAGGCCTTCACCGTCGGGTTGTGCGCATTGGTCAGGCCCATCGGCTTCATCGGTCCGTAGCGCAGCGTCTCGACGCCGCGTTCGGCCATGATCTCGATCGGCAGGCAACCGTCGAAATAGGGCGTGCCTTCCCACTGCTTGAACTCCGTCTTCTGGCCGTCGACCAGGGCCTGCACGAAGGCGAAATATTGCTCCTTGTCCATCGGACAGTTGATGTAGTCCTTGCCGGTGCCGCCAGGCCCGACCTTGTCGTAGCGCGACTGGAACCAGCAGGTGTCCATGTCGATCGTGTCGAAATGGATGATCGGCGCAATGGCATCGAAGAAGGCCAGCGCGTCGGCGCCGGTCGCCTCGGCGATCGATTGGGCAAGGGAGGGCGCGGTCAATGGCCCGGTGGCGATGATCGCCTGATCCCACTCCGCCGGTGGCAGGCCGGGAACTTCCTCGCGCTCGATGGTGATCAGCGGATGTGCTTCAAGCTTTTTCGTCACCGCATCGGAAAAACCGTCGCGGTCGACGGCCAGCGCGCCGCCGGCCGGCACCTGGTTGGCGTCGCCGGCGCTCATGATCAGCGAGCCGGCCAGCCGCATTTCGGCATGCAGCAGGCCGACGGCGTTGTTTTCGGCGTCGTCGGAGCGGAAGGAATTGGAACAGACGAGTTCGGCCAGGCCATCGGTCTTGTGGGCGTCGGTGCCGCGAACCGGGCGCATTTCATGCAGGATGACGGGCACGCCGGCCTCGGCGGCCTGCCATGCCGCTTCGGAACCGGCGAGCCCGCCGCCGATGATATGGATGGGATTTTTGCTCATGGCGCCGGAATAATCGCTTGCCGCGGCGATTGCAATTGTCGCGCGCGCGAAACGCCTGGTCGGGAAAGCCCGCCCCTGAAAACAACAACACCCGCCGGGGGAGGAGGTCCGGCGGGTGTCGTTTTGGGGGTCGACCCTCGGGAGGAGGTGAAGGCCGACCATATTCGTCATCGCCGGGGAGGAGGTCGGCTCAGACGAAATTCTTTTCGCATCTTTAAAGAGGGCGAAGCCTCTGGGGCAAAATTCGTTTTGCCCTGGGGAAACAACGCCCGCCGCGGGAGGAGGTGCGGCGGGCGCCGTTTGGGTGGCCAACCCTCGGGAGGAGGTGAAGGTTGGACCTATTCGTCATTGCCGGGGAGGAGGTCGGCTTTGACGAAATCTCTTTTGCTATCTTTCAAAAGGGGCAAAACCCTTTTTGGGGAACAACGCCCGCCGCGGGAGGAGGTGCGGCGGGCGCCGTTTTGGTGGTCAACCCTTGGGAGGAGGTAAGGGCTAACCGTATTCGTCGAGGTCGGGGAGGAGGTCGACCCGGACGAAATTCCGTCGTTTAGATCGCCTTGCGGGCGACGATCTTGATTTCGTCGCGGACGATACCGAGATCATGCAGCTGGCGGTTCGAAAGGCGACCCAGCTCGGTAACCGTCTCGCGATAAACGCGCCAGTTACGATAGTTGCGGATCAGGTTCATTGTCATGCTCTTCTCAAAACTGATTCGGACCATTCGCGGTCCGAAGAATTAGACCGCCTTGCGAGCGACGTAAGGAATGTCGCTGCGGCTGATGCCGAGGTCGGTCAGTTCACGGTTGCTCAGGCGGCTCAGCTCGGAAACGGTGTCCCGGTAGCGGCGCCAGTTGCGGTAGTTGCGGATCAAGTTCATGGTAGTTCTCGTTTCGTCTTTCTTGCGGATCATTCCGTTTGTGTACGAACCATAAATAGGGGGACCCATATCGATTTAAAAGCGCTATGGCTGCATGGCAGCAATGCAAATTGTGCAATGCAACATTAACGCGGCTTCACGGACCTGACACAAAGAAGCCAGAATCAGAAAGTGCCGTGACGTCAACGGTTTGGCTGCGTCGGCTAAAATGGCGACCGGGTGGGGGAGAGAGGACATGGCGGGGTATTCGACACGGATCAGTGCCGACATCGAGCGATGGCGGCAGGCCGGACTGATCGACGCCTCGACGGCTGATGTGCTGAGGCGCGACGTCGAGGTCAACGCACGCCAGTCGCTCAGCTTCGGCTCGATCCTCGCAATGCTGGCGGCCCTTCTCTTTGGAGCGGCCGTCCTGATCTTCGTCGCTGCCAACTGGGATGCGATCCCGCGCCTGGCGCGGGTGACAGCACTCTTTGCCGTCATTCTCGGCGGCTATGTCGGCGGCGCGGTGCTGAAGACGCGCGACCACGCGGCAATCGGCGAAGCGCTGTGGATCATTGCCGCGGCCGCGTTCGGCGGCTCGATCGCGCTGATCGGCCAGATGTACCATTTGTCCGGCGACGAGGCTTCCGCGCTGGTCACCTGGGGCGGCGGTACGGCGCTGGCGGCGGTAGCGCTGCGCTCCAACCCGCTGACCGTGGCAGCGGTCGGTATCGCCGACGCCTGGCTGTTCCTGAAAGGGTTCGACTATTACAGCCGTAGCGAATTTCCGCATGCCTTCGTCGTCATGGCGGTCGTGCTGTTTGCCGTCTCGTTCTGGACCCGCAGCCAGCCAGCGCGGCACCTGATCATCCTGTCGCTGCTCTTCTATCTCGTATTGCTGGCGATGGACCACGAGACGCTGCCGGTAGCGATCCCGCTGGTCATTGTCTCTGTCGTGCTTTTCGCTGCCACCGTCTTTGCAACGGAACCTGTCGACAGGATCGTGCAACTCGGCGGCCACTTGCCGTTGCACGCATTGCTGGGCTTCCTCACCGGCCTGGCCATCATCCAGTTCGAACTGGCTGACGAAAGCACCTACAACAGCGGCTTCGCCATTGCCTCGGTCGTAGCTCTCGCCGGCATCGTCGCGGCTATCGTGTTCGCAGGGCGTGAGAGCCGGGGGCTGCGCTGGCTCGCCTATCTCGGCTTCGCCTTCGAACTCGCCGTCATCTATGTCGTGACCTTGCAGTCGATGCTCGATACGGCCGGCTTCTTCCTGGCCGCCGCGGTGCTCCTCGGCGCGCTTGCGATCGTCATCATCCGCGTCGAAAAACGCATGAAGGGTCCAGTCACCGCGGGAGCCACGGCATGATGACTGGAAAGAGGCTTGTCATCGCGGCACTCGTGCTGGCGCTCGTCCAGA
Source organism: Mesorhizobium sp. ES1-3 (assembly GCF_020164795.1). Taxonomy (NCBI): domain Bacteria; kingdom Pseudomonadati; phylum Pseudomonadota; class Alphaproteobacteria; order Hyphomicrobiales; family Phyllobacteriaceae; genus Mesorhizobium; species Mesorhizobium sp. ES1-3. The sequence goes on from NZ_JAIUGW010000002.1 coordinate 51,215, forward strand.
TCGGATTCCTGAGCTGGATCATCGCCGGACGGGCGGCGATCCTGCGCAACGGCAAGGAAGTGCTGTTGAAGATCGAACCGGTCGACCCTCATGATCTCTTGCGCGGCGACTATATCATCCTCGGCTATGACATCTCGCGCATGCCGGTGAAGATGATCGCTAACATTCCCGAGGGCAAATTCTCGAGCGACGACACGCCGATCGTGGTCCGGCTGAAGAAGGGCGCCGATGGGTACTGGACCCCGACCACAGCCTGGTTCGGCAAGGCGCCGGCGCCGGCCGGTGCAGAGGAGGCCGACATTTCGGGCCATGTCGCCGCCGGTTGGGACCTTCGCGGCGAAGGCATGACGATCGCGCCGGATTACGGCATCGAACGCTTCTATCTGCCGGAAGGCGAGGGGCTGGCGATCCAGAACGACATGCGGGCGCGGCCGTTCGGCATCAAGCTGGCGCTCGCCGCCGATGGCACGGCGCAGATCAAGGCGCTGGTGGATGGCGACAAGACGCTGTTCGAGGAGCCGCTTTTCTAGAAGCAGCAGCAACCTGCCAAAGTCGGTTGACCGCTAACAATCGAAGCTGTCGTGACACTCGAAAACCGCGCTCTTGATTTTGCCACCCGTACACATGCCGCCATCAGTGTCGGAAATATACAGGTGAGCCGCCGGAATAGCGAGAATGTTCGCCGCTGGCAGGCTTTGGAGGCTGGGGGTAGCTTATGATAGCTGTTGATTGCCAGGGGCGGTTTGGCTGCAATAGAGGGGGAAACGCTTGAACCGGATTTTGATAATACTCATCGCAGGAATCTGCTTCACATCTTCGACTGCTTCAGCCGGGCAGGAGGAGCAAAACATCAGTTACTTGGCTCGTATGTCAGATGGAAAATTGCATCGGGCCGCGGCAATTTCAGGAAACATCTATGGTGTATTGAAAAGGTGCCCGGCGCTGAGGCCAAGCGAAAGTGGAAAAGCCATGATGGCTGTCTCCATCCTTTTGTATCACGGGCTAGATAGACACTTGGCGCCCAATCAGGCCAAGTTCGAGAGGGCAATCCGCGTGTTTGAAGACGCTTATCGCAAGGCCGTTCAGCGTAAGGTCAATTGCCAGACCGATAAGGCCAAGGACCCGGACAGTTACCGGTAGATTTCGCCCCGGGTCAATCCCAAGCGGGAGAAGGACCAGGAGCGCGCCACCAAGATGTATGGGGCAGGTCTGCTTCATCGTTTCACACCGGCAGTGGTGCGGGTAGAGGGACTCGAACCCCCACGATCTCTCGCCAGAACCTAAATCTGGTGCGTCTACCAGTTCCGCCATACCCGCGTGACCCGGCAATCCCATGTAGCCATCATTCTGTCAATGTCGGAGACAACATGTCGGGTCAGGGCCGAAATGTGGTTATTCGCCTAAACGCGAAGACTGTTGAAAATTGGGCTCGCCTGTGACAAAAGGCGTGTCAAATGTGACGGGACGCGACGATCCGCTTCTACAAGATGTGATAAGAAGTAGGAAAAACAAGAACTTATTCACATTTTGGAACGCAGTTTGGGAGAGTTTGAGCCGCATTTCCGGTCAAATCGCCAGGTTCCGTACCAAAAGCCATTCCCGGCAAGAATTACCGGCAGGCTGTAAACGGCAGGGAGCCGTTTGGCAGCCTCATTGGTGAAAACAAAGGTTTTACGATGCAGGTCACCGAAACACTCAATTCCGGTCTCAAGCGCGAGATCAAGATCACCGTGCCGGCCGGTGACATGGAGGCCAAGCTGATGGCGCGGCTGTCGGACGCCCGCAACAAGGTTCGCATCAACGGCTTCCGTCCGGGCAAGGTGCCGGTGCAGCACCTGCGCAAGGTCTATGGCAAGTCGTTCATGGCCGAAGTGGTCAACGAGATCCTCAACGACTCGACCCGTTCGATCATCACCGGGCGCGGCGAAAAGGCCGCCATGCAGCCCGAGGTCATCATGACCGAGGACGAGAAGGAAGCCGAGAAGATCCTGGCCGGCGGCGCCGACTTCGAGTTCCGCCTCAACTACGAGGTCATTCCGGCGATCGAAATCAAGGATTTCTCCGACATCAAGGTGACACGCCAGGTGTTCGACGTTCCGGATTCGGAAATCGACGACCAGGTCAAGCGCGTCGCCGAATCGGCACGCAGCTACGAGCCGAAGACCGGCAAGGCCGCAGAGGGCGACCGCGTCTCGATCGACTATGTCGGCAAGATCGCCGGCGAGGCTTTCGCTGGCGGCGCCGGCAACGACCAGCCGCTGGTGCTGGGCTCCAAGGAATTCATTCCGGGCTTCGAGGAACAGCTGATCGGCACCAAGGCCGGCGACGAGAAGCAGGTCACCGTAACGTTCCCGGAAAACTACCAGGCGGCGCATCTGGCCGGCAAGGAAGCGACCTTCGACGTCACCGTCAAGGAAGTGTCGAAGCCCGGCGAACTGGAAATCAACGACGAGACCGCCAAGAACCTTGGCCTGGAATCGCTCGAGCGCCTGCGTGACATCGTGCGCGGCCAGATCGAGAACCAGTTCGGCTCGATGACGCGCCAGAAGGTGAAGCGCCAGTTGCTCGACCAGCTCGATGCTGCCTATTCGTTCGAAGCGCCGTCGAAGCTCGTCGAGGCGGAATTCAACAACATCTGGGCACAGGTCAACCGTGACCTGGAAGCCGCCGGCCGCACCTTTGCCGACGAAGAAACGACCGAGGAAGAGGCGCGCGCCGAATATATGCGCCTTGCCGAGCGCCGCGTGCGCCTTGGCCTCGTGCTGGCCGAGATCGGCGAGAAGGCCGGCGTCACCGTGTCGGACGAGGAACTGCAGCGCGGCCTGTTCGAGCAGGTTCGCCGCTTCCCGGCCAACCAGCAGCAGGAAGCCTTCGAGTTCTACCGCAGCAACCCCGAGGCGCTCAACGCGCTCAGGGCGCCGATGTTCGAGGAGAAGGTCGTCGACCACCTGCTCGAGCAGATCTCGGTCACCGACGTCAAGGTCAGCAAGGAAGAGCTGATGGCCGACGACGAGGAGGCCGAAACCGCGACCAAGGCGAAGCCGGCCAAGAAGGCCACCGCGAAGAAGGCTGACGACAAGAAAGCCGACGACGCGGAAGAGCCGAAGAAGAAGGCCGCACCGAAGAAAAAGGCGGCCAAGGACGCCGAATAGACCGGACGTTCCAACGGATTTCGAAAGGCCGCCTCCGGGCGGCCTTTTTCGTTGCGAAACTGCAACATCGGATTCGTTCTTGATGGGCACCGGTGGCGGTACGAAGCCTTGATCATTATCTGGTTGGTTGGAAGACCAGAGGTAATTGGTGATGTCGTTGCGGGTGTTCGTGGAAATGAGGCGCGCCGCCGCCACGGTGCTTTTCCTTGCCTTGGCCTTCGGCGCTGCCGGGGCCGGCACGGACAATTGGCGTTTCGCCACCGGCAATGACGGCCTCGTCACCGCGTCGGTCTATGCCACCAACAAGCTGATCACCGGGGGCGGCGCGCTGAGCTACAGCCCGGTGCTGACCATTGCCTGCCGCGCGGACGGCGAGCCGGCCTGGACCGAATGGCTGCAATTGAACGACGCGGTCTCCGCCAGCCGAAGAATCACCATGTCGGTCACGATCGACAGGGACAGCAAATTCGAAGAGAGCTGGTCCGTCGGTACACGCGGCAGGCTATTGATGCGCGACGGCGCCGATGGCATCAAGCGCCTGGTTCCGGCAAACCGCCTGCTTCTATCGTGGCGCTTCGGACTGCTGTCCGGGCGCGGTCAGGCCGATTTCGACCTGGCCGGCTTCGGTGAGGCGGTCAGCCAGATTGCAGGCAGTTGCAAGACCGATCCGCCGTGATTGCGAAAAGGGGCAGCCTTTTGGGCTGTCGCCACCGGAAGATTGATCCGAAAAATTCCTTCGCGCTTGCCCCTACCGTGCCAGATCGACATGGTGGACGCCGTGGGGCAAAGGGATGCGCCCGATTTGCTTTAGTGCCGGCCGGTCGCCCTTGATGACGCGAAAAACCGCAAGACCGGCGCTATCCGGATGTCGAGGTGGACCTCATCGAAATGAATTCACCATCGCTGGAAGCCGCCTTGTCGGCCGGCGAGATCGATCTGGGCGTCCTCCATCCGCCGCTTTCCGCGCCGGACCTCGTCGTTCTCGATTTGCCCGACGAAGCCCTTTTCCTGGCGCTGCCGGCGACACACCGGCTTGCCGACCAACCGGCGATCAGGATCGCCGATCTGGAGGGGGAGCCATTCCTGCTAGCGCCGCGCAGCATCGGCCCCAGCATCTACGACCGCGTCATTGCCCTGTTCCAAGCCGAGGGCATCAGTCCGAGAATCGTCCAGGAGGTGACACCCATGACGACGCTGACAGGGCTGGTGGTCGCCGGTGCGGGTCTTGGTTTCGTGACCGCGGGCATCGCGAAGGTGGCGCGGCCCGGCGTGACGTTCCGCCCGGTTGTCCCGGATCCACCCTCCTTGCCATTGGCTGCGGCCTGGCGCGGACCCGCATTGCCTGCCAGTGACCAGCTATTTCTGGATATCGTGACGGAGTTTTCAAAACGCTGATCAACGGAGCATGATCAAAAGCATGTCCCGTTGAATGGGAAGAGCCCGTTAATTGTTACCGGAGGTGCTCACCATCGACAAACTGCTCGCCAACTTCATGGGCTTCGTCAAACTCGCCGCTATCGCTATCTGGCTCAAATAGCTAAATCGTTACCACGGCCTAGATCAGCAACAACCCCTTCATGCTGGAATAGCCCTTTCGCCCGATGATGATGTGGTCGTGGACGGAAATACCCAGCCGCTTGGCTGCTTCGATGATCTCTTTCGTCATCTCGATATCGGCGCGCGATGGCGTCGGGTCGCCGGAGGGGTGGTTGTGGACCAGGATGATCGCGGTGGCCGACAGTTCGAGCGCGCGCTTGACCACTTCTCGGGGATAGACGGGCGTGTGGTCGACCGTGCCTGTCTGCTGCACCTCGTCTGATATCAGCGCGTTCTTCTTGTCCAGAAACAGGATGCGGAACTGCTCGCGCGCCTCGAACGCCATGGCCGAGCGGCAATAGTCGAGAAGCTGTTGCCATGAGGCCAGCACTTCGCGGCCATGGACCTCGCCGCGCGCCATGCGCTGTGCGGTCGCCGCGACGACCTTCAGCTCGAGCGCTACGGTCGGTCCGATGCCCTTGACCTCCTGCAACAGGCCGACGGGCGCGCCAAGCACTTCGGCCAGGGTGCCGAAGCGGACCAGCAGCGCCTTGGCGACCGGCTTGGTGTCGGCGCGCGGGATCAGGCGGAAGAGCAGGAGCTCCAGAAGCTCATAGTCGGGCAAGGCATCCGGACCGGCCGAGGCAAAGCGCTCGCGCAGACGATCGCGATGGCCGAGATAATGCGGCTTTTCATCGATTGCCGCCTTGGCTCTCGCCGCCGGCCGCACCGGCACCTCGGAGAAAAAACTCCGCTCGTCATCGTCGCCTTGTGTCGCCATGTGCCGCCCATATCCAGCCCGCAGCTGGCAATGATCGCTGATCCCCGCGAAATACTAGGACGGCGGGTAAGGGCGGTCGAGGTCTTTTCGGCGGCAAGGAATGAGCGGCTCCGCCTTTCGCGCAATGTTGCGGCAATGGGAGTGGCGCAAGTTCGCGGTGTCGTCGTTGATGACGCCACATTCGGAGACAACCAAGATGCCCAGGCTCATTCGTATCCTGCTGTCAGCCGGGCTGCTTTTGAGCTTCAGTCCCGCAATGGCTGCCCCGGTGATCGATGCCGTATCCGCCGGTAGCCGTCCTGGTCGGAACCTGCCGATCCATTTGATCCGATATGATGATCCCTGCACGGACGGCCGTTACAGCGACGGGAGGCCGCATAACTGCCGGGAGCTCCTGCGCATGCTGGATCGGCGGGAGCGTTATCGGGAGCGTCACGACTATTACCCGCGCGAACGCTATGATCCCTGCACCGATGGCAGGGTCAGCGATGGCCGTCCGCGCAGTTGCCGGGAAATAATGCGGTGGTTCCGAGACCAGGACGAGGACGAAGACTGGCGGCCACGCAAACGCTGGAAATAGGCCGCTATTGACCGAGCGGACTCAGGCAATAGAGGCCAAGACCTCGCTGCGGCCTGCTAAGCCGGCAAGCCGGGACGGTCGAGCTTTTTGGGCGACAGTGTGAAAATCTCGCAGCCGGCGTCGGTCACGCCGATCGTGTGCTCATATTGCGCCGACAGCGAGCGGTCACGTGTCACTGCCGTCCAGCCATCCGACAGAACCTTCACATGCGGCCGGCCGAGGTTGATCATCGGCTCGATGGTGAAGATCATGCCGGGGCGCATTTCCACTCCTTCATTGGCATTGCCGTAGTGCAGGATGTTGGGTGCGTCGTGGAAGAGCTGGCCGACGCCGTGGCCGCAGAAATCGCGCACCACCGAGCAGCGCTCGGCTTCGGCGTAAGTCTGGATGGCAGCGCCGATGGCACCGGTACGCGCTCCTGGCCTGACGGCGGCGATGCCGCGCATCAGGCATTCGTGGGTGACCTCGAGCAGGCGTTCGGCAGCCCGCTTGATCGTGCCGACCGGATACATGCGCGAGGAATCGCCGTGCCAGCCATCGAGGATGTAGGTCACGTCGATGTTGACGATATCGCCATCCTTCAGCGGCTTGTTGTCGGGAATGCCGTGACAGACGACATGGTTGATCGAGGTGCAGGACGATTTCGTGTAACCGCGATAGTTGAGCGTGGCCGGCAGTGCGCCGTGGTCCATGCCGAATTCGAAGACGAAGCGGTCGATGGTGTCGGTGGTGACCCCGGGGCCGACCATCGGCGCCAGTTCGTCCAGGCAGCGCGCGGTGAGGTCGCATGCCTTGCGCATGCCGGCAAAGCCTTCCTCGCCATAGAGGCGGATCTGGCCGGTGTTTCTGAGCGGTGCCGTGGCGGCGTCGAGATAGGTGACCATTTTGTCCGTATAGAAGGTGGCGCGCCGCAGGAGCGCAGGCGCGAAGATGCCATCAGATTTGGCACTTGGGGGCGAAAGGTTCAAGGACGAACTGCCTGATGTGGCCCGAGCCGCCCGGATTTTCGCTCGCCGAGGCGATCCTGGACCGCACGTTCATCCCCATTCCAAACTATTTCGCGTCGCGACCCGTGCGGCGGTCGAGGGCCGCGCATTGGTGGTGCGGCGCGTCGTTTTTCGGATCAATCCAATGCAACCGGGTGCGCCGAATGGCCGATGACGGCAGGCCTTGCCTTTGCCAGCCGCGGCAAAGGAGGCAGCTTTCCGCAGTGACGACACATTTCCGCGGCACAAAGCGGACAAAGCAACTTTTGACGACGAGCGGCGTTGCTGGGCGATGCCGGTCGGGAGATGTCGGATGGACAGATTGCAATTCGAGGTGCCGGTACGCATCGCACCAGGCCCAGGCTTGCCCGTCGAGGAAATCTACAGCGTCGAACAGGCGCTCGATTTTCTGCAGGACTGGCCGGCACGCCGGCAGGGACCGGTGTATCAGAAAGCCTTCAATGCCTGTTTTGGCGCGACCGTGGATGTGGTCAAGACCGAAGACGCCTGCCGGGCATTCATGGCGTTCTGCCGCGTCACCGGAGTGATGGCCGGCGACATGATGGCGCCACGCAAGCGCGGCGGCGAGGCGAGCGCACTGCAAGCCTGAAGGCCGCTTCGAATGGGGAGAACCCGTTCAGCTTCGAGTGCGCCTGACAATTCGCGTGCGGTGATGCATCAGCCGGCGCCGTTAAGCTTCCGTTTCCACCTTCGCGGTTAGCCATTGCTTGTTCTGCAATGGTTGATTCGTTGCGTCAGTCTCATGGTTCGGAAGATGTCCCCAGAAAAAGTCCGTGCGTTCCCGATCGATCGTCAGCTGTTCCTGGTCAGGGAAGTTGCCGCCAAGCTCGGCAATCTGCATGGCGAGACCGCCACCTCGTTCTGGAAGGCAAAAGCGGCGGAGCTGCTCGATTTCGTGGTCGGATCCGGCAGGGACAGAACGGCAGCCAGTGACGAAGTTCGCAGGTTCTTCCTAGCCGTGCAGCGCGAGCTTTTGGCTGCCCCGACGGTCGAGGCGACGCCAAGCCTGTCCGCCTGAAAAAATTATTGTCAGCCGGCTATGCGCTCCTACGGGGCCTTTGGTTGCCGCGGTCCAATCGGCCGCGATGATGCCTGCCTGTCGGCCTTGTCGAGGCGATTGTACATCCTCACCAAAAATCGACCGAACTTTTTAGCCGTTCCTTCATACATGCGTGCTTACTAATTTATGCTATGGGCTTCAACTGCTTCACCCGGATTCGGCACCTGGCGGACGGCATCCGCCGGGGTAGGAACGCGAATGTCGCCACGATCTTCGCCCTAGCCTTGCCGATCGTCGTCGGTGCGGCGGGTTTCGGCGTCGAGACCTCCTACTGGTATTACAGCAGCCTAAAACTGCAGGCCACGGCCGACGCGGCCGCCTATGCCGGTGCGCTGGAAAAGCTCGCGGGGTCCGACACGGCATCGATCACGGCGGCCGCGACCCAGTCGGCGACCGACAACGGCCTCGGGAACGGCACCATCGTCGTCAACACGCCACCGACATCAGGGCCGAATGCTGCCAAAAAGGCGGTCGAGGTGATCCTCGACCAGAACCTCGACCGGATGTTCACCTCCGTCTTCACGCAGGGCAAGGTGCCGGAGCGGGCGAGGGCGGTGGCGCTCATCACCAACGCCTCGAAGGCCTGCATGACCGCGCTCGATCCGACCGCCTCGCAGGCTGTATTGTTTTCCGGCAATACCAGCGTGAAGGTCACTGGTTGCGTGGTGACGTCCAATTCGATCGCCCCGGACGCCATCCGGCTTCAGGGCTCGGCGGCCCTCCAGGTCGATTGCCTGATATCGGCGGGCGGCGTCGTGCTGAACAATCCGGTGACGACGGTCTGCAACTCTCCGATCACCCAGGCCTTGCCCGTATCCGATCCGTTCGCCAGCGTGCCAGCGCCCGCCGCCAGCAACCCATGCCAGAATCTCAAAGGCAATAAGACAACGCAAACAATCCAGCCCGGGACTTATTGCAGTGGCATGGACCTCTCCGGCAATGTCACGCTTTCGCCCGGCGTCTATGTCGTGCAGGGCAATTTGAAAATCAACGCGGGCGCGGTCATCCAGGGCGACGGCGTAACCATCTTCATGGCCGGCAGCAGCACCGTCAGCATGAACGGAAACGCCAACGTGACGCTCAGCGCGCCGCAGTCGGGCACCTATTCCGGCATGCTGTTCTACGGCGACAGGACAGGCGCGGCGGCGCAGAGCACCTTCAACGGTACGGCAACATCCTTGCTGACCGGCGCCATCTATTTCCCCAAGCAGCAGGTCAACTACCTCGGCAACTTCTCAGGCAAGAATGGCTGCACGCAGATTGTGGCCGACACTATCCAGTGGTCTGGCAATTCCACGATCAACCAGGACTGCTCGAGTCTGGGAATGAAGGACATTCCCGCGGCGGCGTCAGTGGCGATTGTCGAATGAAGCGCGGGGCCTATCGATTGACCTCAGCCATTCGCGAAGACGCGGGCGGTGCCGCGGTTGAGTTCGCGATGGTCCTGCCGATCCTGTGTCTGGTACTGCTCGGCATCGCCGACGGCTGGTCATACGTCACGAGTTCGCTGTCGATGCGCGCCGGCGTGAAGACGGCAGCGAACATGGTCTTGGCGGGCTCCGCCGACGACAGCGCGACGCGGGCCGCGGCACTGGCGAACTGGGAGAGGATGCCGGACGACGGTCAGGTTACGCTGAGTCGGATCTACAAATGCGGGACGACCGTGGTCGTCGCCTCGACCTTGTGCAGCGGGCCGAAGGCACCGTCGGTCTTTGTCCAGATCGACGCATCGGCGACGTGGACTCCGCCCTTCACCTTCGGCGTCTTTTCCGCCCCCAGCACGATCGGCCAGCAGGAGCTGATCCGTGTTCGGTAATGCGGGAGGCTTCAGGGCCGATCGATCGGGCGGAGCCGCGCTCGAATTCGCGCTGATCGCACCGTTCCTTATCATGCTGCTATTCGGAATCTTCGCCTTCGGCTGGTCTATGAATTCGGCTTCCAGCGTTCGTTACACGCTGGAGGCGTCCGCACGGTCCCTGCAGCTTAACAACACGCTGACCCAGGCCGACATCCAGGCGATCGCGACGCAGAAACTGCTTGCGCTGGGTCTGAGGAATGTGAACGTCACGATCGCCACCGACCCGGCGAGCGGCGGCTTTCGCATGGCGCACCTGACCGCTGCCTATGCGTTCGTGATAGATTTCCCATATTTCAACGCCTACCCGATCAACTACGCGACCACCGTTACCGTGCCACTGGTCGGCAGTTAGCCACGTAGTCTGCCAGACCGCGAAGCTGTTGGCCTCAAGGCCGCGGTCAGGCTGCATGAGTTCCCCTCGTCGACGGGCATTCAATTCAAATCTGGCAAAGGCGTCCTGGGCCGCTCTTTTCCGCAGCGTGACAGGCTCTTTTCCACAACGGGCATTGTCGAAATTTTTACCCAAGACGTCAAGAATCTTTAAACTTCTGCCCGCTACCAAGGCACGTATGGCCTCGTGGCGGAGCGGCTACGCTAGAGACTGCAAATCTCGGAAGCCTCGGTTCGATTCCGAGGCGAGGCCTCCAAAATTCCAAAGCTGATGGACTGGCGGATCGGGCGGGAGTGGATCCCATCCCCGGTCCATCTCCGCATTATGCCAGGCGATTCCGCTCGAGCGCAAAAAGCGCTAACGGAACAGATATTTCGACACCTCGGGGTTGCCGCGGCGCCACATCACATTGTCTAGAAAGTAGTGGTGCACGTTGATGAAAATCAGCACGATGAAGAAGAACAGCGACGATCCCAGGACTTCCCGGTCATAGGGAACAAGGGCCGTCAGCGCGGTCGGAATCAGCCAGAAACCCAGACCGCCGAGGAGGAGGCCAGCACTGATGAACTCCAGAAGCCGCACCCTGTAGGCCGGACCAAGGATGGACAGGATTTTGGATGGCGACACTTCTTCGGCACTTCGCCCGTCACGCTCGACATTGCTTTGGTAACGCCAGACCACCGCCAGATATTGCAAGGAATGGAGCGCCGGCACCACGAGCAGCCAGAGTGGATTTGTCCTTACGATCAGAATCCAAAGGTATAGCGACGCGATGTAGGCGATGACGCCGTTATACGGCAGGCTGCCGTCATTCCTGCTCCAACGATTGATCAGCATCACGGCAGCGGCTGCCGTGGAAGCGGCCGCGGCCGACAGCGCAATCGCATTGAGCCATGCAGGGGTGGCAAACGTATAATATTCCAGCCCCAGGTATTTTCCCTGGCTGAACGCCGCGTTCGTCTGAAGCCATGCGAACAGCCAGACGGCATAGCTGTTGATCAGCAGGATTTTCTTGTCCGGATCGGAGAAGAACCTGCGCTTCAGGACGGCATCCACCATCAATATGCCGTAGCCTTGCTTGACGTAGTGCCAGCCCACGAAAAAGAACATCGCATTGGTTGCGTTTCCCAGCAGCCGGGCGTCCGCCGTTATCGAGCTGTAGGCAAAAAATGCGCCCATGAGCAGGGGAACGACGATGCCGGCGAAGATGTAGCGGATCTGGAGGGTCCTGTCGTATCCGTCGCCGCGCAACTTCCGCCCGAAATTGCGGTAGAAGAGCTGGTATGAGTGGGCGAAGTGCGGATAGTTGATCAGATAAGCCAGGAAAAGCATCGTCGCCGCCACCGGCCCTTCGTACCTCAGTGGCACGAAGTACAGCGCCGGCAAGATCAGGAACGCGCTGCCGCCAAGCATCAGAAAGTCCGCGAGCGGACCAAAGAGATATTTCGGGGGCGTTGCCGCAGGAGCGCGTGTATTCGCCGAAAGGTCAACTGCCATATTAGCGCTCCCTTCGCATTCCATTTAACCACCGGCCCGTCTGCTCGACAAGATCGAGGAGCCGAGCGGCTGGTGAAAGGCATGTGCATCGGCTGCAGTGGGCGCCGCATCCCGCAATATTGCCGACGCGGTGCCGCCCCTCGACCCCCTGTCTCTCAGCGTTGTATCAGCCTGCGTCGCGCCGATCCACGATCCCGACATGACCGAGAGAGCCAGCCGGGTTGTCATTTGAGGATGAAGTAAAGCGGAATGAGGATTGAGAAACCGGCGACGCCAGCGAGAAATAAGTCTGTGATCATGCGCTCCATGCGGTGCGCGATGACACGACGTGTCAGAATCTACGCAAAACCCCGCCCCTTTATTGCCCAAACCGAGCATCGCGTGATCAAGGGAGGAGTGCAAGCGTCGTCTAAATTAGAATATAAGGACTTGCAATTCCGGGGCCAACAAACGGACCCAACTTGGGTCATGGTCGGAGGCTCGGGCCGGATCATTCCTGCATGCATTGGGGATTGATCAAGGTCGTCTTCTGTCACGAATGCCGTGCAGCCGGCCGCGATGGCAAAAACCTGCGGTTCACGAACCACGCGTTGACGCCTGAGAAGCGCAAGGCTGATGCTTGCCCTTAGCGGCCCGACAGTTCCTCGTTGGGGTAGTGTTGGGATGAACCGCCGGGCCTAGCCGACTCGGGTGGGGAGCCGGCTGAAACAAAGACTACATTAGTGAGTATGCATGAAGATCACGGTTGGTTACGGTCCACCGCTTTTCGCGCAGAGGCGGAAAGGGCTGGTGATGAAGGAGACGTGGCGCCGATCCACGACCGCATGCCAGTCATCCTGGCGCCGGCCAGGCGCACGTCTTCACAGAAGTCGCGAAATCATGTGGATCAGGTGGGCAACTCGCGTACCAAGACCAATCGTGAACTCTCCTTCGTTGGTAGCAAAGTCCCAACCGAAGAATCCTGCCCAGCATAACAGCAGAACGGAGAAGCGCATTCGCAAATGCTAATTTAGCTATATTGAAAAAACCTTAAAGGCGCTCAGTCGACCACCAAGCCCTTGATAGTGTTCACTTCGCAAGGCGCTCCTCAAAGGGGGCAAGTTGATTTCCAAGAAGCTCGCCCCTCTGATACATCATCAGTGTCCATGGAAGTCTGGGAAGTCCACCAAGGCCAGACCAACAAAAACTCCGATAGCGGCGGCCACGACATTGCTCGCGGCCACCAGCCGTCTGTCAGCGATCGTGCTGGCGGCAGCTCCTTGTCTGTATCGCACGGAGACTCCGCCCGGATTCGCTGTGAGATATTGGCCAAACGTTGGACGGGAAATGCAGAAAATCAGCTAAGTGCTTGAAAGATCTGGTACGCCCAAGGGGAATCGAACCCCTGTTACCGCCGTGAAAGGGCGGTGTCCTAACCGCTAGACGATGGGCGCGCTCAGACGAAGCGGCTTATACTGGCGTTGCGCGCAGCCGGCAACCCGTTAGGTGCCGCCTTGGACAACTTTTTTCCAGCCTGTCAAATCAGCGATTTCGCGAGGCGTCGGCAGGACTTGGCGATCAGCGGTGACATTAGTCGCTTCGTCATCCACGGGCGGAGCAAGGAGCGTAGCGACGCGGCGCAGACCCGAGGATCCATGCCGCGACTTCAACACGTTGCTGCGTGCGGAATTCTGCTCTCGTTGCGCTCTTCGACCAAGGGCATAGCATGGATCCTCGGGTCTTCGCGACGGAGCTTCGCCCAGGGGTGACGACATGGGAAGGACTCTGGACTGCCAACAGGCTTCGGTCCGTCAAATTCGCTGTTAGCCGTCGTCACCGCCGCTGCGCCGGCGGCAGCGCCAGTTCCAGTCGCGCTCGGGGCCGACGTCGACATGGACCGATTCGGTATGGCAATAGGTGCCGACGCCGCCGCGGCCGGGCATGGTCCTGATGTAATTCGCCAGCTCCCATTTGGAGACGCCGGGCACCTGGATGTCGGCGGCCGCGCAATACATGTGCAGCGAATTCTTGGCGCCGTTGGCGCGGCGGTTGCGGGCCGGGTCGCGATAGCCCGAAGTGACGACCATCTTGCGACCGTAATGGCCTTCGATCGTCTTCAGCACGCGCACCAGGGACGGCTTCAGGCAGGCGACGTCGACACTCTCATTCTGCTTCAAGAGACCGTTGGGCGCCAGGCGGGCCATGCCGGCGGCGGACGCAACCTGATAGCTGCCGCCCGAGCCTTCATCCTCATTGAGGTCGACGTCGCTTTCGTCGTCGAGGCCGGATTTGCGCTTGATCTCGAACAGGGCTGTCTGGCGCACGCCGGGCAGGGCGTCGCTACCCGTGATGTGACCGGCATCATCACCGCCGGTCGAAGCCAACTGTATCGGTTTTGCCGTGGAATCGGCCGAGGCCAAAGTGATGATCGGCTTTGCCGCTGCCTGAGCGGGCTTGGCCTGCACGGCAGTCTGTTCGCCCGATCGGGTATTGACCAACAGAGCGGGTGTTGCCGACGCTGGGGTGGCGCCAAACATCGAGGCCAGGAAGCCTTTTTTCCTCGGCGCCTCGGCTAGCGGCGCCTCACCAGCGGTCACATAGACCGGATTGTTCATCGCCGGTGCCGCGACCGGCTTCGGCGCTGTCGCGGCGGCATCGGCGGCGGCGATCTTCTGGGCGACCGCGTCGGTCTGTTGCGCCGACTGTACCGGCTGCTGCAAGGACTGCGGCGTCTGTCCCGCGATCGTTTCCGCGCCCGCCGGTATGGTGAGCGGGAAAGTGGCTCCTGGCTTGGCCATCGGCACGTAGGCAACCGTTTCGGGGAGTGCCGTGTCGCTTTCGCTCATCACGGTCGTCTGCTCTGTCGCTACCTGCGACGACGAATCGGCAGCGGCGAGGGGCTTGCCCGTGGAGGCGGCTTGGATGTCCGATGCGGAAGCATTGTAGCCGGGCATTCCGACCGACATTGTCGGGTCGCCAGCCGATGTGCAGGAGGCCAGAAGCATCGAGCAGAGCGCTGCCACAATGGCGCGGCGTTCTCCCTTTGCGAGGCTCCATCCTGCTGATTTCAAAGTCAAATTCCCCCTCGATGCCCGGTCGGGTATATCCGTGGCGCTGACTGGTATGTCTGCGTCAGGGTGCCCTTGTCTCCGATCCGGAAACGAGACCTGTGTCAAATCAGCAAGCCTGTAAGTATTTTTGCAGCGATTGCCGAATTGCGGCTGCTTGATGGTTGACGACACCATTTCGCCCGCTTTTAGAGGGGCGTCAACTCACCAGACATTACAGTCCGTTACACACGCACCTTGACATAGGTACCGGGAGCATCGCCCAAGGTTTTCATATGCTTGCCGGGTTTGCGGGCAGGCACGCGGGTGTTGTCCTTGGCCTCTATCCAACTTTGCCAGTGCGGCCACCAGGACCCAGGATGGTCCGTGGCAGAGGCCATCCACTGGTCGAAGTCGCCTTTCGGCGGGCCGCCGGTCCAGTACTGGTATTTGTTGGATGCGGGCGGATTGACGACGCCCGCGATATGGCCCGATCCCGCCATCACGTATTCGACCGGGCCGCCGAAGTATTTCGAACCGAGGAACACTGAAAGCGCCGGCGCGATGTGATCTTCCCTGGAGGCGAGGTTGTAGATTGGGATGGTGACATCGCCGAGCGAGATCGTGTGGCCCGCAAGTTCCATCGTCCCGCGCGAGAGGTTGTTCTCGAGATAGCAGTTGCGCAGGTAGAAGGAATGGTTGGCCGCCGCCATGCGGGTCGAATCGGCGTTCCAGTAGAGCAGGTCGAAGGGCAGGGGATCCTTGCCGCGCATGTAATTGTTGACGACATAGGGCCAGATCAGGTCGCCTGAGCGCAGCATGTTGAAGGCGGTGGCCATCTTGGTGCCGTCGAGATAGCCCTTTTCGTTCATCGACTTTTCCACCGCCGCGACCTGTTCCTCGTCGACGAACACTTTCAAATCACCGGCATGGGTGAAGTCGACCTGCGTGGTGAAAAAGGTCGCAGACTTGATGCGGTCGTCGCCTTCCCCAGCCATCAGCGCCAATGCCGCCGCCAGCAACGTGCCGCCGACGCAGTAACCTATGGCGTTGACATCGCGTTCCCCGGTCGCCTTCTCGATCGTGTCGAGACCGTATTGCAGGCCTTCCCTGATATAGGCTTCCCAGCTCTTGGCGCCGTGGCGCTCGTCCGGATTGATCCAGGAGATGACGAAAACGGTGTGGCCCTGCTCGATCGCCCAGCGGATGAAGGATTTCTGCGGGTTGAGGTCGAGGATGTAGAACTTGTTGATCCAGGGCGGGCAGATCAGCAGCGGGCGTTTCAGCACCGTCTCGGTCGCCGGATCATACTGGATGATCTCGGCGACATCGCTGCGGCCGACCACCTTGCCGGGCGTGGTGGCGATGTTCCTGCCGATCTCAAAGGGCGAATAGTCGGCCTGGCGCAATTTCAGGTCGCCCTTGCCGGCGGCGATGTCCTCGGCCAGCATCTTCATGCCGCGCACCAGGTTTTCGCCGTTGGAGGCGACGGTTTCGCGAAACAGTTCCGGATTGGTCAGGATGAAATTGGATGGCGAGATAGCGTTGGATACCTGCTTGACGTAGAAGCTCGCCTTGTGGCGAGTATGCTCGTCGAGGCCTTCGGCGTGGTCGACCAGCTCGGACGCCCAGCGCGAGGTGACGAGATAGGCCTGCTTGAGGAAATCGAAGAACGCGTTGCGGCCCCATTCCGGATCCTGGAAGCGCTTGTCGCCGCGCTCCGGCTTGACGGCATCGTCGGCACCCTCGGCGTTGGGGCTGACGCGCTGGATGGCGTTCGCCCAAACCGTCATATAGCCGGCGAACAGCCGCGTCTGCGCTTCGAGCGCTCGCTGCGGATCGGCAAGCCAGTATTCGCTGAGCTTGGAGAAGGTCTTGACCATGTCGACGACCGGCTCGGCGACATGGTCGCGCACCTCACCTTTTTCGCGCGGTTCGGCCCAGGCGGACGCCGCCTTACCGGCCTGCTCGATCATCCGCGCCATGTTCAGCGCGAAGCGTTCCGGGTCCTTCACCAGATATTGCTCGACCGTCGAAGGTCCGCCATCTTCCGCTTTGCCCGAATCGGGTGTTTTGGACATGGTTCGCGGGGTTCCTCCGGAAGCGTTTTCTTGACATATTAACATGGGACATCCGACAGGGTCCAATCTCGCTTACCCCGGCTGCCAAGGAAACAATATGACGATTAAGTTTGGCGAGACTGTTTTTTTCGGTGCCGGCCACTTTTGCCGCATCGGCGCGGCCGTCATGCTCCTGGGCGTTGCCGGATGCTCGAGCACGAATACCGGTGGTCCGGTGCCGTTGGCCACCGACGCGGGTCCGAAGGATACCGGCACCTTCCCGAACCTCAACATCCCGCCGCAAGTGGCGGCGAAACAATTCACCGAGGCCGAGAAGAACGCCAAGCTCGCCCAACTGAAGGCCGACGAGAACGGGCAAGGCGCCAAGGGCGCGGCCGTCAGCAACCAGGCGGCGTTGACCGATCTCGCCAAGAAACATGGTCCGCAGACGCTGAAGCAGATCGAAGGCAAATGCGACCCGGCCCTCGACCCTACCTGCAAATGAGTATATAGCGCGCGCCCAACGCTCCCTTGCTGTCTGGAACTGCCATGGAAGAATTTCACAAGGTCCGCCGGCTTCCGCCTTACGTGTTCGAGCAGGTCAACAGGCTCAAGGCCAGCGCCCGCTCGCGAGGCGCCGACATCGTCGACCTCGGCATGGGCAATCCGGACCTGCCGACGCCCAAGGCCATCGTCGACAAATTGTGCGAGGTCGTGCGCGATCCGCGTACGCACCGCTATTCCTCGTCGCGCGGCATTCCTGGCCTGCGCCGCGCCCAGGCCAACTACTATGCCCGCCGCTTCGGCGTGAAGCTCAACCCCGACACCCAGGTGGTGGCCACGCTTGGTTCGAAGGAAGGCTTCGCCAACATGGCGCAGGCGATCACCGCGCCCGGCGACGTGATCCTGTGTCCCAACCCGACCTATCCGATCCATGCCTTCGGCTTCATCATGTCGGGCGGCGTTATCCGTTCGCTGCAGGTCGAGCCCGATGACGGTTTCATTCCCGCGCTCGAGCGCGGCGTCCGCCACTCGATCCCGAAGCCGCTGGCGCTGATCCTCAACTATCCGTCGAACCCGACGGCGTTGGTCGCCTCGCTCGATTTCTACAAGGATGTGGTAGCCTTCGCCAAGAAGAACGACATCATCATCCTGTCCGACCTTGCCTATTCGGAAATCTACTTCGACGGCAATCCGCCGCCTTCCGTGCTGCAGGTTCCGGGCGCCATCGACGTCTGCGTCGAGTTCACCTCGATGTCGAAGACCTTCTCCATGCCCGGCTGGCGCATGGGCTTCGCGGTCGGCAACGAACGGCTGATCTCGGCGCTGACCCGGGTCAAATCCTATCTCGATTACGGTGCCTTCACGCCGATCCAGGTGGCGGCCGCGCACGCGCTCAATGGCGACGGCGCCGATATCGCCGAGGTGCGTGACATCTATCACAAGCGCCGCGACGTGATGGTCGATGCGTTTGGCCGCGCTGGATGGACAATTCCGGCACCGGCGGCGTCGATGTTCGCCTGGGCGCCGATCCCGGAGCCGTTCCGGCATCTGGGTTCCCTCGAATTCTCCAAGCTGCTCATCGAGCATGCCGACGTTGCGGTGGCGCCTGGTGTCGGTTTCGGCGAGCATGGCGATGATTTCGTGCGCGTGGCGCTGGTCGAGAACGAGCACCGGATCCGCCAGGCGGCGCGCAACATCAAGCGCTTCCTGTCTACCAGCGCCAAGCAGCCCAACAATGTGGTGCCGCTTTCCGCCCACCGGTAAATACAAATTCGATCTGATTTGAGGGGCGCCGCCTTCCATGGCTGAAGCACTGCGTGTTGGAATTGCCGGACTTGGCACGGTCGGTGCATCGGTGGCGCGCGTGTTGCGCGACAAGGCGGCGGAGCTGACCCGCCAATGCGGGCGCGACATCATCGTGTCGGCGGTTTCGGCACGCGACCGGAAACGCGACCGTGGCATCGATCTGAGCGCCGCAAAATGGTTCGACGATCCGATGGAGATGGCCCAGACCGGCGAGATCGACGTTTTCGTCGAGCTGATCGGCGGCGATGAGGGGTCGGCGCGCGCCTCAGTGAAGGCGGCTCTCGAAGCTGGCCGCCATGTCGTCACCGCCAACAAGGCGCTGCTTGCCAAGCATGGCGTGGCGCTTGCCGAAATCGCCGAGAAGAAGGGCGTGCTGCTCAACTACGAGGCCGCGGTGGCGGGTGGCATTCCCGTCATCAAGACGATGCGCGAAGCGATGGCCGGCAACTCGGTCAACCGTGTGTTCGGCATTCTCAACGGCACCTGCAACTATATCCTGACCCGCATGGAGGCCGAGGGCGTCTCCTTCGACGTCGTACTGAAGGACGCGCAGCGGCTGGGTTACGCCGAAGCCGATCCGACCTTCGACATCGAGGGCCACGACACCGCGCACAAGCTGTCGATCCTGACCAGCCTTGCCTTCGGCACCAAGATCGCGGCGAACGACATCTACATGGAAGGCATTTCCAACATTACCCAGGCCGACATCCGTGCGGCAGGCGATCTCGGCTACCGGATCAAGCTGCTCGGCGTCGCCCAGCGCACGGAGAGCGGCATCGAGCAGCGCGTGCATCCGACCATGGTGCCGACGGCTTCCGTCATCGCGCAGGTGCATGGCGTCACCAATGCGGTGGCGATCGAGACCGATATTCTGGGCGAATTGCTGCTCTCCGGTCCCGGCGCCGGCGGCAATGCCACCGCCTCGGCGGTCATCGGCGACATCGCCGACATCGCCAAGAGCCGGCCTGGCTTCCAGCATGGTCCCGTCTTCGGCCGGCCGGCGAAGGAGCTGAAACCCTACAAGAAGGCGCAGATGCGCAGCCATGCCGGCGGCTACTTCATCCGGCTGACCGTGCATGACCGTATCGGCGTGTTCGCGGCGATCGCCAAGCGCATGGCCGACAACGACATTTCCCTGGAATCGATCGTCCAGCACGCGGTCAGCGGCGAGGCGGCGGCGCAGAAGACGGTGATCCTCGTCACCCACGAGACCACCGAGGCCGCCGTGCGCAAGGCCGTCGACGGCATCACCAAGGACGGCCATCTGACCGACAAGCCACAGGTCATCCGCATCGAGCGGGCAGGGTAGCAGCAGCCTCGTCGTCGCGGAGCATAACCACCGGCGACGCATCTCCGTTCTGTGAGGATTCCGCTGCGCCCGGAACGAATTGGCGTCGGCACCGTTCTCTTGGTCAGCAACCAAGGGAGCCGCTTCATGGCTGATACCAACAAATCCGGCCCTCCTGACATCGAGGATATCCAGAAGACGCTGGAAAAGCAGATCGCCGACCTGCGCAAGGAGATCACCAAGATCAACAAGAGCATTTCGGCGCGCAGCGCGGAAATGCTCGATGACGCCAGCGAACAAGCGTCGGATTTCTACGATACAGCCGCTTCCCGCGCCTCGCGGACAGCGCAGCAGTTGCGCAGCCAGGCTCAGTCCGTTTCAGAAGCCGCGCGCGAAAATCCCGTCACGACGACCGCAGTGATTGGCGTGATTGGCCTACTAGGCTTCCTGGCCGGGATTGCCGTCGGCCAGTCGATGAACGACACGCCGCGCCGCTGGTACCATTAGCTGCAAGGCGGCCAGATTGGCCGGCCGCATCATCTCGCTACGTTTCAACATGTTCGTCTCGGGGAGGGTATCATGGCGTCGTCCATGCTGATCGGCATTCTCATTACATTCCTGGTCATTATCCTGGTTCTGTATCTCGTCCAGCGCCTGCCGCTCGACGCCAGGATGAGGCAGATCGTGCAGATCATCGTCATCATCATCGGCATTATTTCGCTGCTCAAATACCTCGCGGTATTCTAGGCCGCGAAGAGCGGCAATTTCTCGTTTCGTATTGGCCTGGCTCGTTTCAAGCCGGGCCGGCATTGTTTCAAGAATGCGGTTCAATCGATTGATATTGCTATCCTTTCGATAAAACTGCCGGCAGGTCTTGCCGTTGTCATGCTCGTTTGACAAAACAGGCGCGCCTCCGGCGGGAGGCGGCATCAAACGAGGATTTGCCGACATGAATGTGGCCCAGAACATCGTCGCCGGCCTTGACCGGATACTCACCATGGAACTGGTGCGCGTCACCGAACGAGCCGCCGTCGCGGCCGCCCGGCTGCGTGGCCGCGGCGACGAAAAGGCTGCCGACCAGGTCGCAGTCGACGCCATGCGCGAGGAACTTAATCGCCTCGCCATCAAGGGCACGGTGGTGATCGGCGAGGGCGAGCGGGACGAGGCGCCGATGCTCTATATCGGCGAGGAGGTCGGGACCGGCCAAGGCCCGGCGGTCGATATCGCGCTTGATCCGCTCGAAGGCACGACGATCTGCGCCAAGAACCTGCCGAACGCACTCGCGGTGATCGCGATCGCCGAAAAGGGCAGCCTGCTGTTCGCGCCCGACGTCTACATGGACAAGATCGCGGTCGGTCCGGGTTACGCCGAAGGCGTCATCGACATCGATGCCACGCCGGCCGACAACATCGCCAGCCTCGCCCGGGCGAAGGGCGTCGCTGTGTCCGACATCACCGCCTGCATCCTCGACCGGCCGCGCCACGCCAAGCTGATCGACGCCGTGCGTGCCACCGGCGCCGCGATCCGGCTGATCGGTGACGGCGACGTCGCCGGCGTCATCCACACCACCGACCCGGAAGAAACCGGCATCGACATCTATCTCGGCACCGGAGGCGCACCGGAAGGCGTTCTGGCCGCGGCGGCGCTGCGCTGCACCGGCGGCCAGATGCTAGGCCGGTTGATCCTCGATACGCCGGAGAAGGTGGCACGCGCGGCAAAGATGGGGATTGCCGATCCGAAGCGGGTTTATCGGGCCGAGGACATGGCGCGCGGTGATGTGCTGTTCGCGGCCACCGGCGTCACCGACGGCAACATGCTGGCGGGCGTCAAGTTCGGCCGCACCTACATCACCACGCACACGATCATCTTGCGCTCGTCGTCGCGCACCGTGCGGGAGATCAAGGCCCGGCACCAGGATCTGGATAAGTTCTAGACCTGCTTGCGAAGCCGGGTTTGAGTTGTTAGCCATCTGGCTGCCTCCGATGGAGGCAAGGGGTTTAACGATGAGACCGCCCCGACTGCTACGCGGCCCTGGTGTCTCGGGCGGCAAGTGAATGGTTGGGCGCCAGGCTGAAAAGCGGAAAGCGTAGTTCTTCTTGAAGTCTCCCGCGACGCGCGCCTCCGTGAACCGCTTGGCTTTGCTGGCCTTTGGCCCTAAAGCGCGTCGCGTTAACACGGCGCTTCAGGGTGTTGTTTGTACATGCCGTTATCCCAAAACCGCTGCGCACTTTTGGGCGACATGCATTATCCTGCGGCCAACAATGAGTTGGCAAAGCGCATGATGGGCGAAAGGCGCCTCTTCCTCGATGTCAGGCAGTCGGCCACCGGTCTCTCCTGGGAGCACCGCCTGACCGAACGGCAGGACATGATCGCGCTCGCCATCGCGCAAGGCCATGGCGTGCCCGACATCGTCGCGCGCGTTCTTGCCGGACGCGGCGTTGCCGCCGATGAGACCGAGCGGTTTCTCGATCCGACGATCCGTGACCTGTTGCCGAATCCAGCCTCGCTGACCGACATGGACAAGGCCGCCATCCGCATCGCCGCCGCCGTCGTTGCCCGGGAGAAAATAGCGATCTTCGGCGATTACGACGTCGATGGCGCGGCCTCGTCGGCCTTGCTCAAACGGTTTCTCGCGCATTTCTTTGTGCCGTCGGAAATCTATATTCCGGATCGTATTTTCGAGGGCTACGGTCCCAATCCCGATGCCATGCGCGAACTGGTTTCGCGCGGCGCGACGCTGATCGTCACCGTCGATTGCGGCACCAACAGCGCCGCCTCCGTCGAGGCAGCCAACGAGGCGGGCGCCGATGTCGTGGTGCTGGACCACCATCAGGTTGGCGGCGCGCTGCCGGCGGCGCATGCCGTCGTCAATCCAAACCGCGACGACGACCTTTCCGGGCAGGGCCATCTCTGTGCCGCCGGCGTGGTCTTTCTCGCTCTGGTGCAGACCGCGAAGGTGCTGCGCGCGATGACCGGCGCCACGCCGCCGGATATGCTCTCCTTGCTCGATCTCGTGGCGCTTGCCACCGTCTGCGACGTGGTGCCGCTCACGGGCGTCAACCGCGCCTTCGTCGTCAAAGGGCTGCAAGTCGCGCGCCAACAGAAGAATGTAGGGATGGCTGCCCTTGCGCGGGTGTCGCGCATCGGCGAACCGATCGGCACCTTCCATCTCGCCTATCTGATCGGCCCGCGCATCAATGCGGGCGGGCGCATCGGCGATGCGGCGCTCGGCAGCCGGTTGCTTGCAACGGACGATCCGGTCGAGGCGCTGACCATCGCCGAGACGCTCGACCGGCTGAACCAGGAACGGCAACTGATGGAACAGGAGATGCTCGCCGCCGCGCGCGCCGAGGCCGATGCCGAGCTCGCGGGCGGCAGCGGCCCGGCGATCGTCGTCACCGCCAGCAACAACTGGCATCCCGGCATTGTCGGCCTGCTTGCTTCACGACTGAAGGATCACGCACGACGGCCGGCTTTCGCCATCGCCTTCAACGCCAACGGCACCGGTACCGGTTCGGGCCGTTCGGTGTCGGGTTTCGATCTTGGCCGGCTGGTGCGCGAAGCCGCCAATGCCGGGCTCATCGTCAAGGGCGGCGGCCATGGTATGGCCGCCGGCATCACAGTGGAGCGCGCAAGGCTGGGCGAGCTCAGGGCCTTCTTCGAGGAGCGCGCGGCCGCCGACGTTTTCCGGTTGCAGGATGAGGAAAGCCTGGCGATCGACGGCGCTCTTGCCGCGGAAGGCGCGACGCTCGGCCTGCTCGACGCGCTGGAGAAGGCGGGGCCTTTCGGGGCCGGGCATGTCGAGCCGGTATTCGTGCTGCCACGCCATCGGCTGGTCGATATCAGGCCGGTCGGCACCAACCATATTCGCGCCGACTTGCAGTCGGAGAGCGGCGGCCGCATCCAGGCGATCGCCTTTCGCGCCGTCGACACCGTGCTTGGCGAATTCCTGTTCAAGAACCGCGGCAAGACGATGCATGTCGCCGGCTCGCTGTCGGGCAATCACTGGAACGGCAACCGCACGGTGCAGTTTCGCATCATCGACGCCGCACGCGCGTAGCCACGGCGGAAACCGGGCAATTCAGCCGGCCGGCGCATAACGCAGCAACGTCACGCCCTGGGTAAGAATTTCCGTGCCGAGCGGTTTCAGCGCCAGCGACAGGCCGGGTTGGAAATATGGCTTACCGCCACCCAGCACCACAGGATGCATATAGAGCCGGTATTCGTCGATGAGACCGGCCCGCGTCAGAGAGGCTGCAAAATCGGCGCCGCCGAGAATGACGAGGCCACCGGTCTGCTCCTTGAGGGATCGTACCGTGTTCTCGGCATCGCCACTCACTAGGCGGGCATTGAGCCCGACTTGCCGAAGCCTGGTCGAGAAGACGATCTTCGGCGTTTCGCGCCATGCATGGGCAAAATCCCGCCCGACCTCGTCGGCGCCGGTCTCGCGCTCAGGGCTGTCCCAGAAGCGCATCGTTTCGTACATGCGCCGTCCCGCGAGCACGGCGGAGGCCTGTCTCATCATGTCGTTGAAGTGCTGGTGCAACTCCGTCTCGGGCACCGGCAAGCCGATGTCCTCGTTCGATCGGGCGATATAGCCGTCCAACGACGTCAGCATGGAATAGACAATCCTGGCCATCGGCACCTCCGCTTCGGGTGGCCTTCGTGCTCCCAAAGATCGCCGAAATCGTACTCGTAGTGAAAGCGCCCCGACGCCCCCGGCGTCCGATCAGTAGTTGAACGAAATACGCGCAAACGGCCCATGGGTGAGTTGGCTGGCTTTACCCGCCGGTACTGTGTTGGCGTCATAGAAGTTCTTGTAGCCGACGCCGTACAGATATTCGAGCTGATAACCTGCCCCAAGCTTTACCCCAGGGGCGAACTCCCATGCCAGTCCGGTCTTGAGACCGACGGTTGCAAAGGTGCGACTTTCGGAAAACTCTTCCAAGCCACTACCATAGTCTCTCTTTGCCTTGATCTTTCCAAACAGAACGGAAGCGTCGGCCGATCCAAAGAAGCTTAATTGAGCGCCTAGAGGTTTGGACACATCCATGCCGAGACGCGGGCCGATGCCCCATGAAATCTCGGTTGCGGTAAAGACTGGAGGTTCGTTGTCTGTAAAGTCCGCGCCATAGTGCTGATAACGCAGTCCCGCAAACGGGCGCAGGGACCGGTCGTCCTGCTGCAGGTGGTATCCTGCCTCAACGTCCGCATTCCAGTGCCGCCCACCGCTGAACTGCCAGCCATAGAGATCGTCGTTGATCCGACCAGCGGACTGCTCCAAATAGCTGTAGCTCGCCGCCATGTCCCAGGCATCGTTGATGCGGTATCCCAACTTCGCCGCCCCATAACCGCCGTCGCCGGTGCGTGCTTCGTCGTAGTTGCCGGTCTCAAACTCCTGCGTTTGGCTGTTGGCCCGAAAGACGTACCCGCCCTCAACATAACCGAACCACGACGCGACCGGTATCGACTGGGCGACTGCCTGCAAATCCGCAGCCATCGCCGTGCCTGTGGCGAGCAACACCGAAGATAGCGCAAACAGAATCGATTTCATGAAAATTCCCACTAGGCTTTTTGCCTGTAACACTTGCCGCCGAAACTGAATATTGTTTTTCTGCAACACTCGCTCCAGAGCTACTCAGTGACCGCCGGAAGGGAGCGGTACATCGAGCTAGACTAATGGAAATGCCGCCGATGAAATGCTGCCGGCACTTCCGATGGGCACATCATCGATCCTAAGAAGGTGATCGAAATCTCGCAATCGATGTGACGGACAAACTTAGCCGCCTTGATTCACGGCGATGAGCTTTTGGCGGCCTGAAGCGGTGATCTGGCCGCCGTTGCGGTGCTTTTTGGCAAGCCTCATCGCAGCACGCAGGCCCCACATCAGCCAATAGGCGCCGGTATGCAGGAACAGCCGGAACTGGTTGGCCGTCGCTCTTGTGCAGGATGTGCGGTCGGCGGCGAGATGCGTTTTCCAAGACTTGATGTGGTTCTCGACCGCTCCGCGTCGGCACTAGTCTAGGCGAGAACCGTCTGCAGCCGCGTCAGTTCGCCGATCTGCGCCATCGTCGCCTGGTAGCCGAGCTGGATCGCCTCGTCGGCCCGGTGGAATTCGGTGAGGCCAATATGGCTGAGCTTGGGCTGCAGCGACATGTCGGGCGGATCGCCGGCAAGTCTCGCCCGTGAAATGCGATCTTGGATGATGTTGAAGGCCTCGACCATCACGCCGGTGATGCCCAGACGCGTCTGGTGCGATTGGTGCTGGGCGCCGACTTGGCCGGGCCTTGGCGCATCCTTTTCGATAATCAGTTCGCCGGCACTGTGCTTGATCACGGCGGCGCGGCCGAACAGGTCGTAGTGGAGGTTGACGGCCACGACGAGCGGCTGCTCGTAGGCGCGGCAGACCGAAACGGGCACCGGATTGACCAGCGCTCCGTCGACCAGCACGCGGCCGTTGCAATCGACCGGCTCGAACACGCCCGGCAGTGCGTAGGACGCGCGCATGGCCGTGATCAGCGAGCCGCTCGACAGCCAGATCTCGTGGCCGGTGCGGATTTCCGACGCGACGCAGACGAATGGCTTGCGCAAATCGTCGAAGCGGATACCGGCCACGTGCTCGCGCAGACGCGCATCCAGTTTCATGCCGCCGAAGAGGCCGCTGCCGCGCAGGTTGAGATCGAGCAGGCCGAAGATTCGCCGTCTGGTGAGGCTCCGGGCGAACTCTTCCAGCTCATCCAGTTTGCCGGCGAGATAACAGCCGCCGACGAGCGCACCGATCGAGGTGCCGGCGATCATGGAAACTTCGATGCCGGCTTCATCGAGCGCGCGCAGCACGCCGATATGAGCCCAGCCTCTGGCGCAACCGCCGCCGAGCGCGAGCGAAATGCCGGTTTTCTTCGGGGATTTTGCTTCGGATGCGCCGCCGGCCGAGGACAGGCCGTTGGCCTCCCTGACGTCTGGTCTGTTACGCGATGACGCCCATTCGAGCATCATGATCTCCCTTGTCCCGAGGCTAATATACGAATGGGCCGTATCGAAATGATGAATCTGAGTGGTCGGTGTGAGGCAGAAGGTTCAAGCTGGTGGCTTCCGATACATGTTTTCCGCATCGAACAGCGGTTTACTGCCGTCGTCGGCAAGCGTCGCCTTGCCGTCGACCAGCCCCACCGTCCGATAAAAGCATGAACGTCGGCCAGTGTGACAAGTTGCGTCGTGGCCCAACACTTTGACGCGCAACCATATGGCGTCCTGGTCACAATCCGTGAGCATCTCGACGACATGCTGGAAATTGCCCGACGTTTCGCCCTTCTTCCAGAGCGTGTCGCGCGAGCGCGACCAGTAGTGGGCGATGCCTGTCTCCAGCGTCAGCGCCAGCGCCTGCGCATTCATATGCGCGACCATCAGCAGCATGCCGTCGGCGGCGTCGGTGACAACGACGGTGACAAGACCGGCGGCATCGAAGCGCGGCGAGAACACCGCGCCTTCCTCCAGATTTTTCTTATTTGACGGAGCTTTCGGAAATTCCAGTGCCGACATTGCCGGTCTATTTTCCTGTTGACCATGACGTCGGCAAGGGGCTTGCGCCGCGCACCATGGTGACAAAACGAACCTGCTCTTCGGGCGTATCCTTGAAGACGCCGGTGAAGGTGGAGGTCAGCGTGGTTGAGCCCTGCTTGCGGATGCCGCGCATGGCCATGCACATGTGCTCGGCCTCGATCATGACGGCGACGCCGAGCGGGTTGAGCACGTCCTGGATGACACCGGCAATCTGCGCGGTCAGGGCTTCCTGCGTCTGCAGGCGGTGGGCGAAGATATCGACGACGCGCGCGATCTTGGACAGGCCGACGACCTTGCCGTCCGGCAAATAGCCGACATGCGCCTTGCCGATGATCGGCACCATGTGGTGCTCGCAATGCGAGTGGAACGTGATGTCCTTGACGATGACCAGGTCGTCGTAGCCGGCGACCTCCTCGAAGGTACGGCCGAGCTCGTCCGCCGGGCACATATCATAGCCGCCGAACATTTCACGGAACGCCTTGGCCACGCGCTTGGGGGTGTCGATCAAACCCTCGCGATCGGGATTGTCGCCGGTCCAGCGCAGCAAGGTGCGAACGGCGGCCTCGACTTCGGCCTCGCTCGGGCGGTCGGTGACCGGCTTTTCCATATAGGCGGACTGGGGCATGAGCTTCTTAATGACGGCATCCATAAAAGGCGTCTCCCGTAGTTCCTCTCTCAGGAGGAACGAGTTGAACGGACCACGACCTTTCGGTGTCGGAAACTCCCCCGTTTCCAGCCCCGTAAGCGGCGTGAACTCCCCGGCAAGGACAGTGGCGTTCGCCGCCTTGTCGATACCGGACTGCCAGCATTATATATGGTCGTGCCGAGCGAATGAAAGACGCAACAACGGCAATCGCTGTTCGCTTGGCGGCGACGGATTGGAAAATAATGATCAACGACGTCTACAACGCGAAAATTCTCGGTTTTGCCGGAAACATCGCCCGCATCGGCCGGCTCGATCATCCCGACGCGACCGCGAAGGCGCATTCCAAGCTGTGCGGTTCGACCGTTACCGTCGACCTCAAGATGGAGGACGGCGTGGTCACCGACTTCGCCCACGACGTGAAGGCCTGCGCGCTGGGCCAAGCATCGTCCTCGATCATGGCGCAACATGTCGTCGGCGCCAGTGCCGAGGAATTGCGCGCGGTACGCGAGACCATGCTGAAGATGCTGAAGGAGAACGGTGCGCCGCCGGAAGGCCGATTCGCCGACCTCAGCTATCTGGAGCCGGTGCGCGACTACAAGGCGCGGCATGCGTCGACCATGCTGACCTTCGACGCCGTGGTCGACGCCATCGGCCAGATCGAGAAGAAACGCGCCGACGAAGCGGCTTAGCGCCCGCCTGAATCGCGCCTGCTTTCAGCGAACTCGCTTCTGACCCAATCGGCGAACGCTGCGGCTGGCTCCGACAAATCGCTCAAACGCCTAGCCACCAGCCAATAGGCGCCGGACCCGACGTCGACGTCGAACGGCTTGACCAGCGCCCCGGTTGCAAGCTCCTCCCCAATCTGCAGGAGATCGCCCAGCGCCACGCCGTGCCCAAGCAGCGCGGCCTGCTTCGCGAGCGATGCGTCTGCAAGCATCGGGCCGCGCGCGGGCACGGCATCTGCGGGCACGCCCGCCGCCTCGAACCAGCGCGCCCAACCCTGGCGGTTTTCCTCATGCAAAAGCGTGAAGCGAACAAGGTCGGCCGGCTTCTCGAGGGCTGGGCCTGATGAAAGCAGTGTCGGCGACAGAACCGGCGAATCCACTGTCGAGGCCAGCCGCTCGGCCTCGCTACGGGGCCATGACGCCGCGCTCGAGCTGAAACGCAAGGCAAGTTCGGGCTGGTCGCCACGGAACTCGATCAGCCTTGGGTCGACTTCGAGAGAGACGTCGATGTCGGGCCGCAACTGCCGGAACCGGTTGAGCCTCGGCACCAGCCACACCGCTGCAAGCGAAGGTTCGACGCTGACGCGAACCACGGACTGGGCCGGCGTGACGGCCAGGTCACCGAGCAGGCGGTCGATCGCATCGAAACTTCTGACCAGTTGAGCAAGCAGCCGCCGGCCGGCATCCGTCAGTTCGACGCGGCGATGGTGCCGTTCGAAAAGTGGTTGGCGCAGGAAGGTTTCGAGCTCGCGGATCTGCCGGCTGATCGCCGCCTGCGAGACGAAGAGCTCCTCGGCTGCCCGGCTGAAGCTCAAATGCCGGCCAGCCGCCTCGAAGCTCCTCAATGCGGTCAAGGGCAGGCGTCCACGCTTCATTTCGCATAACCCAGGATTATCCGAAGCGGAAATTATACTCGTTTGAAGGCGAAGGCCAGCAGCGGTCTAATCCCGTCAAAGGAGACACGACCATGATGCAGTTCCTGAACATTCTCGGCGATGTCATGCGGGTCGCGACGTTTCAATGGCGTGATGAAAGACGCGATGCAAGGCATCACGAAGAGTGGGTTCACCCTGGCCGGTGGGCACCGCCGGCCGACCGGCAGCCATTTCGCCGTTACCGCCCGTGACGGCAGGGCGAGCGGGATTGCGTTCTTTGGCGCAAGCTCACATCTATCACCTTGGAAACGCGGAGATCGCAGTGGGCGACCAGCACGAGCATGCGCATACGGCGTCGAGGCGCGGCCGCAACTGGCCTGGTCCGTGGCGCAAGACGCCCGGCCGGTTGCTCGGCACGTCGCTCGTGCGACTTTACCAGCTGACGCTGTCCGGTTTTGTCGGCAATTCCTGCCGGCATCTGCCGACCTGTTCGGAATACGCGCATGAGGCGATCGCCCGGCATGGTCTGTGGGCCGGCGGCTGGATGGGG
The DNA here is from genome assembly GCF_020164795.1 of Mesorhizobium sp. ES1-3. NCBI lineage: Bacteria > Pseudomonadati > Pseudomonadota > Alphaproteobacteria > Hyphomicrobiales > Phyllobacteriaceae > Mesorhizobium > Mesorhizobium sp. ES1-3. The sequence goes on from NZ_JAIUGW010000002.1 coordinate 81,616, forward strand.
TTGTTCCGCGTGCTGCGCTGCGGCCCATTCGGCACGCACGGCATCGACCTGGTGCCGGAAGTGCTGGCGTCCCGTTACGTCTGGTTCATGCCCTGGCGGTACTGGCGGATTGGCCGTAAGCGCGGAGAAGCCCGGGGATGAGGGCGCTGGTCGCACCGCGCCGGGTTTACGATCCGGTAGGGTTAACGCCAGCCTGCACGACAACTGCGCATTTGAGACAAAATCGAGACAAGAGGCCTCGCTAAGCCAGCTCGCGAACCCCCTCCTGGAGCGAGCATCCCATGCGCAACATCGACCGTCTTCCCTTCATCTTTGCCGGAGTCCTGTTCCTGCTCGCCTGGCTGTTGGGATTTCCAATGCGCGCTCAATCGGCGCCGCTCGGGGATGTGCGTTGTACCCTCATCGCCGATGCCCAGAGCGGCAAGATGCTTTACCAGGAGGGTACCTGCGACCAGCGCTTCAGCCCGGCATCGACATTCAAGGTGCCGCTTTCGCTGATTGGCTATGATGCCGGCATCCTGAGCGACGAGCACACGCCAAGCTGGGACTATAAACCCGAATTCAACGCGGTGAAGCGGGATCGGAAAACCGTCGATCCGGTGATCTGGGAACGTGATTCCATCATCTGGTTCTCACGCGAGATCACCCAAAGGCTCGGAGCCGAGAAATTCGCCGGCTACGTATCGAAGTTCAACTATGGCAACACTGACGTTTCCGGAGATCCCGGCAAGGATGACGGGCTCACCCATTCCTGGGTCAACTCTTCGCTCGAGATCACGCCCATCGAACAGGTTGCCTTCCTGCGGCAACTGCTCGCCGGCACAATGCCGGTGTCGGCCAAGGCGCATGAAATGACGCGGGCCATCATACCGAGCTTCAAGGCCGGCGATTGGGCCGTTCAGGGCAAGACCGGCAGCACCAGGCTCGGCGAGGGCGGCAAGGACAAGCGCTCGCTCGGCTGGTTTGTCGGCTGGGCGCGGAAAGACGGCCGCCAGATCGTGTTCGCCCGGCTCGTCGTCGATACGAAGCGGACCGACATGCCGAAGGGGTTGGCGACACGGGCCGCGTTCCTGAAAGACCTGCCGCAGCTGATTAAGTGAGCCGGGCTTTACGGCGGCGGCATCTGCTCATAAAAGACTGCCGCCGCCGGACGCCTCCGGCACCCTGGCAGGTCGCAGTTCCCGAACCGCTGATATCTGCATTTTACCACCCGCGCTCGTTTGCGGGACTGGATAGGAGATACATATGCTGAATTCCGTTTCCCTGACATTTCCCGATGGCTCCGTGCGCGACTACGACGCAGCGATGACCGGCGCCGGCCTTGCCGAATCGATTTCGAAGTCGCTGGCCAAGAAGGCCGTGGCCTATGCCATCGACGGCACCGTGCGCGACCTCAGTGATCCCCTGGGCAAATCCGGCAAGGTCGAGATCATCACCCGCGAAGACCCACGTGCGCTGGAACTCATCCGCCATGACACCGCACACGTGCTGGCGGAAGCCGTTCAGGAGATATGGCCGGGAACGCAGGTGACCATCGGGCCGGTGATCGAGAACGGATTCTATTACGATTTTGCCCGCAACGAACCGTTCACCCCGGACGATTTCCCGGTGATCGAGAAGAAGATGCGCGAGATCATCGCGCGCAATAAGCCGTTCACCAAGGAGGTCTGGTCGCGCGACAAGGCGAAGAAGGTCTTCGCCGACAAGGGCGAGCGCTACAAGCTCGAACTGATCGACGCCATTCCCGAGGATCAGGATCTCAAGATCTATGCGCAGGGCGACTGGTTCGACCTTTGCCGTGGTCCGCATATGGCCTCGACCGGCCAGATCGGCAACGCCTTCAAACTGATGAAGGTGGCCGGCGCCTATTGGCGCGGCGATTCCAACAACCCGATGCTGACGCGCATCTATGGCACGGCCTGGGCCGACCAGGCGCAGCTCGAAGCCTACCAGACGATGCTGGAGGAGGCCGAGAAGCGCGACCACCGCAAGCTTGGCCGCGAAATGGACCTGTTCCATTTTCAGGAGGAGGGGCCGGGCGTCGTCTTCTGGCACGCCAAGGGCTGGAAGATGTTCCAGAACCTGGTCAACTACATGCGCCGCCGCCTCGACGAGCAGGGCTATCAGGAGGTCAATGCCCCACAGGTGCTCGACAAGAGCCTGTGGGAGACTTCGGGCCACTGGGGCTGGTACCGCGACGCCATGTTCAAGGTGACGGTCGCCGGCGACGAAACCGACGATGACCGCGTCTTCGCGCTGAAACCTATGAACTGCCCGGGTCACGTGCAGATATTCAAGCATGGGTTGAAGTCTTATCGCGATCTGCCCGTTAAACTTGCTGAATTCGGCAATGTGCATCGCTACGAGCCGTCGGGCGCGCTGCACGGGCTGATGCGCGTGCGCGGCTTCACGCAGGACGATGCACATATCTTCTGCACCGAGGAACAGCTGGCATCCGAGTGCTTGCGCATCAACGACCTGATTCTCTCGACCTATGCCGATTTCGGTTTTAACGAAATCAGCGTCAAATTGTCGACGCGGCCGGACAAGCGCGTCGGCACCGACGAAGCCTGGGACCACGCCGAGGCGATCATGGGCAGCGTGCTGGAGACGATCAGGACGCGCTCCGGCAATCGGATCAAGACTTCGATCAATCCAGGCGAGGGCGCCTTCTACGGGCCGAAGTTCGAGTATGTGCTGAAGGATGCGATCGGCCGCGAATGGCAGTGCGGCACGACGCAGGTCGACTTCAACCTGCCGGAACGTTTCGGCGCCTTCTACATCGGCTCGGACTCGGAGAAGAAGCAGCCTGTCATGGTGCACCGCGCCATCTGCGGTTCGATGGAGCGTTTCCTCGGCATCCTGATCGAGAACTATTCCGGCCATTTCCCGCTGTGGTTCGCGCCGCTGCAGGTGGTGGTGGCGACGATCACTTCGGACGCCGACAGCTATGCGACCGAGGTGGTGGCGAAGCTGAAGGCCGCCGGGCTGTTGGCGGAAGCCGACCTGCGCAACGAGAAGATCAACTACAAGGTCCGCGAGCACAGCCTAGCCAAGGTGCCGGTCATCCTCGTCTGCGGCAAGCGCGAGGCGGAGGAGCAGACGGTCAATGTCCGTCGGCTCGGTTCGCGCGACCAGGAATCGCTCGGCCTTGCCGAAGCGATCGAACGTCTGACTGAAGAAGCGATCACACCTGATCGCCGGCGCAAGCGCGCCGCTTGATTCGGAGCGTTTTCGATCCAATGGCGGTGGAGCGATCCACCGCCGTTTTTCATATCCCTGTCACGGCAACGTTGTAACGAGCCCTTATGCTCAAGCTGAAATCGCGCGAACGACCGTTCCCCGAGCTTTCCTACGCCAATCCGCACCAGCCGGCTCTGGCGCGCTGGTTCATTCATTCGGTGGAAGGCCTTTCGGGCCGCGACCGGTTTGCCGCGCTCTATGAATTCTGGCGCCATCAGGTAGTGCCGACCGGTCAGCGTGTGTTCAGCCGCATGCTGGACCTCATCGATGTGGGCGTGCGAACCCCCGACCAATGGCCGCCCGCGGAATTGCCCGACACGCCGCTGGTGATCATTGCCAACCATCCCTTCGGCATTGGCGACGGCATCGCCGTGCTGTCACTGGCAGAGCAACTCGGGCGACCTTTCCGAGTGATGATCCACAAGGATCTGCTCAGGATTCGCGAGATGGGGCCTTATTCGTTGCCAATCGACTTTTCCGAAACCAAGGACGCGGTGAAAAACAACATGGCGGTGCGCCATGAGGCGGTGCGGCTGCTGAAGGAGGGCGTCACCATCGTGGTGTTTCCGGCCGGTGGCGTTGCCACGGCGCCAAACGGTTTTGGCCGGGCGCGCGACCTGCCATGGAAGATGTTTCCAGCCCGCCTCGTCCAGGAAGCCAAGGCGTCGGTCATTCCCATGCATTTTTCCGGTCAGAACGGCAGACTTTTCCATCTGGTCAGCGGCCCGATGAACATGGCCGAGCGCGACGGGCGTGTGGCCAAATTCGTAGGCAAGGCCTCGCTGACTTTGCGTACCTCGCTGCTCATCCGTGAATTCGCGCGGCTGTCCGGCAAGGCGATCGACGTGCGTGTCGGCAATGTACTCAGCTGGAGCGAACTGGAACCGTTGCGCGACCGCAAAGCGTTGCTCGATCGCTTGTATCGCGGCGTGTTCGACCTGGCGCCAGAGCTGCCGCGTCGGCGCATTCCCTTCCTGCCGGCCCGAGCCAAGCTCGCCGCATAAAGGCTAATCGGCTCCTTCTTCCGGATCCATCGCCGCCGCTTCGGTCGCCAGGACCTCGATCTCCTGATTCTGCCCGCCAACGACCGTGAAATCCTTCTGGTAGATGCGGTCGCGGTTCTTGGCGATGATGGTGTAGTCGCCTTCGGCCAACACCATAGAGGCGAAGGCGCCGACGGTTTCCTTGATCGGATCGCCGGATTCGTTGAGCAGCGACCACGAGGTGTCGGCAATCGCTTCGCCGCCAGCCTCGCGCACCAGCTTCATGGTGATCTCGGCGGCGTGATGCTCGACGGTGGCTTCGGTCAGCTTGCCGGCCTCGACACGGATGTCGGATCGGATGACGGCGTTGACCGCGCCATAGGTCGAGACGACATGGTAGATGCCGGCATTGAGCCGCACGACGCTGTTGGGTTCGACATCGGGAATGATCAGCGCGCGGTCGCCATTGGCCTCGGCGGTGCCCTCATAGATCGAGAAGCGCAGTTTCTTCGGGGGAATGCGCACGCCGCCGGACAGAACCGCGTCGAGCTTTAAACCACCAGCATCGAGGACCAGGCTTTCTCGCTTGGCATCCTTGCCGACGGTGATGCGCTTGGTGGCGCCGGCACGGCCATAGGAGGCGTGGACCAGATAGCTGCCGGGCTCGAGCTGGAAGACGGCGCTGCCGCCATGCGCGGAAGCGACCATCGGCAATTTGCCGTTGACGGCTTCAGGCTTGAAGACACGCCAGACGAGGCCGCGGGTGATGTCGGTGCCTTTGTCGGTCAACTGGGCCGACAGGGTGATGGCGCCACCGCCGCCAAGCGCCAGCGAGGTCTCGCTCTTCGGCGTCGCATAGCTCGAAATTCCGGGAAGTTTCAGGTCGCCGACGCCGTCCTTTTCCTGCGCGACAGCCATGGCGACCGGCAGCAGGAACAGCGCGGCGCAGAGCCGGACCAGGAAAAGACGCAGTCGCCCCTCAAACATGCCTTGCGTTGAAGCCCATGGCGGTGGCAATTTCAAGGCTTAAGAGTCCGATGCGCGACTCTTCAGCCCGGCGCTAGCGCGCCTTTGCCCGAGCCGCCCGAATTCCCGATGGTGCGCTTCAGCTCAAAACAGAACGTTTTAGGAGACTTGCGCCCATGGCGTCGCCGATCATCGACTTCCTGCTGACCCGAAATTCGGCGCCTATTCCCGACCTCAGGGAGCCGGCGCCCGGCGACGCCGATATCGCGACGATGATTGCCGCCGCCACACGCGTGCCCGACCATGGACGACTCGAACCCTGGCGTTTCATCCTCTATCGCGGCGAGGCCCGCATCGAGATCGGCAAAAAGCTGGCGGCCCTGGCCGAACAACGTGAGGGGCCGTTGCCGGAGGGCCGCCGCAACCAGGAACTGGCGCGGTTCTCGCGCGCGCCGCTGGTGATCGGTGTCGTGTCTATTCCGAAGGAGAATCCTAAAATCCCGCAATGGGAGATGTTCCTGTCCGGAGGCATGGCGGCGATGAACCTGATGATAGCGGCCAATGCGCTCGGCTATGGCACCAACATGATCAGCAACTGGTATTCCGATGTGCCGGAGGGCAGGGCGATTCTCGGACTGGCGCCACAGGAGCGCGTCGTCGGTTTTGTCCATATCGGTTCCTATGCCGGTCCGGCGCCGGAGCGGCCACGGCCCGATCCGGCAAAACTCTACGCCGACTACGCCGGGCCTTGGGCGGGCTGAATGTTCTACGAGCCGTCCAAGGGGCACGGGCTGCCGCACGATCCTTCGAAGGCGATCGTGGCGCCGCGCCCGATCGGCTGGATATCGACGCTGAACAAGGCCGGTGAGGTCAATCTCGCGCCATACTCCTTCTTCAATGCCGTCTCGACCCGGCCTTTCATCGTCTGGTTTTCCTCCGAGGGCGAGAAGGACAGCGCCTCGTTTGCGCAGGAAACCGGCGAGTTCGTCGCCAATCTGGTCAGCCGGGACCTTGCGGAGAAGATGAATTACACGTCCGTCGACGCACCGCGTGGCGTCAACGAGTTCGTCTATGCCGATCTCGCCATGGCGCCCTCGCGTCTCGTCAGGCCGCCGCGTGTGGCTGCAGCGCCCGCGGCGCTCGAATGCCGGGTGACGGAAGTGTTTCGCCCAAAGGCGCTGGACGGATCGTCGACGAGCGCCTTCGTCGTCGCCGGTGAGGTGATCGGCGTGCACATCGACGATGCTTTCCTGAAAGACGGCCTGTTCGACATCACCAAGGCCGGCAATGTCGCTCGTCTCGGCTACATGGAGTACGCCAGCGTCGATGAGGTCTTTTCGATGCGCCGGCCGCGCTGGGAACAAAAGTAGCTGTCAGACGGATATACCGGCCGCCCTTGCGCGCGCCAGTAGGCGTTCGGCCAGCCGCAGATGCGGGCGGTCGAACATCTTGCCGTCGATGCCGACGACGCCGGGATTTCCGGCTGCCTCGAATGCCGCCACGATGGCCGCCGACTGCTTCACCGCCTCGGCCGAGGGCGTGAAGGCAGTGTTGATGACGGGCACCTGATCAGGGTGGATCGCCATCTTGCCGGTGAAGCCGTCACGCTCGGCCTCGGCGCATTCCGCGGCGAAGGCCGCCATGTCGCGAAAATTCGGGAACACGGTATCGATCGCCGCGACTTCCGCCGCACCCGCGGCAAGGATGGCCATGGTGCGGGCGAAGCGAAACACGTCCGTGTAGCGGCCACGCTCGTCGCGGGCGGTGCGCGCGCCGATCGCCGCCGACAGATCCTCGGCCCCCCAGGTGAGACCGGCAAGCCGCTCGCTCGCTCCGGCATAGGTCGATGCCGCCAGCACGCCCGCCGGAGTTTCGGTGATGATCGGCAGGATTTTTATCGAACCGTCGCGCAGATCGTTCTCGGCCTCCCGGACCCTGAGCTTGGCCGCGAGTTGCTGCACATCCTGGCCGCTGTTCGATTTTGGCAGCATGATGCCGTCCGGCCTTGCCGGAACGAGCTTGGCAAGATCGTCGTCCGTCAACCCGGTCGAGAGGTCGTTGACCCTGATATAGATCGCCGAGCTGGTTTGCCCCCTGCGTTCGAGGATGAAGCGCGCCGCGATCTCGCGTGCATGCGCCTTGTTGTGCGACGCCACGGAGTCCTCGAGATCGACGATGACCACGTCGGCACCGGCACCAAATCCCTTTTCCAGCTTCCGCTCGGAATCGCCGGGAACGAACAGCAACGAGCGCATCAGGCCGCCTTCTTCAGCATCATCGCTTGTCTCGTGCATTTGGCGACGAGATCGCCATGCTGGTTATAGGCGCGATGCTCGAATTCGACGATGCCGCGATCGGGTTTCGACCTGGATTCGCGCACCGAAATCACCGTTGTTTCGACACGGATGGTGTCGCCATGAAATACCGGATGCGGAAACACGGTTTCCTTCATGCCGAGATTGGCGACAGTGGTGCCGACGGTGATGTCGTTGACCGAAATGCCGATCATCAGGCCGAGGGTGAACAGCGAGTTGACCAGCGGCTTGCCCCATTCGCTCTTGGCGGCGAAGTCGAAGTCGATATGCAGCGGCTGCGGGTTCAGCGTCATCACCGAAAACAGCATGTTGTCGCTTTCAGTGACGGTCTTGCGCAGCGTGTGCTGGAAGACGTGGCCGACGACAAACTCCTCGAGATATAGCCCGGCCATTTCTGTCTCCTGCGCTGTCTGACGGTTGATAGGCGCTGCCTCCAGCGCTCGCAAGCCAGTTAATGAACATGGTGAACCGTTCGTAAACCATTTCTGCCTACCGTCGTCAGCGGGGCCGGAAACCTTCCGGCAAGGGGCGTAAGCAGACGGCATGGTTGTTGTTTCGCATTTCCTGAAATGGATCTACACGGCCAGGGTGTCGGAGCGCGCCGCCGCGGCCAATGCGCTGGCCCGGGCCTATGTCAATTCAGAATTGCCATTCGAGGACCGCTGCGCCGCCGAAGCGGCGCTCACGCTGCTGCTCGACGATGCCTCGTCGAAAGTGCGGCTGGCGATGGCGGAAGCGCTCTCGATGAGCCACCACGCGCCGCTGCAGATTATCAGCGTGCTCGCCGCCGACCAGCCGGAAGTCGCCGGTGTCGTGCTGGCGCGCTCGCCGCTGCTTACCGACGCCGATTTGATCAACCGTGTGGCGGCGTGCCAGAAGGCAACGCAGAAACTGATCGCCGACCGGCCTGTAGTCTCGATGGCGCTGTCGGCGGCTATCGCCGAGATCGGCGAGGCGGAGGCCTGCGCCGTGCTTTTGGCCAACACCGGCGCCGACATTGCCTCCCTCAGCTTTCGCCGCATGGCTGAACGCCACGGGCACGTGCCTCTGGTGCGCGAGGCGCTGATATCGGATATCAGGCTGCCTGCCGACTGCCGGCATATGCTGCTCATCAAGCTCGGCGAGACATTGAAGACGTCGCCGCTGGTCATGGCGTTGATGGGCGCGGCGCGAGCCGACCGCGTCATGCGGGACGCCTGCGTCAAGGCCTCGGTGACCCTGATCGAGGGCACGCGCCAGGAAGAACATTCCGCACTGATCGAGCATCTGCGCCTGCGCGGCGATCTGACCGCGAGCTTCCTGGTCCGCACCATCGCGCACGGCAAGGTCGATTTCTTCGGCTCGGCGCTGGTCGCGCTCAGCCAGCAGTCCGAGCCAAGGGTGAGGGCGCTGCTGGCCGGCGGGCACGATGTGGCCCTGCAGGCGTTGTTCCGCAGCGCCGGCCTGGCCGCCGCCACGCATGCGGTCATCCTGCGCGCCCTGAAGATCTGGCGTGAGGTCGCCAACGGCAAGCGCGTCGCCGGCGTTCAGGAGGTCAGCTGGCTGATGCTCAAGGAATTGGGTGGGCAATCCGCCGAAGGCGATCTCGCCGCCCTGGTCAAGTCGATCCATCTTGATGCCCTGCGCGAGAACGCACGTGGCCATGCGCTGGCGATCGCCGCAGCTTAGGTTTTGTCCCTCGCGAAGAAATCCGGGAAATCCTCCATCGCCGCGGCGATGATGCGCAGGGACGCTGCGATCTGCAGCATGTCGCCGGTGGCATTTCGCTGGGCGATGCCTGCCGCATACTGCCGGGCGACGGCGATGGTTGCTGTTTGCGGATCGCCAGGGGCACGAAAAAGCAGCTCGCGCGCCAATCCCCTCAGGAAGTTGGCGATTGAAAGCGCCGTTTCCGATGGGATGGCATGGTTTTGGCTGGCAGTGCGCAGCCGCAGGATCTCCAGGCCGACCGTGACGGAGGCGACGCCGCCGCCCAGCACCGCCTCGCCCTTCCTGCCGGAATTCTGCACCAGCGGCATCAACTGATTGACCCGGTCATAAGCGAGGCTCTCGAAGGCTGAACGCCTCGGCACGCGCTCGTGCAGGCAAAGCCGCGCCAGATCCTCACGCATGGCCCGCACGATGCGGTCGGCCGCGAGCCATGGATCCGCCGGCAATACGACAATGAAGACGCCGATCGCCAGCAATATGCCGACCAGGATCGATGCCGAGCCGGCGAAGAAGGGGCCGGGATCGTAGGTCATCGCCTGATGCGGGCTGAGGAAGGCCAGGAAATTGATGGCGAAGGCGGTCGCCACGCCGACATGGCGCGGATTGGCCATGGCGAGCGCCGCCGGCACCATGATGGGCACGACGAACAGCATGAACCAGCCGAAGCCGGGCAAAGCGGGAAGCGCGACCTGACCGACGAGAAAGGCAAAGGGCAAAGCGAGCAGCGTTCCCTTGAAGAACCCCCAGGATACCTGCACGGGGTCGGGCCGAGCGGCAAACAGGCTCGACACGACGGCAACGAGGATGACGGTGCCGGCCGCTTCCGACCACTTCGTCGTCAGCCAGAATGCCGCGACCAGCAGCGTGGCAACGGCCGCGCGGATGGCGTTGCGCGCGGCACCGGGATAGTCGCGATGCACCACCAGTGCCGGCTGCTGGCTGCCGGGACCTGGCCGGCGGGTGACCGGCGCGCGCAAGGCGTCGAGGCCGCGCAACACCTGTTTCAGCGCCTCGGCGAAGTCGGCCGCTATGGTGAGGCGCGTGATGGTCCCGACCCTGTCCTCACCTTGGTCGGCCGAGGTATCGGGCATTTGCCGGGCCCTGGTCGAGATCGCGTCGAGTCGCGCCAACCAGGGCGAGGTATCGTCCAGAGCTCCCGGCTTGGCTGCCAGTTCGCTGACAAGGGCCTGCAGCTCCGAGCGTACCGGGATGAGGGCTGCGTTTTTCGGAGCGGCATGCGAATAGAGCGCACGCGCCGCCGAAAGGGCCGAGAGCAGCTGTCCGATGGTGCGTCGCACCGGATGCGCGCGAGGCGCGAAGCTCGGCGCTTCGAGCCTGGCATAGGCGCGCATCTCGCCAAGCGTCTGGGTGTCGGAGACAAGCTTCCGGTGCAGGCCGACGAGTGTTGCCCTGTCTCCGCCGGAGAACGCACCGCCAGCGTAAGTGGCGAGGTCGAGAATGCAGCGTTTCAGCCGCGAGATGATGGCGTCGCTGGCCAGTTTTGGCAGAATCAGCCGGCTAGTGAGGCCGGCGCAAACGATGCCGAGCACGATCTCGGCACAGCGCGCGACCGCGAGGTCAACGACCAGATGCGGCTGTCCGAAAGCGGGCAGGCCGATGATCATGGCGGTATAGCCGGCAAGTGCGGCGCCATAGGCTTCGGGATTGCGCAGCAGCGACGAGACGAAGGTGCAAATGCCAATCCAGACGGCAAGTACCGTCACCAGAATCCAGGGGCCGGTGCCGAACGCCATGGTGATGCCGATTGCCGCGACGCCGCCGGCAAGCGTGCCGAGCAGCCGGTAGAAGCCTTTCGCGAGCACCATGCCGGCAACCGGCTGGGCGACGATGAACACCGTCATCATCGCCCATTGCGGATGGTCGAGCTTCAGCGCATAGGCGACGAGAAGCGCGATCATGCCGGCCGAAACGGTGCGCAGGGCAAAAATCCAGTCCGAGCGCGTCGGTTGCGTCAGCCCAGCCAGGCTCGTCTCGAAATAGATTTTCAGCCGCGCCCAGGTCACAGGCCGGTCTCCATGTCAGGAAAGCAAGCTAAACTCGCCGGCGGCTAGATATCCAGCACTTCCGTCTCGGCGAATTCTGCGCGTTCCTGGATGAAGCGGAAGCGAGCCTCAGGCTTGGTGCCCATCAGCGCGTCGACCGCATCCTTGGTCGCCGCCTCGGCGTCGATCACATCGACCCTCAATAGCGTGCGCTTCCTCGGGTCCATGGTGGTCTCCTTGAGCTGCGCGGCCATCATTTCGCCCAGGCCCTTGAAGCGGCCGAGCTCGACCTTGCCGCGCCCGGTGAATTCGGTGCGCAGAAGCTCGTCCTTGTGCGCGTCGTCGCGGGCATAGGCGACCTTGCCGCCTTGCCTGATCGAGTAAAGCGGCGGCACCGCCAGATAGAGATGACCGCCGCGTACCAGCGCCGGCATCTCCTGGTAGAAAAAGGTGATCAGCAGCGAGGCGATGTGGGCGCCGTCGACGTCGGCATCGGTCATGATGATGACGCGGTCGTAGCGCAAATCCTCGTCGCGATATTTTGAGCGCGTGCCGCAGCCAAGCGCCTGAATCAGGTCCGATATCTGCTGGTTGGCGGCCAGCTTGTCATTGCCGGCGCTGGCGACGTTGAGGATTTTTCCGCGCAACGGCAAGACGGCCTGGCTGGCACGGTCGCGCGCCTGCTTGGCCGAGCCGCCGGCGGAATCACCTTCGACGATGAAGAGTTCGGCACCTGCCGCCGCGTTCTGCGTGCAGTCGGCGAGCTTGCCAGGCAAGCGCAGCTTGCGCACCGCGCTCTTGCGCGACACCTCTTTTTCCTGGCGGCGGCGCACCCGCTCGTCGGCGCGTGCGATCACCCATTCGAGCAGCTTCGAGGCTTCCTGCGGGTTGTCGGCCAGCCAATGGTCGAACGGGTCGCGGATCGCGGTCTCGACGATGCGTATCGCTTCGATCGTCGCCAGCCTGTCCTTGGTCTGGCCGACGAATTCCGGCTCGCGGATGAATACCGACAGCATGCCGGCGGCCGAGATCATGACGTCTTCCGACGTGACGATCGAGGCGCGCTTGTTGCCGACGAGGTCGGCATAGGCGCGCAGGCCGCGCGTCAGCACGTTGCGGAAGCCGGCCTCATGGGTGCCGCCTTCGCCGGTCGGGATGGTGTTGCAGTAGGAATTGATGAAGCCGTCACCGCCGAACCAGGTCACCGCCCATTCGAGCGAGCCGTGGCCGCCTTGCTTGTCGCTCTTGCCGGCGAAGATTTCGCGCGTCACCTGGAATTCGTCGCCGAGCGACGCTTTCAGATAATCCTTGAGGCCGCCGGGGAAATGGAACTCCGCCTTGGCCGGTGTCTGATCCTTTTCCTTGATCAGGGAGGGATCGCAGGTCCAGCGAATCTCGACGCCGCCGAACAGATAGGCCTTCGAACGCGTCATGCGGTAGAGACGCGCCGGCTCGAATGCCGCGCCCTTGCCGAAAATCTGCTCGTCGGGATGGAAGCGGATTTTTGTGCCGCGCCGGTTGTGCACTTCGCCGAGCTGCTCGAGGCCGGTCACCGGGACGCCACGCGAAAAGCGCTGGCGGTAGAGCTGGCGGCCACGTGCCACCTCGACCTCGAGATGATCCGACAGCGCGTTGACCACCGACACGCCGACGCCGTGAAGGCCGCCGGATGTTTCGTAGACCTTCGAATCGAACTTGCCGCCCGAATGCAGCGTCGTCATGATGACTTCGAGCGCCGGCTTCTTGAATTTTGGGTGCATGTCGACCGGAATGCCGCGGCCATTGTCCGTGACCGTGAGATGGCCATCGGCCGAAAGTTCGACATCGATGAAGGTGGCGTGACCGGCCACCGCCTCGTCCATCGAATTGTCGATGACCTCGGCGAACAGGTGGTGCATCGCCTTGTCGTCGGTGCCGCCGATATACATGCCGGGCCGGCGGCGCACCGGCTCCAGGCCTTCGAGCACCTCGATGTCGGCGGCGCTGTAACCCTCGCTGCCATCCTTGGCCGCGGCCGGGCGCCTGGCGGCCGCTTGCACCAGCGGATCCGCCGGGCGCGCCGACGTGCGAACCGGTTGCGGCTGCTTCTCCAGGTTGCCGAAAAGATCGTTGTTGTCGTCCATGCCTGCCATAGAGCCCAAGCTGCGAATCACCCCGTCGATACTGCCACGCTTTTCAGCGCCAAGCGACGGAGGTTCCTGTTACGTTCGGGGATTTAACCCCTCTTACCCTAAAACCATTCGATAACCAAGCAGGCGGAAATAGGTCGAATGCAACCGCACAAGATTCCCGATTCTTTAACAATGCGGACTAGCGTGAGCCCAACATAACAAGAAACGACGGGCATCAGGGGTTTCGGCGTGAGGGGCAAGGCCATAACGATGATCGGTATCGCCGCCGTTTTCGGCGCGATCTCGATCTTTGCCGCGGATTTCTGGGTCAAGAGCCAGGCCAAGGCCGACGCCCAGGAGAAAACGGCGTCCATCGCCGCTCCGGCGGCACCCAAAATCGAGTTCAAGACCATCGTGGTAGCGAACGCGCCGTTGCGTTACGGCATGGAGCTCGACCGCGCCAAGCTCAGCGAAATCCCATGGCCGCAGGATTCCCTGCCGCAGGGCGCCTTTGCCACCGTCGATGGATTGCTTGGCGAAGGCAGCCGGGTCGTGCTGTCGCCGATCGAGGTCAACGAGCCGGTGCTGCTCACCAAGCTGTCGGGACCGAACGGCCGTGCGACGCTGTCCAACATGCTGACGCCCGGAATGCGGGCGGTCACCATCCGCACCGACGAGATCGCCGGCGTCGGTGGCTTCGTCACGCCGGGCGACCGGGTCGATGTCGTCCTGACGCGTGATGCCGGCGAAATCCAGGAAGTCGCCAAGAACGCCCAAGGTGCGGCCGGTTCGACCATCACTTCAGAGATCGTCGTAGCCGACGCCAAGGTGCTCAGCGTCGGGCAGGGCGCCGACGAGCGCCAGACGACGCCGCAGGTGGCCAATTCCGTGACCATCGAGGTGACGAGCGACGGCGCGCAGAAAGTGGCGCTTGCCCGCACGGTCGGGACGCTGTCGCTGTCGCTGCGCTCCGCCAGCGAAGGCGGCGACGGCAAGAACGGCGTCACCACCATCTCTTCCTTCGGCGGATCCGTGGCTTCCAAGGCCGAGGCCGCGGCCGGCTCCTTGTTCGATGCCATCGCCAAGGAGCCAGAGAAGCCGAAATTCAAGACGGTCATCGTGACACGCGGCACGCAGGCCGAGGAATACAAGGTCCCTTCGCGGGACCAGAAGTAAAGACCGGTGGGGACCGGGCGGGACGGGATCATGGTGATGCATACCCTATATCGAATGACGGATCGGTTGCGTTTCGTGCGCGCCCTGGTGATGGCGGCTTCACTGGTCGCGAGCGGCATGCTCGCCTTCGCAGGCGCGGCCAAGGCGGACAACGACATCGTCTATGTCTCGTCGACCAAGAATGCGTCGATAAAGGTCGCCAAGGGCAAGCCCAAGACGATCATGACGAGCGCGGCCTTCTTCCAGATCGTCATCGGCGATCCGGAGATCGCCAACGTCAACCCGCTGACCGACAAATCCTTCTATGTGCTGGGCAACAATCTCGGCACCACCGGCATCGCGCTGTTCGACGAGAAGAAGCAGCTCGTCGGCACCGTCGACATCGAAGTGACGCTCGACACCGACCAATTGGCGAGCACCATCCGCGCCAGCGTGCCGGACGCCAAGATCAAGGTCGGCTCGGCCAATGGCCGCGTCGTGCTTTCGGGCGAGGCGGATGATGCGGTCGCCGCCGAAAAGGCCAACAAGATCGCCAGCCGCTTCTCCGGCAATGAGGAGGTGATCAATTCGGTCAATATCTCCTCGTCACAGCAGGTTCAGCTCAATGTCCGCTTCGTCGAGATCAACCGGCAGGCCGGGCAGGACCTGGGTGCGAAATACAGCGCCAATTTCGCCTACGGCTTCGGCGGTCGCGATGTCTCTCTCGATCCGGGCTCGGTGCCTGCAGCCGGCACCGGCGAGATCATCGGCCGGCTGCTGTCCAATGGCGTCTCGATCGATATCGCCATCAAGGCGCTGGAGGAGCGCGGTCTTGCCCGAAGGCTGGCCGAACCGAACCTGATTGCCCGTTCCGGCGAGACGGCGAGCTTTCTCGCCGGCGGCGAGTTCCCGATCCCGGTTTCCGAAGACAACGGCAAGATCTCCGTCAGTTACAAGAAATACGGCGTCAGCCTGGACTTTACGCCGACGGTGCTGAAGGACGGTCTGGTCAGCCTCGATATCGCGCCGGAAGTCTCCTCGATCGATGCGTCGTCGTCTTACAACATCGGCAGCATTTCGGTGCCGGGGTTCATCGTGCGCCGCGCCAAAACCTCGGTCGACCTGAAGAACGGCCAGAGCTTCATGATCGCCGGGCTGCTGCAGTCCCAGAACGATATCACCACGTCTCGCATTCCCGGTCTCGGCAAGATGCCGGTGCTGGGGTCGCTGTTCTCGTCGAAATCCTACCAACGGCGCGAGACCGACCTGGTCATCATCGTCACACCCTATCTGGTCAAGCCGGTCGATCCGTCGAAGAAAATGGCTGAACCGACCGACGGCACGCAGCCTGCCAGCAATGTCGACTATTTCCTCAACAACACCGAGGAGGTGAAGGCGTCGGACACCAACCGTGCGCTGGCGTTGGCTGACGGCAGCGCTGCCCGGAGCGCTTCCGCCACCAAAGTCGGGCATTTCCTCGACCTGCCGAAGGACTGAAGCCATGCGTTTGGTCCTTAGATCGAGCATCGCCCTGTTTATTGCCGGTTTGGCAAGCGGCTGCACCAGCGACGACTATGTGCGCAGCGAAGGCGTAACCTCGGCCGCCGGTGAGGCGCAGGCCGCCAACACCGTCATGCAGATGGTCGACCCGTGGAAGTACGGCGTCCAGAACACGAGGCTTCTCGTGCCCGCCAAGCGTGGCAGCGCCGGACCCGTCACGCCCGATCAGGCGGCCGGTGCCAAGGCAGCGCAAACGACCACCGGCAACTGATCCACACGGCGATCGACCTCACAGGCGGCAAGAATGGCAAACAGCACCAAGAAGATCCTGCTCGTATCGACAGACCGGACCTTCGCGCAGGACACGAAGACGGCCTTTGCCGCCTCCGAGATCATCCAACTGATGACGGTTGAGAAGAACGTCACCGAGCTGCGCGGCGAGGTCCAGGAGGCCGAGTTCGGCGTCGTTATCGTCGATATGGACGCGGCGAAACTGGAGGAAATCGAGTCACTGCAGCGCGTCATGCGCCGGCTCGAGGGCAAGGCACCGGTGGTCGTGGTCACCCAGGAGTTCAACGCCGCCGCCGTGCGCATCCTGGTGCAGCTCAAGGTCGCCGACTTCCTGGTCAAGCCGATCACCACGGCCGACCTCGTGCGTTCGGTCGTGCGAGCGCTGCAGGGGCCCGGGCGCGAGGAAAACACCGAGTCGCAGATCTATACCTTCATGCCCGCCGCCGGCGGCGTCGGCACTACGACGCTGGCGCTGCAAACCGCGTTCCAGCTGCATCATTCGGTGACGCGCGGTGCCTCGACCTGCGTGGTCGACCTCAATTTCCAGCAAGGTGCCTGCGCCGAATATCTCGATCTGGAGCCGCGTTTCGACATCACCGAAATCGAGAACCAGCCCGAACGCCTCGACCGGCAACTGCTCGATGTGATGCTGTCCAAGCACGCCAGCGGACTTTGCGTGCTGGCCGCGCCGACGCGTCCGGCCGAGATGCGCTCGTTCAAGACCGATGTCGTGGTGCGCATGCTGGACCTCGTTTCGGCCTATTTCGACAATGTCGTCATCGACATGCCACGCACCTGGTTTCCGTGGACGGAAACGGTGCTGCTCGGCTCCAACAAGCTCTACATCGTTGCCGAGATGACGGTGCCGTGCCTGCGCCATACGCAACGGCTGATCCAGGCCGTCTACGAGACCGCCGGCAAGGAAGTGAAGCCGAACGTGATCGTCAACCGTTTCGAGCAGAAGATGTTCGACAACGGCATCAAGCAGGCGGACGTCCAGGAAATCCTTGGCGAGCATTTTGTCGGCGGCATCGCCAACAACTACCGGCTGGTGCGCGAGGCGGTCGACCGCGGCGTGCCGCTGCACGAGATCGACGCCAACGCCAATGTCGTCAACGATCTGAAGAAGATCATCCTTCCGGAAGAGGCTGTGGCGACCGCGAGCAAGTCGAAGTCGCTGTTCGGCCTCGGCAAGGGCCTCTTGAAGAGGAAGGCAGGATGACCAGCCGTTTCTCAACCCTGCAGAACCGCGACGCGCGCCCGCAGCGTCCGCCGGAATCAACACCGGTCGCGCATCATGCCGTCGTCATCCCGAGCAGCCGAAAGGCTTTGCCGGCGAAACCGGAAGCAGCACCGGTAAAAAATGCCAACAAGGTGCTCGATGCCCGCGTGCGCATCCACCGGATGCTGCTCGAGGAGATCAACCTGGTCGCGCTGGAGCGCTTGCCCAAGGACGAGATGCGCCGGCAAGTGCATGATTTCGTGTCGGAAAAGACCC
The DNA here is from genome assembly GCF_020164795.1 of Mesorhizobium sp. ES1-3. NCBI lineage: Bacteria > Pseudomonadati > Pseudomonadota > Alphaproteobacteria > Hyphomicrobiales > Phyllobacteriaceae > Mesorhizobium > Mesorhizobium sp. ES1-3. The sequence continues at coordinate 99,391 of NZ_JAIUGW010000002.1, forward strand.
GCCAGGAGCGGATGGCGATCAACACCGCCGAACTCGACGCGCTGGTCGACGATATCGTCGACGAGATGGTCGGCCTCGGCCCGCTCGAGCCGCTGCTCAAGGATCCCGACATCAACGATATCCTGATCAACGGTCATCAGAACTGTTTCGTCGAAAAGAAGGGCAAGCTGCAGCAGGTCCATATCCCGTTCAAGGACGAGGCGCATCTGCTCAGGATCGTCAACAAGATCGTGGCCGCCGTCGGCCGCCGCGTCGACGAATCGCAGCCGATGGTCGACGCTCGCATGCTGGACGGCTCGCGCTTCAACGCAGCCATCCGCCCGGTGGCCGTCGACGGTCCGCTGGTGTCGATCCGCAAGTTCTCCAAGAACAAACTTGGCCTGCACAGGCTGGTCGAATTCGGCGCCATCACACAGAACATGGCCGAAGTGCTGGCGGCGGCCGTGCATGCCCGCAAGACGACGATCATTTCGGGCGGCACCGGCACCGGCAAGACGACGATGCTCAACGCGCTGTCGGCCTTCATTCCGGAAGACGAGCGGCTGATCACCATCGAGGACGCGGCGGAGCTTCAATTGCAGCAGCCGCATGTCGCGCGCATGGAGACGCGTCCCGCCAACATCGAAGGCCATGGCGAGCTCAAACAGCGCGATCTGGTCAAGAACGCGCTGCGCATGCGCCCCGACCGGGTCATCCTCGGCGAGTGCCGCGGCGAGGAAGCCTTCGACATGCTGCAGGCGATGAACACCGGCCACGAAGGCTCGATGGCGACCATCCACGCCAACACGCCGCGCGACTGCATTTCGCGCCTCGAGCAGATGCTGGGCATGACCGGCATGCCGATGACGGTGCAGTCGATCCGCAGCCAGATCGCCAGCGCCATCGACATCATCGTCCAGCTGACCCGGCTTTCCGACGGCAAGCGCAAGGTGACCAGCGTCGCCGAGGTGACCGGCATGGAAGGCGACGTCATTCAGATGCAGGAGATATTCCGTTTCGTGCGCACCGGCATGGAGGCGGATGGCAAGATCCTTGGCTACTACGAGGCGACCGGCATACGGCCGCGTTTCCTGGAAGATCTGCGCGCGATGGGCATCGAGTTTCCCGGACGTTATTTCGAACCCGGCCGGCCGCAGGAGTAGCCGGCGTGTTCGACGGGTTCAGCGCGATCTATGTCGTCTATGCCGGGGCCGCTCTGACCGGCATCATGGTCGCCGAGGCGGTCTACCTGCTCTATGCCGGCCGCAGCGACAAGCGCACCGCCATCAACCGGCGTATGAAGCTGCAGGAAAACAAGATCAGCCAGGAACAGGTGCTGATCCAACTGCGCAAGGAGCGCGGCCTCGACGCGGGAACGTCGCTATTTTCACCTGACCGGTTCCGTGCCTTGCGCACGCAGTCGGGCATGGTCATGCCGCTCTCGAAATTCCTGATGATCACCTGCGGCGTGGCGATGGCCGTGGCCCTGTTCGCCATCTCGCGCGGCTTGCCGCTGTTGATGGGGCTCATCCTGTTCGTCATGCTGGTGCCGCTGCTGCCGGTCATGGCGATGCGCTCCATGCGCAAGCGCAGGCTGAAGCGTTTCGGCATGCAGTTGCCGGAGGCGCTAGAACTGATCACGCGGGGCCTCAAGGCCGGTCATCCGGTCCCGGTGGCCATCGCCATGGTGTCGCGCGAGATGCCCGATCCGATCGGCACCGAATTCGGCGTCATCGCCGATGAGGTGACCTATGGCTCCGACCTGGTCTCGGCGCTGAATTCGTTGTTCGACCGGGTCGGCCATGAGGATCTGCCGCTGTTCGTCACCGCCGTGTCGATCCAGACCAGCTCGGGCGGCAATCTGCGCGAAATCCTCGATGGGTTGTCGACGACGATCCGCGAACGCGGCAAGCTGCGCCGCAAGGTGCGCGCCATTTCCACTGAAGGCCGTTTGTCGGCCTACATCTTGACGGCCGTGCCGGCGCTGCTCTTCACAGCCATCATGGCCATGATGCCGGGATATTACAGCGACGTCTGGGGTGTGCCGAAGACATGGTACATGATTGGCGGCTCGGTTACCTGGCTGATGCTGGGCAATCTGATCATGTTCAAGATGTCGAACTTCAGATTCTGACATGCAAAGCGTCATCGAATTCCTCGCCTCGCTCGCGCCGACGTCGCTGATGCCGGTGGCCGTGCTGTTGCTGGCCCTGGGAGCCACCGCGGTCGCCTGGCCGATAGTGGCGGCGAGGGGCGACCGCAACGAGGTCAAGCGCCGGCTCAAGGTCGACCACGGTCCGGTGGTGGCCAAGCCCGAACCGGTGCAGAAGAAGAACAGCGGCGTCGTGCGCGAAAAAGCGGTGAAGAGGGCGCAGGAATTCTATGCCAAGAGCGATCCGGAAAACGTCGCCCGCCTGCGTTTGAAGCTCATCCAGGCCGGTTACATGGAGCCGCGCGCCGTCGGCATGTTCTTCCTCATCCGGTTCACGGCGATGATCGGCACGGCATTCGCCGTCTTCGTGCTCAACCGGTGGATGGCCAGCCCGGACGCGACCATGACCAGCCGGTGGACCTTCATCATCCTGTCGGGCGCTGCCGGCTATTTCCTGCCGGGCCTGGTGCTGACCCAGAAAGTGCGGGAAAAGATGCGCGAATACCGCAACGGCTTCCCCGATTTCATGGACCTGATGATCGTCTGCTCCGACGCCGGAATGAGCATGGAAGCGGGCGTCGAGCGTGTGTCGAAAGAGCTCGCCAGGACCTATCCGTCGCTCAGCCAGAACCTGCAGCTCGTATCGTTGGAGCTTCGGGCGGGGCGCAGCCTCGACGACGCGCTGAAGGCGCTCGCCGATCGCCTCAGCTTGGACGAGGTACGCTCCTTCGCCACGCTCCTGCAGCAGTCGAAGGAACTCGGCACCAGCCTATCGGGTGCGCTCAGGGTGTTTTCCGATGAAATGCGCCACAAGCGCATGTCGCTGGCCGAGGAGAAGGCGCATGCCTTGCCGGCAAAGATGTCCGTGCCGGTCGTGGTCTGCATCCTGCCGGTGGTGCTGATGATCGCCGTCATTCCCATCATCGTCAAAATGACTGGTCACTAGCGGCGTCCGATACTCGCTGGGCGGGCCGCGAAAATGTTGAATGCCCGCAGCCTTCGCCCCAGTGGTTAACGGCCGGTATTTTCGGAACCGAATCTTAGCTGCATTTCGGCACCGAAGCTTAATCGCTGTGCTGTAGTGTCTTTCCCTGAAGAACGACCCGACAAATCGGGCGACGGGGCAGGGCATGCGTCAGATAAAATTTACGGCGGTGGCTACGATGGCAACCGTCCTGATGATCACCGGGTGCACGACGAACACCAACGTCGATACGACCAAGACCACCGCGATCCGGCCGGCGGCCAAGGACGTCGACACATCCGACCTGGCGGAAGGCAAGGCACAGTTTCGCGATGCCAATTATGGCCTTGCCGAACAGCATTTCCGCAAGGCCGTCGAACTGAAGGCCGACAACGCCGAGGCCTGGATGGGGCTCGCCGCTTCCTATGACGAACTCGGCCGCTTCGACTTCGCCGACCGAGCCTATGGCCAGCTTTTGAAAGTCGCCGGCCGCAAACCGCGGATCGTCAACAATATGGGCTATTCGCAATTGTTGCGCGGCAACAAGAAGAAGGCCAGGGCGCTGCTGCTCGAGGCGAAGGCCGGCATGGCCGATCCCACGGTCGTCGACGCCAACCTCGCCCTGCTGAACAAGGGCTGATGCCGTTTGATCCTCGGCCGGCCAGGGATGCGGTTTCGGGACAGGTGGCATCGACGCTTTGTAAACCCTATCCGCAGGTTGGGCGGAGAGATCGCCTGAAAACCATGTCCGAGGGCTGCCGCCGACCTAGAATGCGGCGCAACCGCCGACGCTCGAGAGGCCTCCGCCCGATATGCTGGATTTCAGTTCGCTCCTGCTCGCAGCCGCGCTGTCGGGCATCTGTCTCAGCGCCACGATGTTCGCGATCTGGGCCACCGCGCCGCGGGCAAGGTTCGTGCTGACGGTGGCATGCGGCATTCTCGTGTTGGTCGCGCATGTGATCCTGTTCTGGCGCTACACAAGGGAGCCCGATCCGCTGCTTTGCCAGATCGCGCTGGCGCTGCTCAGCCTGGGTTTTCTGATCATCTGCATTTCGGCCATGCAATATCTCGGTGTGCCGGACCACAGGCGTGCGATTGCGCCGACGCTTGCCGCCATGGCTGTCTGTGCGGCCGTGACCTTCATGGGCCTTGACGGCATCGGTTTCGTGATCACCTACGCGACGGTTACCGCGCTGCTCTCGACGATCGGGGCCATGTTCTGGATCAATGGCAGTCACGATCGCCGCATCCTGCTGGTGGTTTCGTTCCTGAGCGGCACTTGTGCGCTGTCGTTTGCCCTTTGCGGCGTGGTCTTGATGGCCAAAGGGCAGTGGACGCTCGGTGTCGCGCCCGACAATTGGGCCGAGCGCCTCAACTCGGTCGTGGCGGTGGCCTGTATGACCGGCCTCGGCGCGTTGACGCTTTCGCTCCATCATCTGCAGGCGCAGATCGAGCTCAAGGCTGAGACCATGACCGATCCGTTGACCGGACTGATGAACCGTCGGGGCCTGACGTCGCTTTATGGCGAGCGCACCTTCAGCCCGTTCATGGCGATCGTCATGTTCGATCTCGATCACTTCAAGCGGACGAACGACATCTATGGACACCCGGTCGGGGATCAGGTCCTGTGCCGCTTTGCCGCCGTCATCAGGAAATATGCCAGGACCGGGGTCGACGCCTTTCGTTTGGGCGGCGAGGAGTTCGCAATCGTCATGTCGCGCATGACGGACGAGCGGGCCTATGATCTTGCCAGCAAGATCGGTGTTGCTTTCGGTACGGAAGTCGTGCCCACCCCGCTCGGCCACTTGCGCAGCACGGTCAGCGGCGGGATCGGGTTCGGCGAAGCCGACGGCAGCACCCTCGACGAGGTGCTGGCCAGGGCCGACACCATGCTCTATGCCGCCAAACGCGCGGGGCGAAATTGCGTCATCAGTCGCAAGAGGATGGGCAAGGCCGACCCAGTCAAGCCGGCCTTGCGCTCTGCGTAGCTATTCGGCAGCACCCAGATAGTCCGACAGCGGCGGGCAGGAGCAGACCAGGTTGCGGTCTCCCGCGACATTGTCGATGCGCGATACCGGCGGCCAGTACTTTGCCGCTGTGTCGGCGTCGCCGGCGGGATAGGCCGCTTCGAGGCGCGAGTAAGGGTGGGTCCATTGACCGGCCAGCGCCTCGGCTGATGTATGAGGCGCGTTGACCAGCGGATTGTCGGCCAAAGGCCATTCGCCCCTGGCCACTTTCGCCGCCTCGCCGGCAATGGCGATCATCGCCTCGCAAAACCGGTCCAACTCGCGCTTGGGCTCGGACTCGGTCGGTTCGACCATCAGCGTGCCGGCGACCGGGAACGACATGGTCGGCGCGTGGAAACCATAGTCGATCAGGCGCTTGGCGATGTCTTCGACACCGATGCCGGCGCTCTCCTTGAGCACGCGGGTATCGAGGATGCATTCATGGGCGACACGATCGCTCCTGCCCTTGTAAAGTAGCGGGAAGTGCGGGGCGAGCCGCGTCGCCACATAGTTGGCGGACACGATCGCCGTCTCGGTCGCCTGCTTCAGGCCGGAAGCGCCCATCATACGGATGTACATCCAGGTGATCGGCAGGATGGAAGCGCTGCCGAAGGGGGCGGCGGCCACGGCATGCGCCGAGCCTTCGCTGACATGGCCGGGCAAATAGGGCTTCAGATGCGCCTTGACGCCGATCGGACCGACGCCCGGTCCGCCGCCGCCATGCGGGATGCAGAAGGTCTTGTGCAGGTTCATGTGGCAGACGTCGGCGCCGATGTCGCCGGGACGGGCAAGCCCAACCAGGGCGTTGAGGTTGGCGCCGTCGAAATAGACCTGTCCGCCATGCTCATGAATGAGCGCGCAGAGGTGGCGCGCGCCTTCCTCGTAGACGCCATGCGTGGAGGGGTAGGTGAACATCAGCGCCGCGAGATTCCTGGAATGCTCATTGGCCTTGGCGCGCATATCGTCCATGTCGATGTTGCCGTCTTCCAGGCAGCGCACGACCACAACGCTCATGCCGGCCATCGCGGCACTCGCCGGATTGGTGCCATGCGCGGAGGAGGGGATCAGGCAGACAGTGCGATGGCCTTCACCGCGCGAGCGATGATAGGCGCGAATGGCGAGCAGCCCGGCATATTCGCCCTGGCTGCCGGCATTGGGCTGCAAGGTCACGGCGTCGAAGCCGGTGATCTCCGACAGCCAGCCTTCCAGTTCGCCGATCATGGCGCGGTAGCCGGCCGAATGCGCTGCGGGCGCGAATGGATGCAAATTGGCGATTTCCGGCCAACTCACCGGCATCATTTCGGCCGCGGCGTTGAGCTTCATGGTGCAGGATCCCAGCGGGATCATGGCGCGGTCGAGCGCCAGGTCCTTGTCGGCCAGCCGGCGCAGGAAGCGCATCATCTCGGTCTCCGACTTGTTCTCGTGGAAGACCGGCTGGGTCAAAAACTCCTTGCCGCGCGGCTTGCCCGGCACCGTGCTGTCGGCGGCAGAAGCAGCCTTGGCGTCGAACAGGGCCGCGATCGCCTCGAGATCGGCATCGGTCGACGTCTCGTCGAAACTGATCCCGACATGGTCGGCGTCGAGCACACGCAGCAGCCTGCCGGTCTTTTCGGCGGCGGCCGCGATCCGGGTGGCCTTGCCTTTGACCTCCACCGTCACCGTGTCGAAACGGCTGGAGCCGAGCACCGATACACCCGCCCCCTCGAGGCCGCTCGCCAGGCGGTTGGCCAGTGCATGGACGCGCCCGGCGATCGCCTGCAGGCCAACCGGGCCATGCCAGATGGCGTAGGCGGTGGCCATATTGGCAAGCAGCGCCTGCGCCGTGCAGATGTTGGACGTTGCCTTGTCGCGGCGGATATGCTGCTCGCGTGTCTGCAAGGCGAGGCGGTAGCCGGGACGGCCCATGCTGTCGGTCGACTGACCGACCAGGCGGCCGGGCATCAGCCGCGTCAGTCTGTCGGCGACGGCGCAATAGGCGGCGTGCGGGCCGCCAAAGCCCATCGGTACGCCAAAGCGCTGCATCGGGCCGACGGCAATGTCGGCGCCGAGTTTCGCCGGCGCGTCGGTCAGCGTCAGGCCAAGCGGGTCGGCGATGAAGACGACAAGGGCGCCGGTGGCGCGCGCTTTTTCGATCGCCGCCTTGTGGTCGCCATAGACGCCAAAAGTATCCGGCCAGGAGACGAGCAGGGCGGCGGTGTTGTCGTCGATCGCCTCGCCGTCGATCTCGATGCCGAGTGGCTCGGCGCGGGTACGCACCACGTCCAGCGTCTGCGGGTGCGGCGTGCCGGCGAGCGCCACCTTCGTGCGCTTGTCGCGGTGGTGGCGAAGCGCAATGCCGACCGCTTCGGCGACCGCGGTTGCCTCGTCGAGCAATGAAGCCGATGCCACCGGCAGGCCGGTCAGTTCCGTGACCAGCGTCTGGAAGTTGAACAGCATTTCGAGCCGGCCCTGGCTGATCTCGGCCTGGTAAGGTGTGTAAGCGGTGTACCAGGCTGGATTCTCGAACAGATTGCGCTGGATGACCGGCGGCACGTGGACGCCGTGGTAACCGGCGCCGATAAAACTCTTCAGCACGGTATTCCTTGCCATGATCGTCGACAATTCGGCGAGCGCTTCGGCTTCGCTGGCCGGCGCGGGCAGGGCCAGCGGGTGGTCGAGGCGGATCGATCTCGGCACGGCCTGACTGATCAGCGTCTCGACCGAGGGAACACCGAGGACGGCGAGCATGGCTCTGACGTCGGCAAGGCCGGGGCCGATGTGGCGGGCCGAGAAGGGGTAAGGTGCAGCGGTCATGTCAATGCGTCCTGATATCAGCCAATATGGGCTTTGTAGGCGGCCTCATCCATGAGGCTGGCGAGTTGGCTTTCGTCGGCGAGCTTCATCTTCCACAGCCAGCCGGCGCCGGTTGCCGCCGAGTTGACCAGCGAAGGGTCGGATGACAGCGTGCCATTGGCCTCGGTGATCTCGCCGTCGACCGGCGCGTAAACGTCGGAGGCCGCCTTGACGGACTCGACCACGACGGCGGTATCGCCCTTGGCGAGCTTCTTTCCCGTTTCTGGCAGTTCCACGAAGACGAGGTCACCGAGTTGCTCCTGCGCGTAGTTGGTGATGCCGACGGTGGCGACGCCGCCCTCGACGCTGAGCCATTCGTGATCGGCGGTGAAATAGATCTTTGCCATGGGGTCTATCCTTTGCGGTAGCGATGAGGGGTGAAGGGCAGGGAACTGATATCGACGGGGATCTTCGTGCCGCGCACGTCGGCGAAAACCCGTGTTCCGGGCTTGGCCAGCGGGGTGGCGACATAGCCCATGGCGACCGGATGACCGGCCGAGGGGCCGAAGCCGCCCGATGTGACATGGCCGGCAGGGTTGCCGTCGGCATCGAAAAGGGTTGCGCCCGCTCGTACCGGCTGGCGGCCATCGGCCTTCAACCCGACGCGCTTTTGCGCCGGGCCCCGCTCCACGGCGGCGCGCAACGCGTCGGCGCCGATGAAGGTGCCGGAAGCACGGATCTCTTTCGGGATTGCCCACATTAGCGCCGCCGCGGCCGGGTCGATCTCCGGCGAAATGTCCTGACCATGCAGGCAGAGGCCGGCTTCGAGCCGCAGGCTGTCGCGCGCGGCGAGCCCGATCCACAGTACGCGCTCGTCCGAGAGCAGTTTGGCGACGAGTTCTCTTGCATCGGCTTCCGGCAGGCCGATCTCGAAACCGTCCTCGCCGGTGTAGCCGGACCGGCTCATGAACCAGCTTTTTCGCGGCTCGATGCCATGCATGAACAGCAGCGAGCCCGTCTCGAGGCCGGCGCGGGAAAGTGCCGCCCAGGCTTCCGGACCCTGGATCGCCAGGAAGACGCGGTCGAGAGGCTCGACCTTCAAATCGAAATCGGCTGCCAGCGCGCGCAGATGCTTTTCGTCGGCGACGGCATTGCCGGCGTTGGCGACCACCATGAACCTCGTATCGCCGAGCCGGGTGACGATCAGGTCATCCAGAATGCCGCCCGCCTCATTGAGGAAGAAGGTCAGCTTGGATTGCGAGATTTCGAGCGCGCCGGCATCCAAAGGGCAGGCGCGATCGAGCAGCGCGACGGCATCCGGCCCGCTGACCTCGAACAGCTTCATGTGCGAGATGTCGAACAGGCCCGCATGTTCGCGGGTGTGAAGATGCTCCTTCATGACGCCGGCCGGATAGGTCAGCGGCATCGACCAGCCTGCAAAGGCGCCGAAGCGCGCTCCGGCCGCAGTGTGGATATCTTCGAGAGGAAGGTGTCTATCGTCGTCGCCCGTCATGTCGTCTCCAGAGTCGCACGCAATCGGTCGCTGATGGCGACCAGTCCGTGCCCCTCTGTCTGAAGCCTGAGAGACTCGCGCAGCCGGAACTCTGTCAGCGGCGCTTACACCTTCGGCGCGGGGGCAAGCCCCGACTTTCCAGAGTGTCTTTCCCGTCTACGGTTCTTTTGCCTGAGAGATTTCGGGCGATTTCCCCTTCGGCGGCAGCTCTCGCTGCTCTCTCCCGCAAACAGGTAGGACTCAAACCGTGAGCCCTCGACGCGCCATCCATAGCCCGTCGGCGACACCTTGTCACCTCCCAGCGACATCTAAGCGCGTCGCGCTTTAGATCTTTGTGTTGATGCATGTCGTTCTCCCAAAACCGCTGCACACTTTTGGGCGACATGCATTGGCTGACAAGTCTTCGCTAACCACGCCGTTTGGCGGTTTTTCAAGACACTCCTGATATAGCAGGCCGATGTGACGCGTTGGGCGGACGGAGACGACGGATGGGCGAGTTGATCATGAGTGCGCCGGTGGCGGGGCTGACGTCGAAGAACCGCATTGCTTCGGAGGATGTGGCGATGCTGCGCCGCGACGTGTTCGCGGACGGCGTGGTGACCCGGGGCGAAGCCGAGGCCTTGTTCGCGCTCGACCAGACGGCGCGGGACAAGTGCGCGGAATGGGCACCGTTCTTCGTCGAGGCGGTCACCGACTACATCGTCCGCCAGGAAAAGCCCTCGGGCTACATTTCACAGGAAAATGCCGACTGGCTGGTCCGCACGATTTCGCGCGACGGCATGGTCGACAGCCGGACCGAACTCGAATTGCTGGTCCATGTGCTGGAAGAGGCGAAATCCTCCCCGAGCCGGCTTTGCGTCTACGCGCTGGAGCAGGTCGCCAATGCGGTCGTCGACGGCAAGGGACCGCTGATGCTCGGCGGTGCGCTGGTGCCCGGATTGATCGCCAAGGCAGAAGTCGAGCTTCTGCGCCGTATCCTCCATGCCCATGGCGGCGACGGCAACATCGCCATCACCCGGGCCGAGGCCGAGGTGCTGTTCAGGATCAACGAGCGGACAGCCCAGGCCAACAACGATCCGTCCTGGAACGACCTGTTCGTCAAGGCGATCGCCAATTTCGTCATGTGCTCGGCCGGTTACGAGGCGCCTACCCGCGACGTGGCGCTGCGCCAGGAAACCTTCCTCGAACACGCCGATCCGGAAATCGGCGGTTTCTACAGCCGCATGGTCTCCGGCGGCCTTACCGGCATCATCGAGGCCTATCGCTCTCCGGACGACATTGAGGCCGAGTGGGAAGCCAAGAACAGGGCGGCCGAGGCCTTGGCCCGCCGCGCCGAGACGATCGATGCCGGCGAAGCCAAATGGCTGATCGAACATATCGGCGCGGACCGGCCGTTGTACGAGAACGAACGCGCGCTACTGACATTGATCAAGCACGCGTCGCCGGAAATCCATCCGGCCCTCAAACCGCTGCTCGACAGGGTAGCCTAAGCCGCGCCGTCTGCTGCTATCGTTCTGCAAAGAATGATATTGGAATGGCCTTCGGGCCATCCCGCGAGTTCCGCCATGCGCTCGAAGCCGGCTTTTTCATACAGGCCTGGCGCCTGGAAGTCGTGGCTGGAGACCCAGATCTTCTTGACGCCGCGATCCACGGCCTCCGCGACAAAAGCCTCGAGCAACTGCCTTGCATGGCCGCGACCGCGATAACACTCGTCAATCCACATCAATGTGAGCTCGGACGTGCCCGCCCAGGAATAGCCGGCGGCTACTCCGATCGCGTGTCCCGCATCATCGCGGATGACAAAGACCAGCCCTCGGTCGTCGTCGCGGTCCGTTACACGCCGGTTGTCACGATGAAGACGCTCCTCGAGCGAACTCAATTCGACTGGAGACAGGTCGTGCTCGGCCGCAATGCGAGCGTCCATCAAATCCCGCCATACCAGTCGTAGCCATTGTCTTCCCAATAGCCGCCGCGGCCGCCGCCGACATTGGCGAAGCCGTCGACCAGTTCGATCTTGTAGAGATATTTCGGCATCTTGTAGCCGAGCTGGCGCTCGACGCGGACACGCAGCGGCGCGCCGTTCTCGACCGGCAGCGGTTTGCCGTTCACGCCATAGGCAAGGATGGTCTGGGGGTGGCGGGCATCGATCAGGTCGATGGTGCCGTAATATTTGATGTCGCCGGACAGGCTGCGGTCGATCGTGTCGAGGCAGTGGAACATGACATAGCGCGCCTGCGGCTTGACCACCGCCTGGTCGAGCACCAGCGCCAGCGGCGTACCTGTCCATTTGGCGATGCAGCTCCAGCCTTCGACGCAATCGTGGCGGGTGATCTGGGTACGGCTCGGCATGTTCATGAGCTGCTCGCGGGTGAGCGACAACGGCTTTTCGACGAGGCCTGACACCTCCAGACGCCAATCGGCGAAGTTGTTGGTGAGCAGGGCTTTGTATGTGTCGTCATCCGGCGCGGTCACTCCGTTTGGCCGCATAGGCTGACGGATATCGGCCTCGTTGAATTCCGGCGCCAGCGAATTGCCGCCGCCGAGCAACCGTTGTGCCTTGTGGGTCAGGCCATTGGCGTTTTCGAGGAAACTGCGCAAGCCGCCACCGATGCCGAGGCCGCTATCGAAGGCATCGCAGCCCGACAGCATGATGCCGGAAGCGCCGAGGCTGGCGGCGGTGAGGAATTTTCGGCGGCTGATCTCAAATTTCGCCATGTCAGACACTCCTCTCGGACGTTTTGGAGTCATGCACGGGAGGATCGGTGCGGTACCAGCCGGTGATGATCGAGCGCAGTTCGTTGATCGGGCCGGCGGCAAGGATCATCAGGATGTGGACGACGAAGAAGGCGACCAGCAGAACCATGACGCTGAAATGGATGGTGCGTGCGGTCTGCCGGCCGCCGAGCAGATCGTTGAGAAACGGCAGCACCGAATCCATGCTCGGCGACATGGCGAGACCAGTGATGATCATCAGCGGCAAGAGCACGAACAGCACGCCGCCATAAGCCATTTTCTGCAGCGTGTTGTACTCGCGCGTGTGATGGAATTTGAGCCTGGCGTGGTTGGCGATGTCCTGTGGCAAGCGCTTGAGATCATCCAGGCGCGGCGCCAGATCGCGGCGGATGTGGCCGTTGATCAGGCTGGCGACCAGCCAGACGATCAAGGTCGTCGTCAGTATCCAGGCAAAGAAGAAATGGATGACGCGGGCGGTGCCGAGGTCATAGTAGGAGGGAATCGTCGCCCAGGACGGGAAACCGCGCGCCGTCTCGTTGCCTGTCGGACCCGACCAGCCGAGGACACCTGTCGTGTCGAAACGGTGCCCGAAGATTTCGGTATAACCGCGCGGCCCGGCATTGGTATTTTCGGCGCCTATGGCGAAAATGGTGTTGTTGTAGCCGAAGCCGGATTGCTTGCCGATGTAGAGCTGCGGCCGGGCATTGAAGATCTGCAGGCCGGAAAGAAGCATGAAAAACAACGAGATGGCCCAGAGCCAGTGTGTCAGCCGCGTCCAGCGCGACTGGCGATAGATCAATGTTTTCTCTTTTGAAGCGGGGACACCCGGTTCAATTTCGGATTGGCTTCTGGCAACCGATTCCATCTTGTCTGCTCTCCCGGCCTTGCGGCTTGGCCTGCGCGTTCATTGTCCTCCTGATACGTCGCGATCCAAACCGATGTTTCATCGGATCACGGATTTATTACGAACCACCCAGGCTGACGGCAAGATTGACGGCCGCGGCGACGATGACCGTGTTGAAGAAGAACGACAGGACCGAGTGCACAAGCACGACACGACGCATGTGCGTCGTCGAGATGTTGGTGTCGGCGGTCTGCGCCGTCATGCCGATGACGGTCGAGAAGTAGAGGAAATCCCAGCCCTCGGGGCGTTTGTCGCCCGGGAACAGCAAGCCACCGACCGGGATCTTCTTGTTGGTGTCGGTGTCGACCGCGTCGCCGTCCATCCAGTAGACATGGGCATAATGGAGCGCCGCCATGGCATGGATTGTGAACCAGCCGAGCGGGATCGACAGCAGTGCGAAGCCGAGTTCGATCGGGTGACCTCCGTCCTTCCGATTGATCAGCAGGAACAGGGAGATAACGGCAACGCCGACGACAACGAGCGTCACAGCGAAGATGACCAGCACCGGCTGATCGGTGGCGCGTGCATTCTTGCTGAGATATTTGCCGGTGAGTTTGGGCATCTGGCTGACGACAAGAATGACGTAAGCGGCGAAAAATGCGTTGGCGCCGATCGAGTAGGCGAGCGGGGCGTGCAGCAGCAACGCCACGAGCAGCGCAAACGCACCGATACAAGCCGAGACTGCGAACAGCATATGGCGCTGCATCGGATTCTTGACCGGGGTTTCGGCGGCCATGGCGGTCTCCACCTGGATGGCGCTTTGTTGCTAGCTTGGTGTGGCGGATTTCAGCGCCCGCCGCAAGATACGGTCGAGTTCGCCGAGGAAACGCGAGCGGTCCTGCGGCGCAAAACTGGCGTTGTAGCCCTTGCTTTCGCCGGTTTCGCGTAGATGCTGCTTGAGGTCCCGCATCGCCACCGCCATGCCGATCGTCTCGGGTGTGAAGGGCCGCCCGGTCGGTCCCAGCACATGCGCGCCGAGCGCCACCGTGCGGGCGGCAAGCGGAATGTCCGCCGTCACCACGATGTCGTTGGACTTGGCGTTCTCGACGATCCAGTCGTCAGCGGCATCGGCGCCCTTGGAGACCACGACATTGCGGATCATCGGGTCGCGGGAAGGGCGCAGGCCGCCATTGGAGACGTAGGTTACGACAATGCCATGGCGCTCGGCGACCTTTTCTACCTCGGCCTTCACCGGGCAGGCGTCGGCGTCGACGTAGATGGCGGGTGCGGGCATTGTTTCTCCAGAAAACGCGCAGGGACCGGAAACATGTCCGGCCCCTGCCTGAAATCTCATAGCGGTCAGGCCGGCAAAGCGCCGGACTTCTTGGCCGTCCAGGTGGCGATGTAGTCCATCAGGCCCGGGTTGAGGCAATCGTAAGGCTCCAGGCCGATTGTCCTCAGCCTGCCGCGAATGCCGTCCATCCGGCTCGGGTCGACACCCGATTCGATGATCGACGAGACAAAGGCGGTGAAGCCCGGAGGCGACCAGCCGTCTTCCTCGAAGCGCTCAGGGTGGATGAAGGACAGGCCCTTGAACGGATGGTCGCGCTCGACCGGTCCGTGCATGTGGACGCCGCATTGGGTGCAGGCATGACGCTGGATCAGCGCTGACGGGTCGACCACCTTCAGCTTGTCGCCATTCTCGGTGACGGTGACATCGCCGGTACCGGCAACCGCTACCACAGAGAATATAGCGCCTTCGGGCTTCCAGCATTTGGTGCAGCCGCAGGCGTGGTTGTGGGCGATCTGGCCCTTGACCCTCACCTTGACCGGGTTGCTGGTACAGGCGCAGACCAACGTGCTGCCGGCAAAGCTTGCGCTTTCCCTGGGCAGGCCATTGTCGATTTTCGGATGCAGTTTCTCCGCCATTCTTACTTCCTCCCATGTTTCACCACAGAGGTCGCTGGCCGGTTGGCTGGCGGCGTGTGGCCGTCTTCAGTAAAGCACGACACTCCGGATCGACTTGCCCTCATGCATGAGGTCGAATCCCCTGTTGATGTCCTCGAGCTTCAGCGTGTGGGTGATCATCGGGTCGATCTGGATCTTGCCGTCCATGTACCAGTCGACGATCTTCGGCACGTCTGTGCGACCGCGTGCGCCGCCGAAGGCGGTGCCCATCCAACTGCGGCCGGTGACCAACTGGAAAGGCCGTGTCGAAATCTCCTGGCCGGCGCCGGCGACGCCGATGACGACCGACTTGCCCCAGCCGCGATGCGAAGCCTCCAGCGCCTGGCGCATCACCTTGGTATTGCCGGTGCAGTCGAACGTGTAGTCGGCGCCGCCGATCTGGTCGGCACCGCGCTTGGTCATGTTGACGAGGTGGGGGACGATGTCGCCCTCGATCTCCTTCGGATTGACGAAATGTGTCATTCCGAAGCGCTCGCCCCATTCCTTCTTGTCGTTGTTCAAATCGACGCCGATGATCATGTCGGCGCCGGCAAGCTTCAGGCCCTGGATGACGTTGAGGCCAATGCCGCCGAGGCCGAAGACCACTGATGTAGCACCTTGCTCGACCTTGGCGGTGTTGATGACGGCGCCGATGCCGGTGGTGACGCCGCAGCCGATGTAGCAGATCTTGTCGAAGGGGGCGTCGGGATTGACCTTCGCGACCGCGATCTCGGGCAGCACGGTGAAATTGGAGAAGGTCGAGCAGCCCATGTAATGGAAGATCTTGTCCTTGCCGATCGAAAAGCGCGACGAGCCGTCCGGCATCAGGCCTTGGCCTTGCGTGGCACGGATGGCGGTGCACAAATTGGTCTTTCTGGACAGGCAGGACGGGCACTGCCGGCATTCCGGCGTATAGAGCGGAATGACGTGGTCACCCTTCTTGACCGAGGTGACGCCCTTGCCGACATCGACGACGACGCCGGCGCCTTCATGGCCGAGAATGGCCGGGAAGATGCCTTCGGGATCGGCGCCCGACAGCGTGAATTCATCGGTGTGGCAGATGCCGGTCGCCTTGATCTCGACCAGTACCTCGCCATCGCGCGGTCCCTCGAGGTCGACCTCCATGATCTCCAGCGGCTTTCCGGCTCCAACAGCTACAGCGGCGCGGGTTTTCATCGGGCAATTCCTCCAGAGGCGATTTTTGTAGCCAAGTTTTCAGGTTTTGGGCTGCTCATCAACTGTCAGATGAGACGAAATGTCGGCTTTGTTGACGCAGATAGCACACCATTCGATAACCGGCCCGGCAGCGGGCGCGATGGTGCGTCGGTAGCGGCGACTTTCATGGCGCTATGCCGGTACTTGAGACATGGCGACATAGTCCATAGAACTGAACTGTCTGCCGGAGGGGAATTCTGCCCGCATGTTCACCAAGATCCTGATCGCCAACCGTGGCGAGATCGCCTGCCGCGTCATCAGGACGGCGCGCAAGATGGGCATTGCCACGGTCGCCGTCTATTCCGACGCCGATCGCGATGCCGTGCATGTCGAAATGGCCGACGAGGCGGTGCATATCGGGCCATCACCCGCCGCGCAGAGTTATCTCGTTCCTGAAAAGATCATCGCCGCCTGCAAGGCGACCGGCGCCCAGGCCGTGCATCCGGGCTATGGCTTCCTGTCCGAGCGAGCCACGTTCTGCGAAGCGCTGGAAGCGGAAGGCATCGTCTTCATCGGGCCGAAGCCCAAGGCGATCAAGGCGATGGGCGACAAGATCGAATCGAAGAAATTCGCCAACGCGGCTGAGGTTTCGACGGTTCCGGGCTGGCTTGGCGTCATCGAAAATGCCGACCATGCCGAAAAGATAGCCGGCGAAATCGGCTATCCCGTGATGATCAAGGCCTCGGCCGGCGGCGGCGGAAAAGGCATGCGCATTGCCTGGGACAGGTCGGAAGTGCGCGACGGTTTTGACCGGGCCCGCTCCGAGGCCAAGAGTTCGTTCGGCGACGACCGCGTCTTCATCGAAAAATTCGTCGTCGACCCACGTCACATCGAGATCCAGGTGCTGGCCGACGCGCATGGCAACGCGCTCTATCTCGGCGAACGCGAATGCTCGATCCAGCGCCGCAACCAGAAGGTGGCGGAAGAGGCGCCGTCGCCATTCCTCGATGCCAAGACGCGCAAGGCGATGGGCGAGCAGTCGGTGGCGCTGGCCAGGGCCGTCGACTACCAGAGCGCCGGCACCGTCGAATTCATCGTCGACAAGGACAAGAACTTCTATTTCCTTGAAATGAATACACGATTGCAGGTCGAACATCCGGTGACTGAGCTCGTCACAGGTATCGATCTGGTCGAGCAGATGATCCGCGTCGCCGCCGGCGAGAAACTCGCCATCAGGCAGAGCGACGTGAAGCTGAACGGCTGGGCGGTGGAAAGCCGGCTCTACGCCGAGGATCCCTATCGGAATTTCCTGCCGTCGATCGGCCGGCTGACGCGCTATCGGCCGCCGGAGCAGGGACAGTTCGGCGACATCGTCATCCGCAATGATACCGGCGTCACCGAAGGCTCGGAAATTTCGATGTTCTACGATCCGATGCTCGCCAAGCTATGCACCTGGGCACCGACGCGGCTCGAGGCGATAGACGCTATGTCGGAATCGCTCGACAGCTTTGTCGTCGACGGCATCGAGCACAACATCCCGTTCCTGGCGGCGCTGATGCAGCATCCGCGCTGGCGGGAAGGGGCGATATCGACCGGCTTCATCGCGGAGGAATATCCGGACGGTTTTGCCCCCGTCGTGCCGAACGGCGAGGAAAGGGCCGTGCTGGCATCGATCGTCACGGCGGTGGAACTGCTGCGCCGCGACCGCCTCGACCGGCTGGGCGGGCGGCTGGCGCCGCATTCGGGAGCGCTCAAGCGCGATTGGGTGGTGAAGATCGGCGAAGACTATCTGCCGGCTTCGATCCTCGAAGGCATGATTTCGATCCCGATGGAGATCGACCTGTCCATCGATGGCGGCAAGGCGCTGACCGTTTCGTCCGATTGGCGGCCGGGTGACCTGATCTGGCGCGGCACGGTCGGCAAGCGCAAGGTTGCGGCCCAGATCCGGCCTGTCGCCAATGGCCTTCGCATCGCCTGGAAGGGCATGTCGGTGACCGCGCGCGCCATGCTGCCGCGCACCGCCGAATTGGAAAGGCTGATGCCGGAGAAAGTGGCGCCGGACACATCGAAACTGCTGCTCTGCCCGATGCCCGGCCTCGTCGTGTCGATCGCTGTCGCCGAAGGCCAGGAGGTCAAGTTCGGCGAGACTTTGGCCGTGGTCGAGGCGATGAAGATGGAAAACGTGCTGCGCGCCGATCGCGATCTCGTCGTGGCGAAACTCAACGCCAAACCGGGCGACAGCCTGGCCGTGGACGCGATAATCATGGAGTTTGCGTGAGCGGGCTGGATCCCTGTGGTCAGTAGTCGTTTGTGCTGGACTGGTATCGCCCGGTCCCGGACAATACGTTTCCATCGACTCAAGGACCTTCGGCAGCGCGAGAAACCATGGCGGATGACAGACTTCCACGCGATCCCCTGAAGCGCGAAGCAGCAATTGCAGCCGCCAGGCCGGAGGTGCCGGCGCGGCCGTTCGTCCATCTTCGCGTGCATTCGGCCTATTCGCTGCTCGAGGGCGCGCTGCAACTCGGCAAGATCGTTGGCCACGCGGTGAAAGACGAAGCGCCGGCCATCGCCGTCACCGACACCAACAATCTGTTTGGCGCCTTGGAGTTCGCCCAGAAGGCGGTGAAGGAAGGCATCCAGCCGATCATCGGCTGCCAGATCGCGCTCGCCTTCTCCGGCGAAAACAGCGACGGCCAGCGTGACCGCCGTCGGCAAGGTCCCGATATGCGGCCGGTCGTGCTGATCGCGGCCACCGAAGCCGGCTATTCCAATCTCGTCCGGCTGGTCAGCCGCGTGTACCTCGAAACACCGCCCGGTGAAGCGGTACACCTGACCACCGAAATGATGAACGGCCAATGTGACGGCCTGATTTGTCTCAGTGGCGGGCCGCGCGGCCCGATCGGCATAGCCCTGAAGGAAGATCGGCGCGATCTTGCCGAGGCGCGCCTAGTCACTCTCAAGACGATGTTCGGCGACCGCCTCTATGTCGAATTGGACCGGGTTTCGGGCTACGATCGCATGATCGAGAAATCCTCGATCGATCTCGCCTATTCCCATGAATTGCCGCTGGTTGCCACCAACGAGGCCTTCTTCTCTTCGCGCGACGAATATGAGGCGCATGATGCGTTGATCGCCATCGCCGAGGGTTCGGTCGTCGCCGTCGATACCCGCCGCCGGCTGTCGCCGGACAATTTCCTGCGTAGCCAGGCCGATATGGCGAAATTGTTCGCCGACCTGCCGGAAGCGATCGACAACACGATCGAGATTGCGCTGCGCTGCTCCTACTATCCGAAAACCCGCAGCCCGATCCTGCCACGGTTCACGGGCGGCGATGCCTCCGACAAGGACGCGGCCGAAAAGGCCGAGGCCGAGGAACTGGCGCGCCAGGCGCGCGAGGGGCTTAACGCACGGCTCGCCTTGCACGGACCGACACCGGGCTACACGGTCGAGCAATATCGTGAGCGGCTCGAATTCGAGCTTGGCATCATCGAGAAGATGAAATTCCCCGGCTACTTCCTGATCGTTGCCGACTTCATCAAATGGGCCAAGGCGCAAGGCATTCCGGTCGGGCCGGGGCGTGGTTCGGGCGCCGGTTCGCTGGTGGCCTATTCCACCACCATCACCGACATCGATCCGCTGCGCTTCTCGCTGCTGTTCGAGCGCTTCCTCAATCCGGACCGCGTGTCGATGCCCGACTTCGACATCGACTTCTGCCAGGATCGCCGCGAGGAAGTGATCCGCTACGTCCAGCAGAAATACGGCCGCGACCAGGTCGGCCAGATCATCACCTTCGGTACGCTGCAGGCGCGCGCCGTGCTGCGCGACGTCGGCCGTGTGCTGCAGATGCCCTATGGCCAGGTCGACAAGCTCTCAAAAATGGTACCGCAGAACCCGGCCAATCCGGTCAAGCTCGCCGACGCCATCGCCAACGAGCCGCGCTTTGCCGAGGAGGCCGAGAAGGAACCGATCGTCCAGACGCTGCTCGACATGGCGCAGAAGCTGGAGGGCCTCTACCGCCATGCCTCGACGCACGCTGCCGGCATCGTCATTGGCGACCGACCCTTGTCGGAGCTGGTGCCGATGTACCGCGATCCGCGCTCCGACATGCCTGTCACCCAGTTCAACATGAAATATGTCGAGCAGGCCGGGCTGGTGAAGTTCGACTTCCTCGGCCTGAAGACGCTGACGGTGCTGGAGACGGCGGTGAAGCTGATCCGTCGCCGCGGCATCGACATCGATCTCGCGACGATTCCGCTCGACGATCCCGATACCTATGCCATGCTGTCGCGCGGCGAGGTGGTCGGCGTGTTCCAGGTGGAAAGTGCCGGCATGCGCAAGGCGCTGATCGGCATGCGGCCCGACTGCATCGAGGACATCATCGCGCTGGTTGCCCTCTACCGGCCGGGACCGATGGAAAACATCCCGACCTACAACGCCAGAAAACATGGCGAGGAGGAGGTGGCCTCGATTCATCCCAAGATCGATCATCTGGTGAAGGAGACGCAAGGCGTCATCGTCTACCAGGAACAGGTGATGCAGATCGCGCAGGAGTTGTCCGGCTATTCGCTCGGCGAAGCCGACCTTCTGCGCCGCGCCATGGGCAAGAAGATCCGCGCCGAGATGGACAAGCAGCGTGAACGCTTCGTCACGGGTGCTGTCGAGCGCGGCGTCGCAAAGCCGCAAGCCGACTTCATTTTCGACCTCCTGGCCAAGTTCGCCGACTATGGTTTCAACAAGTCGCACGCCGCCGCCTACGCCGTCGTCTCCTACCAGACCGCCTATCTCAAGGCGCATTATCCGGTCGAGTTCCTGGCGGCGTCGATGACGCTCGACATGGGCAACACCGACAAGCTGGCCGACTTCCGCCAGGATGCGCTGCGCCTGGGCATCGAAGTCCTGGCGCCGTCGGTGATGACGAGTTTCCGTGCCTTCGAGGTCGGCGACAACCGCATCTATTACTCGATGGCCGCGCTCAAGGGCGTCGGCGATGCCGCGGTGGAGCACATCGTCGCCGTTCGTGGCGAAAAGCCGTTCAAGAGCCTTGCCGATTTCTGCGAGAGGGTCGACCCGAAGATCGTCGGCAAGCGGGTATTCGAAAGCCTGATCATGGCCGGCGCGCTCGACTGCTTCGGCCACGATCGCGCCCAGATGTTGGCTGGCGTCGAACGGATGATGGGGCTGGCGTCGCTCGCCCAGCAGAACGCCGTTTCGGGCCAGGCCGACATCTTCGGCGCCTCGCTCGGCGCACAGTCGCAGGCACTTAATCTGCCGGCGACCGATCCGTGGCTCGCCGCCGACCGGCTGCACCGCGAATTCCAGGTCGTCGGCTTCTATCTCTCGGCGCATCCGCTCGACGAGTACAAGGCGGCGCTGCAGAAGATGCGGGTGCAGAACTGGGCGGAGTTCTCCGCTGCCGTCAAGCGCGGCGCTTCCGCCGGCCGGTTAGCCGGCACCGTTACCAGCAAGCAGGAGCGCAAGACACGCACCGGCAACAAGATGGGCGTGGTGGCCTTTTCCGACACCTCCGGCCAGTACGAGGCCGTGTTGTTTTCAGAAGGATTGGCGCAGTACCGCGATCTCCTCGAAGCGGGCCGCTCCGTTGTCATCACAGTCGCGGCGGAGGACAGGCCCGAGGGCGTCAACCTGCGCATCAACTCCGTGCAATCGCTGGAGGACGAGGCAAGCCGCATTCAGAAGGCCCTGCGCATTTTCGTCAGGAACGATGGGCCTGCCTCGATGATCCAATCCCAGCTTACCCAGCGCGGTGAAAGCCAGGTGAGCATCATCGTGATCAAGGAAGAGGCGCAGGGCGAGGTCGAGATTGCCCTGAATGGCGGCTACCGCGTCTCGCCGCAGATCGCCTCGGCAATGCGCGCCGTGCCGGGCGTGGTCGAAGTGGAACTGGTGTGATCCGCGCGCTTGCCAGGCGGCTGCCCGCGGGCCGTCACCTGCTGCTCATGCCGGCATGAAGGCCAAGGGGAAGCGCGCATCGCAGGACCTTTCCGCGGCGGCGCGGCTACGCGACATGCTGCGCAGGCTCTACCATGGCCGCTCGCCGGGCGCGTTCTGGTTCCAACTGGTGGCTGTCATCATCGACCTCGCCATCATCGCCTTTTTCATCGCCACGCCGGTCATCCAGCAGTCGGCCTCGTTTCTGTGGCTGGACTATGCGGTGGCGGCTCTCGTCGCCGCCGATCTGATTGCCAGGCTGCTGGCCTCCAACGACATGTTGCGCCTGATGAAGCAGCCTACCTTCTGGGTGGATGCCTTCATCCTTCTGACGCTGCTGATGCCGACGGCGCTCGCAAGTCTCGGCTTTCTGCGCATCCTGCGGCTGTGGTCGCTGTCGCGCAGCGGTTCGATCTGGCGGCATTTCGAAATGCGCGGGCTGCGACCCTGGCGCGAGGCAAGCCACGCGGTCATCAACCTGTTGACCTTTCTCTTTGTCATCACCGGCTTCGTTTACACGTTCTTTTTCCGCAACGGAGCCGGACTGGAAAACTACGTCGACGCGCTTTACTTCACGGTCGCCACCGTGACGACGACGGGCTTCGGCGACATCGTGCTGCCGGGCATCGCCGGCAAGCTGACGGCGATCGTCACCATGATCATCGGCATATCGCTGTTCGTCAGGCTGGCGCAGGCGATCTTTCGGCCGGCCAAGGTGTTCTTTCCCTGTCCACAATGCGGGCTGCGGCGGCACGAGCCGGACGCCGTGCACTGCAAGGCCTGCGGCCATGTGCTCAACATTCCAGACGAAGGAAACTGACCGGCAGTGCTATGACGCCGCGACCTCGGCCGGCTTTACGGTTTTGCGCTGCAAGTTGAGCAGATTGCCTGTCAGGATCAGCAACGCGCCGCCGGCGGTGAAGGCATCGATCTGCTCTTGATAGAGCAACCAGCCGATCAATGCCGACAGCGGCACGCGGAGGAAATCCATCGGCGAGATCACGGTCGCGTCGGCATAGGCCAGGGCGCGGGCGAGGCAGAAATGCGACGACATGCCAGTGAAACCGATCAGGACGATCCACGGCCACAGTGCAAGCGAGGGGTTGCGCCATTCGTAAAGGGCCGGAATAAGGCCGACCACTGACTGAATGACCAGCATCCAGAAGATGATCCGTACGACGCTGTCCGTGCGCGTCAGCGACTTGACCAGCACCAGCGAGACGCCGAAACAGACCGCCGCGCCCAGCACGACCAGATGGCCCACATCCGCCGAGCCGACGCCTGGACGCACGATGACGACCACGCCGATCAGGCCGAGCACGATCGCCGCGAGCCGTGGCCGGCTCAGCCTTTCGCCCAGAAACGTGACCGCCAGGATCGCCGTCCAGATCGGTGTGGTGAATTCGATCGAGATCAGCACCGCCAGCGGAATGAGCGTCAACGCGTAGAGCCAGGCAGCCTGGCCGCTATAGTGGACGACATTGCGCGCGATATGGGCCAGCGGCCGCTGCGTGCGCATCGCGGCAAGCCCGCCTGTCGCCATCACCAGCGGCAGCAGAATGAAGAACCCGATGACCGAACGCAGTTCCAGCACCTGGAAGACGTTGAGTTCGGCCGTCGTGGCGCGGCCGGCGACCGACATCGCCAGGAACGACGTGATCGACAGCGCCATCCAGAACGCGGCCTTGGGGATCGAAGGGGTGGGTGCCATTGCAGCTATGTCGCAAGCCGTGGTTGCCGGAGCAATCGCTAGTCCATCTATTCTTCTGGGCCAGTCGCGGCGAAGGCTTTGAGATGCGAGCGGAACCTGATACGGCCGCGGGCGTTGAGCCTCTTATTGTCCGTGCTGTGCAACGCGCATTCCCATCTCGACAAGGAGAGTTTCATGAGACTATTCGCGCAAGTCGCGCTTGCTGGCTGCCTGGTGATTGCCGCGGGCGCTGCTCATGCCGACGAGACCAAATTTCTCCAGTCGTTCAACGGCAATTTCGCTGGCAAGGGCACTGTCCAGGTAACCACGGATGTGCCGAACGTCAGTGTCTCTTGCAGCTTCAAGTCGAACGCGACCTCAGCCTCGCTGTCGCTCGACGGCAACTGCCGCGGCCTGATCCTGGTGACACGCGCCATCAGCGCTCGTCTGAAGGTCAGCGGCGGCAAATACAGCGGCGTCTATGTGGGATCGCGCACCGGACCGGCGCAGCTGAACGGACGCCGTTCCGGCAATGCGATAAACCTCGCCATCCGCTGGGCCAAGGAGGTCAACGGCGACCTCGCCGCGCAGCTTACCGTACAGAAAAACGGGGCCGACGGCATTGTTTTGACCGTGGTCGACCGTGATCCCAAGACTGGCAAAAACGTGGTGACCAGCCGCATCGATCTTCGACGCAGCTGATCGGGCTCAATCTTCGAGCGGCTCCGGCGGATGGGCATCGCGGCCCTTGCCGAAGGTGTAGCCGGTTTGCACAGCCTTGCGCCCGAACTTGTCGCGCAATGCATCGATGGCGCCTTCGGCCATGGCGCGCTTGCGCGACTGGACATCGACCAGATCCGGTGGATCGGCCTTGTCGTCGTCGGAGAGATCGCTGACGCCGATGCCGAGCAGCCGAAATTTCGTTCCGTCAGTCTCCTTGCGAAGGAGTTCCACACCGGTCGAAAAGATACGGTCGGCGAGCCGGGTCGGGTCGCCGAGCTGGCGGTTGCGCGTGCGCAGCTTGAAATCCTGGGTTTTCAGCTTCAGCACCACGGTGCGCCCGGCGATGCCTGACTTTTTCAGCCGTGCCGAGACCTTTTCAGAAAGGCCTCTCAGTACCGAGACCAGCTCTTCCAGCGAGGCGATGTCGGTGTCGAAAGTGGTTTCGGCCGATACGCTCTTGGCGTCTTGGTCGGGGTCGACGCGGCGGACATCCTCACCGCGCGAAAGCCGGTAGAGCCGTTCGCCCATCACCCCATAGCGGCGCATCAGGTCGCCACGTTCCATCTTCTGAAGCTGGCCGATGGTGTGGATGCCATCCTGTTCGAGCGTGGCGTTGAACGCCTTGCCGACACCCCAGATCATGGTCACCGGCTGCGCTGCCAGAAAGCCGACCGCCTCGGCCTCGCCAATAACGGAAAAGCCGCGCGGTTTGCGGAAATCGGACGCGATCTTGGCGAGGAACTTGCAATAGGACAGGCCTGATGAAACGGTGATGCCGATCTCCTTCTCGACTGCCAGCGCGAAGCGCGCCAACACCAGCGCCGGCGGCAGGCCGTGCAACCGCTCGGTACCGGCGAGATCGAGGAATGCCTCATCGATCGACAGCGGCTCGACCAGCGGCGTCAACGCCTGCATCATGGCGCGCACCTCACGGCCGACGGCCACGTATTTTTCCATGTTGGGCGCGATCACGACCGCCTCGGGGCAGGCCTCGAGCGCCTTGAACATCGGCATGGCGGAGCGCACGCCGCGGATGCGCGCGATATAGCAGGCGGTGGAGACGACGCCGCGCTTGCCGCCGCCGATGATCAACGGCTTGTCCTTGAGCGCCGGGTTGTCGCGCTTTTCGATCGCCGCGTAGAAGGCATCGCAATCGATATGGGCGAGATGCAGCCGGTAAAGCTCGGGATGGCGGGCAAGGCGAGGGCTGCCGCAGCGTTCGCAGCGGCGCGTCTCACCGCGCTGAAACGTCAGGCAGTCACGACAAAAACCGTGATCGGGATTGTTGACAGGAGCCGCCATCGCTGCGAACATAAAGAGAACAGAAGCAATGGTACGACAGCGCAAGGCCAGCGACAAGCCTGGCCTGGGGAGAACGCATGAGCACGACCATAGTGCCGCTGGCGCCTGACCTCTGGCCTGAATTCGAGGATCTTTTCGGCAAGCAGGGCGCCTGCTACGGCTGCTGGTGCACGCATTTCCGGCTGGCTCCGGCGGCGCGGCGCGAGAGCAGTCGTGAACGCAACAAGGATCACATCAAGGCGCGCATTGAGGCCGGCCCACCGCCTGGCCTGCTGGCTTTCGAGGATGGCAAGGCGATTGGCTGGATGCAGATCGGGCCACGCGCCGACGTGCCCGAATGGAACAACAAGGGCAGGGGCTCGGCGCCGATCGATCCCGCCGACGCGTCCGATCCGGCCGTTTGGGCGATCTCGTGCTTTTTCATCCGCGCCAAGGCGCGCGGCAGGGGCATCACGCACCGCCTCGTCGAAGGCGGCATCGATTTCGCCCGCAGGAACGGGGCACGGCTTGTCGAGGCCTGCCCGATCGACCTGTCCCGCGATTGGCGTTCGATCGGCCTGTTCGTCGGCTCGTCGCGGGTTTTCGAGAAGGCCGGGTTCGAGAGGCTTGTGGAGCGCAAGGCCGGCCGGCCGCTGATGCGGCTGATATTGTAAGGAAGCCTCAGCTCATAGTTGTATATAGTATTTTCTACAGCAAAGCGATTTTTGCTCATCAGGAAATAAGGGGGAGACTAAAGTGAAGCGTGTTCTGCCAGCTGTTCTTGGTTTTGCTCTGGTTGCGCCTGCCTGGGGGCAGACCGTCGACAATCGGGGCGCAAAGCAGCTTTCCGATGAGCTGTCACGCTATGTCGGGAAGCAGGTGCTCAACGAGGGCATTTTGAAGGTCTCGGTCGTAGGCGATGCCTACAAGATCACCTTCGATTTGAAGGCGATCGCCGCCGGCTTGCTGAAACAGGATCCGCCGAAGTTCGATTTCCCGCCTTACACGCTGCTGGTCAAACCTCGCGGCGACCGCAACTGGGACGTCTCCTCGGATTTTTCGACCAGCGGGTCAATTCAAGTAGATGATCCGAATGGTCAGACAAGCGCGCAGATCGTCATCAAGGACGGCAAGTTCACGGGTGTCTACGATCCTGAGCTGGCGGCATTTGCCGAGGGCGCCAGTTCGATAGCAGGCATGACGGTGACGTCGCGCATGCCCAGGCAAGTAACGGAACTCGGCATCGGCTCGAGCACTTCCAAGTTCGGCGCCAGCAAGTCGGCGAACGGTGGTGTCGATCTCAAGGTGACGCGGGCGATAGCCGACTTGGTCGAAACGGTTAAAATCGACGACCGGGCTGTTGGAGCGATCAAAGCTTCGGACCTCGTCGTGGATGTAACCGCCAAAGCGATACGGACAAGGCCGTTCCTGGACCTGTTGGCGTTCGCCGTCGCCCATGAAGATGAGGCGCGGCTGAAAGCCGACCAGGCGGAACTCAAAGCGCTTCTGCTCGCCGCGCTGCCGCTCTGGGACCGGTTGGCCGGAACCTATTCGTTCAAGAACGTTGCCTTTGATACATACGCGGGCAATTGGGGCGCGGCGCAACTGAGCACCGCGTTCGAGGCCGATGGCGTCGCCCGGAATGGCAAGCTCGATTACGCAATCAAAGCCTCTGGCTTGACCTTCCCCGAGGTCATACCCGGCTGGATCGCCGCAATACTTCCCACCGAGCTTGATCTGAAATTCGGCGGGTCCAACATTGACCTCGACAGCATGGCGAGAAAGACGATCGCTACATTCGATCTCGGCAAGAACCCACCGCTGCCGGCGGGGTTCCGCGATCAGATCAAGGCCTACTTCATGGCCAACACACCAAAATTCATCGTCGGTCACAGCCTTTTCAAGAATGGAGGCACGGAGATTGCGCTAGAAGGCGAAGTGACCTTCCCCGGCCAGAAGCCAGATGCAACCATGACCGTCGATGTCGCGGGCTACGACAAGATCGTTGCGACCTTGCAGACGGCGGCTAAAACCGAACCGGAAGCGGCCCGATATTTCCCCTTCGCATTGGCCGTCAAAGGATTTGCCAAGACGTTGCCGGACGGCAGGATGGAGTGGGTCATCAATGCCAAGCCCGACGGCTCCGTGATGGTCAATGGCGCCATATTGAAGCCGGCCGATCACGGTAGCGGTGGGGGCGGGGCGAAACTGAATCCTTGATTCTGCAGCGGTGCCAGATTGCGCGGCTGGTCGACGAACCATCCGCCGCCGATGCGGCTGGTGTTGAAGCCGAATGCCTGACTGTCATCGTCTTGCAGTCGTGATGGTATTTCCCTACCAGAGATACGAGACGAATTTTGCCTTCGATCGAACGGAGAATTCCCGTGAACCGTATGTTGCCAGTTGCCTTTACCGCGCTTCTGCTCAGTGCGCCTGCTTTCGGCCAGACCGTCGACAGCCAGGGCGCCAAGCAATTGTCCGATGACCTGTCCCGCTATGTCGGCAAACAGGCGCTCGACAAGGGTATTCTGAAGGTTTCGGCCGAAGGCGACGCCTACAAGATCGTGTTCGATTTCAAGGCGCTTGCCAGCAGCTTTCCCGACCAGAAGCTGATGAAATTCGACTTTGCGCCCTACGCCCTGCTGGTCAAGCCGCGCAGTGATGGGTCCTGGGATGTCTCGATGGATTTTTCGCAGAGCGCGTCCTTCGAATTCAACGGCCCCCAGGGAAAGCAAAGCACGCAATTCTCGATCAAGGACGGCAAGGGCAGCGGCGTTTATGACCCCAAGCTGGCGGCCTTCACCAGCGCCACAAGCTCGATGGCCGGGATGACGATGTCGTCGCAGGATAGCAAGCAGCAGATGGAGGCGAGCGCCGGTGCCGGCACCGTGACGCTTTCCGCGACCAAGGCGGCCAATGGCGGCGTCGATTTCACGACATCGCAAAAGATTTCGAACTTCGTCGAAGCGATAAAATTCAATGATCCCGAGAGCGGACTGAATTTTCCCGTTACCGTGAAGTCGCCGGAATTTTCTGTGGAGGCCAGCGGCAAGGGCGTCCAGACCAAGCCTCTGCTCGACCTCCTGGCGTTTGGCGTGGCCAATGAGGACGAGAAGACGCTGAAGGCAAACCAGGCGCAGCTCAAGTCGCTTCTGCTTGCAGCACTTCCGGTGTGGGAGCGTATCGACGGAACCTATGGCTTCAAGGATTTCGCGGTCGACAGCCCGATCGGCACGTTTGGGGCAACCCAGTTCGGCATAGCGTTCGGTTCCGATGGGGTCGCCCAGAACGGCAAGGTCAGCTATGGCATCAAGGCTTCGGGGCTGACCGTGCCGCAGCAGCTCTTGCCGAGCTGGAGCGTGGCCCTGCTGCCCACCGATATCGACCTGAATTTCGGCGGCGCCAACATCGATCTCGACAGCATGGCGAAGAAGGCGATCGAAGCCTTTGATCTCAATCAGGATCCGCCGCTGCCGGCCGAATTCGGCGACCAGCTCAAAGCCGAATTCCTGGCTAAGACGCCGAAGGTTGTCATCGGCCACAGCACCGTGAAGAACAAGGACATGGAGATCGCGCTGGAAGGTGAGATGACAAGCTTCGGCCAGAAACCCGACGCCAATCTCACTGTCGATGTCGCCGGCTTCGACAAGATCATGGAGCACCTGCAGGAAGCGGCGAAAGCGGAGCCGGAGGTCGGGCAGTACGTGCCTGTTGCCCTCATGGCGAAGGGTTTTGCCAAGACGCTGCCGGACGGCAAGCTGGAATGGGTCATCGATACCAAGGCCGACGGATCGGTCGCCGTCAATGGCGTCATGCTGAAGCCCGCCGACCCGGCGGTGGACGACAGCGTCGACGACGGTGACGGCTCGGACGAGAGCGGCAGCGACAATGGCGGCAGCGATAATGGCGGCAGCGCTAACGGCGGGGCAGGGGCGAAGCTCAAGCCTTGAGGGTTCTGCCTTCGAGCAATTCCAGGAAAAATTGCGCCCCGGTTTTCCGTCCGGGATCGCACCAAAACGCTTAGATTAGAACCCCAGCGCGCCAGCGATCTTAGGCGCGGCTTCGTGCCAATCCTGGACGACGATGACATCGTCCGGGACAGATGGCAGGAACGCGCGCAGCGAATTGTCGGCCATTAGATGGAAAAGATTTGCGTCGGCGACCGAGTCCCGCACCGACGCCAGATTGGCTGGCTGGTCGTCGACGAAGACCACGGGCCTGCCGGTCTTGCCGCGCAGCTTGGCCACCGCCGGACCCTTGGCCATTTCGGTGGTCAGCAGCGGGTAGCTTAGTCCGAGGGCGTCGAGGTGGGCGCGGCGCACGCCACGATGCCTGTGCGGCATGGCCGTCAGCAATATGATTTCCGCCCGGTCTCCGAGCTCCGTCAAAGCTTCCGCGGCGCCATCCGCGATGCCCTGCCAATCGGCTTGCGCGTCGAAGAAATCGCCCAGGAGTGCCGTGACCTCGGGTTGTTCGATCAGGCGACCGCTGGCCGTTTCTGCAATGTTGCCGGTCAGCCGGAAGGAAGCCAGGGTCAGGCCATAGCCGCGCTCCTTGAGAAAATGCGGAAACGGGCGGATGAATTCGAGCACCACGTCGTCGACGTCGAGTACCAGCAGCGGCCGGTCGTCGGCCGCCAGTTCCTCGATCTGCCGCGCGGTTTCGGGATCATCGCTCATGTGGAACGCTCGTGATTGTCGTCGCCAAGCGGCAAGGCGCGCAACGCCTTGCCGACAGCCGCCGGCGGGATGCCGGTTTCCTCGGCGAAGCGCATCAAAGTCGGCTCGTGGGCGAGGATGAACTGCAGGACGCCGGCGAGGAAACCCGGCTCGCCGGCCGCCCTGCGGATCGAATGCGCCTCTATTCCCGTGATCGCCAGAAAGCGCGGCAAAAGCTCCGGATCCGCGGCAACGAAGCCCAATGCCTTTACGGCAATGGTTTCGGCCTCTTCGCGCATTGACGCTGCGTTTGCCATCACTACCTTCGGTGTGTGGAATGAGTCTCTCCCGCAGTAATGGCAAGAGTTGCTTGCGGCAAGCCATTAGAGTGTGGCGCGCCTTTTAGACGCGTGGGAGGCGAGGGCGGAATTCGTGGTGCTTTGCAGGCCGCGGGTTTCCGTTTCGTCAATCATATTGCCGTATCGTGGAGCAGGGTTTGGTGCGTCCAAGGAAAGAGCGCATGACGGCCACCTCCGGGCGGAGGACGGCCGGGACGGGATTTCGATGCCTAAGAAGGTCATGATCGTCGAGGACAACGAGCTCAATATGAAGCTCTTTCGGGACCTCATCGAAGCAAGCGGTTACGAGACGGTGCGCACCCGCAACGGCCTGGAAGCGCTCGACCTGGCGCGCCAGCACCGGCCGGACCTCATCCTGATGGATATCCAACTGCCAGAAGTGTCGGGGCTGGAAGTGACCAAATGGCTGAAGGAGGACGATGATTTGCATGTCATCCCGGTCATTGCCGTGACTGCTTTCGCGATGAAAGGCGACGAGGAGCGCATCCGCCAAGGTGGCTGCGAGGCCTATATTTCGAAGCCGATCTCGGTGCCGCGCTTCATCGAAACCATCAAATCCTATCTGGGCGATGCCTGATGTTCCCTTCCAGCCGAGCCGGAGCCTTGTGAAATGACCGCGCGGATCCTCGTCGTCGACGACATCCCTGCCAATGTGAGGCTGCTGGAAGTCCGGCTGCTTGCCGAATATTTCGAGGTGCTGACCGCCACCAACGGGCCCGACGCGATCGAGACCTGCGAGAACGGCAAAATCGATGTCGTGCTGCTCGACGTGATGATGCCCGATATGGACGGGTTCGAGGTCTGCCGGCGGCTGAAGAGCGATCCGGCGACGTCGCACATTCCGGTGGTGATGATCACGGCTCTCGACCAGGTTTCCGACCGCGTGCGCGGGCTGGAGGCCGGCGCCGACGACTTCCTGACCAAGCCGGTCAACGACCTGCAACTGATGACGCGCGTCAAGAGCCTTGTCCGCCTGAAGTCGCTGACCGACGAGCTTCGGCTGCGCGCCTCGACCACACGCAACATCGGCATCGAAGAACTTTTGAGCCGCAATTTCGCGTCCCAGGATACCACGCCGAAAGTGCTTCTGATCGACGAGCGCAAATCGTCGGTCGAGCGCATCCAGAAGATGTTGCGCGAACGTGCCGACGTCGACGTCACCGGCGATCCGCATGCCGGGTTCTTCCAGGCCGCCGAAACCCCCTATGAATGCGTGATGATCTCGACGGCCTTCGCCGACTTCGATCCGCTCAGGCTCTGCTCGCAACTGCGCTCGCTCGACCGCACCCGTTTCGTGCCGATCATCCTTTTGGCGGAGGAGGGCGAGGATGAGCGCATCATCCGTGGGCTTGAACTCGGCATCAACGACTATCTGATGCGGCCGATCGACCAGCAGGAACTGACGGCGCGGCTGCGCACCCAGGTGCGCCGCAAGCGCTACAATGACCAATTGCGCGCCAGCGTCACCCAGACCATCGAAATGGCCGTGACCGATGGCCTGACCGGTCTGCACAACCGCCGCTATCTCGACAGCCATCTGCAGACGCTGTTCGACCGCGCCGTGGCGCGGCGCCGGCCGCTGTCGGTGATGATCACCGATCTCGACCGCTTCAAGTCTATCAATGACACGCATGGCCATGACGGCGGCGACGAGGTGTTGCGCGAATTCGCGCGGCGGCTGCGCAAGAATGTCAGGGGTATCGACCTTGCCTGCCGGTTCGGCGGCGAGGAGTTCGTGGTGGTGATGCCGGACACCGACGGCACCGTGGCCGAGAAGGTGGCCGAGCGCATCCGCGCCGAAATCGCCCAGATGCCGTTCGCCATCGGTGCCGACGGCAAGACGATCGAGGTCACCGTCAGCGTTGGGGTGTCATCGGTGCTGAAGGGCGTGGATACGGTGGCGGCGCTGATGAAGCGCGCCGATCTCGCGCTCTACGAAGCCAAGAGCGGCGGCCGCAACCGCGTCGTTGCCAAGGCGGCCTGACGGCCGGGCCGGCCCGTCGACCCAAGAGGGTTACCCATTTACCTTAATCCAAGCGATTCGCGAGCCTTGGTTAAGAAACTGTTGATTTTCATAAGCTCTTGCGCAAATGTGCAGGCAAGACGAAGCCGGCACGAGGGTAGATCGCCGGCTCGGTCCCTCAGGAATACCCCATGATGCTCAGGTCCGCCGCATCTCCTGGGTCCGTGGGGTCGGCCGGCCGGCGCTGGCACATAGTGGCCTCCTCGTACCGCTGCCAAACGCCGACCGGCCCCCTTTGTCCGACACGACATTAGGAATCTGCGTCAAGCCCCGGAAGTGCCGGGGCTATTTTGTGCGCGGCAGGGTCTGAAGGAACGCTTTCCTGGCTTGTAACGGCTTCCGTTGCGCCCCGCGTGAGCCGTCACTTCGCAGCGCCGCGACTTTTCACTGCCGTACTAAAAAGGGAAGGAGAAAAGCTATCCCCTCAATTTCGTAGATATGGCGCACAAGGGGCTTGCGGCAAGACCTGGCTGTTCCCGTAAAACCACGACCCAAATTAACGGAAACGGGAGTGGCGAAATGCCGGAATGGTTGCCAGGAGGCCAAGTGCGTCGGGACCACGCGGTGGTGATCGTCGGAGGCGGTCCGACCGGGTTGATGCTGGCTGGCGAACTCGCATTGGCAAGCGTCGATGTGGCCATTGTCGAGCGGCGCCCGAACCAGGAACTCATCGGCTCGCGCGCGGGTGGCCTGCACGCACGCACCATCGAGGTGCTCGACCAGCGCGGAATTGCCGACCGATTCCTATCGCAGGGACAGCGATCGCCGTCCGTCAGCTTCCACATGATCCGGCTGGATGTCAGCGATTTTCCCACGCGGCACAATTATCTGCTGGCGCTGCGGCAAAACCATATCGAGCGGATATTGGCCGACTGGATCAGCGAGTTGGGAGTGCCGATCTGTCGCGGACAGGACGTCACGGGTTTTGCACAGGATGACGGTGGCGTCGATGTCGAGCTGTCCGGTGGCCAGCGGTTGCGGACGCAGTATCTCGTCGGCTGCGACGGCGGACGCAGCATGATCCGCAAGGCGGCGGGCATCGCGTTCGACGGATGGGATCCGACGATGAGCTGGATGATCGCCGAGGTCGAGATGGCGGAGGAACCAGCAGTGGGCTTTCGCAGCGACGCCCATGGTATTCATGCGATTGGCAAGGTCGAGGAAGGTGGCCGGCTGGGTGTCGTGCTGACCGAGAGACAACTGACCATTGGTGGCGAACCGACCCTGCGCGATCTCAGCGAGGCGCTCGTCGCGGTGTATGGCACCGATTACGGGGTCCACAGTCCGACCTGGATTTCGCGGTTCACCGACATGACGCGCCAGGCTGCCGCTTACCGCGACAGACGTATTCTGCTGGCCGGCGACGCCGCGCACATCCATCCCCCAATGGGCGGACAGGGCCTCAACATCGGTGTGCAGGACGCAGTCAACCTTGGATGGAAACTGGCACAGGTGGTCAAGCTGATATTACCGGACAGCCTGCTCGACAGCTACCATGCCGAACGCCATCCGGTCGCCGCCCGCGTGCTGCGCAACGCGCTGGCGCAGGTTGCGCTCCGTCGCATGGATGCACGCACCAAGGCTCTGGGCGACACCTTTGCCGAACTGCTCGCCATGGATGGGCCACGCAAACGGATCGCCGCGGACATGTCCGGCCTGGGTGTCCATTACGACCTCGGCGAAGGCCACGCGCTGCTTGGGCGGCGAATACCCGACCTCGACCTGCTCACCGCCAACGGGCCGTTGCGGCTGTTTACCTTGCTGCACGACGCGCGGCCGGTGCTCCTCAATTTCGGTGAGCCAGGCAGACTGGACATTGCGCCTTGGACCGACAGGATTCGGCAGATCGACGCCGTGTATGCCGGCGCCTGGGAGCTTCCCGTACTGGGAACGGTCGCTGTGCCCGACGCTGTCTTGATCCGGCCCGATGGATACGTGGCCTGGGTAGGAGTTGGGACGCAACAGGGATTGGCCGATGCGTTGACCAGATGGTTCGGGCCGGCTGCCGCGCATCCTTCCGAACATGGCGCTTCACAACCTCCTTGGGCCGAAGACTGAAAGTCTCCTGACACGCGATTGACAGGAGGGCTTCATCTGTGCAGAAATTGGTTGGACCATTGGACCACTTGGAGGAAATGTGGACCAGAACAGCCTGCCACCCATTCAGACGACGGCGCGCGACGACGCCGTGCTGAAGGCATTGGTGGGCTTCGTCCGCGCCGAGGCCTTGCAGCCTGGCGAGCGATTGCCGACCGAGCGCATCCTGGCCGAACGGCTCAAGGTCAGCCGCAACACGGTGCGCGAGGCGCTGACCCGGTGGGAGGGATTGGGCCTGGTCGAACGCCGGCAAGGCAGCGGCACCTATCTCAAGGCGGCCGTCTCGCCCGACATGCTGCATTTGCCGCTGACGCTGGCCGGCGGCAACGACTTCACCAGCCTGATGCAGACGCTGGAAATCCGCCGCGCACTGGAAGCGGAAGCGGCGGCGCTGTGCGCCGAGCGGGCAAGGCCGGCCGACATTGCCGAGATCGAACGCAAGCTTGATATCATGGAGCAGGCGTTTCGCACCCTTGACGGCATGTCGTCGGAAGAGGACTGGGAATTCCACCAGGCGATCTACCGGGTCTCCGGCAATCCGCTGTTCGAACAGATTATCGCCGCCATGCACGAACTGTTCCATCGCTTCTGGGAGCATCCGCTCGGCGTGCGCGATTTCGGCCATGCCAGCTTTCCCTATCACCGCACCATCTACGAACGCATCGCCGCACGCGATCCGCAAGGCGCCCGCGCAGAGGCGCTGAAGCTCATCGCAACCGTCGAGGACGACCTGAAGCGCGGTGCGGCCAAACTCAAACTTTCGGACCTGAGATGAACGAGCAGCCAGCCGGTTTCGATCACGACTATCTCGCCGAGGCGGCGACGCTCTTGGCGCATGACGAACCGTTCCCCGGTGGCGCCGTCGTGCCACCGATCTACCAGACGTCGCTGTTCACCTTCGCCAATTATGCCGAAATGGCCGAGACGTTTGCCGGCAAACGAAAGCAGCCGATCTATTCGCGCGGCGACAATCCGACGGTCATGGAGTTCGAGTCGCGTGTCGCGGCTCTCGAAGGCGCCGAGGCCGCACGTGGGTTCTCCAGCGGCATGGCGGCGATCAGCGCCACCGTGCTTGCCTTTGTCGGGGCAGGCGAGCGCATCGTTGCGGTGCGCAATTGTTATGGCGATGCCTACCGGCTGTTCGAACGCCTCCTGCCGCGGCTCGACATCAAGGTCGACTACGTCGAGGGCTCCGACCCGGACGCGGTCGCGGCGGCATTGCCCGGCGCCAAGCTGCTCTACCTGGAAAGCCCGACCTCGATGGTGTTCGAGCTCCAGGACCTGCCGCATCTGACCCGGCTGGCAAAAGAGCAGGGCATCGTCACCACCATCGACAATTCCTGGGCGACGCCGGTTTTCCAGAAGCCGATCACGCACGGCGTCGACCTGGTGCTGCACTCGGCCTCGAAATATCTCGGTGGCCACAGCGACACGGTCGCCGGCGTGGTCGCAGGCTCGGCCGCGCATATCAAGCACATCAACGAGCAGACCTATTCCTATCTCGGTGGCAAGCTATCGCCTTTCGAGGCCTGGCTTTTGCTGCGCGGCCTGCGCACGCTGCCGCTGCGCCTGCCGCACCACATGAAGAGCGGGCTCGCCATCGCCGAGCGGCTGAAGGCGCATGGCAATGTCGAGCGGGTCAACCACCCCGCCTATTCCAACCATCCGGGCAAGGCGACGCTTGCCGGCTATGGCGGGTTGTTCTCCTTCGAGGTGACGGACGACATCGACATTCCCGTCTTCGTCGACGCGCTGAGATATTTCCGCATCGGCGTCAGCTGGGGCGGGCATGAGAGCCTGGTCGTACCGGCCAAGGCGTCGCTAGAGCAGACGCCGGGACTGAATTCGATGGCGCGCTTCGGCGTCAGCCCCCGAACCATCCGCTTCAATGTCGGATTGGAAAATGTCGAGGATCTCTGGGCGGATGTCGCTCAGGCCTTCGAAAAAGCCAGAAAATAACAAGCGGGTTCAAAATGGGAGTCTTGAACATGAGAAAACTGACCGTCATGCTTGCCACCGTTGCGGGGCTGGCGATTTCCGCCGGAAGCGCGCTGGCCGATTCGACCCTGAAAATGGTCGAGGTGATCACCAGCCCGCCACGCACCGAATTCCTCAAGAAGCAGATCGCCGAGTTCGAGGCGGCCAATCCGGGCGTCAAGGTCGAGCTCGTCTCGCTGCCCTGGGGGCAGGCCTTCGAAAAATTCCTGACCATGGTGCAGGCCGGCGACACGCCTGACGTGGTCGAGATGCCGGAACGCTGGATGGGGCTTTACGCCAACAATGCCCAGCTCGAGGATCTCGGCCCCTATATGGCCAAGTGGGACGACGCCAAGACGCTGGGCGAGCGTGCCAAACAGTTCGGCTCGACCGTGAACAACACCCAGTTCATGATCCCCTATGGCTACTATGTGAACGCGCTGTTCTGGAACAAGAAGCTGTTCAAGGAGGCCGGTCTCGACGGCCCGCCGGCAACGCTCGAAGAATTCGTCGCCGATTCCAAGAAGATCTCGGCCATTCCCGGCAAATACGGCTACTGCCTGCGCGGCGGGCCGGGTGCCTTCAATGGCATGCACATGTTCATGAACATCGCCGCCGGCAAGGGCGGCTATTTCAACGAAGACGGCACCTCGACCATCAATGAAGAGGGCTCGGTCAAGGGCCTGCAGATGCTAGCCGACATGTACAAGAACGGTCTTGCGCCGAAGGATTCCGTGAGCTGGGGCTTCAACGAGACCGTCACCGGCTTCTATTCCGGTACTTGCGCCATGCTTAACCAGGATCCGGACGCGCTGCTCGGCATCGCCGACAAGATGAGCGCCGACGATTTCGCCGTGGCGCCGCTGCCGGTCGGCCCAAGCGGCAAATCCTATCCGACGCTGGGCTATGCCGGCTGGGCGATGTTCGCCAATTCCCAGCACAAGGACGATGCCTGGAAGCTGATGGCGACCCTTCTGTCGCCAAAGGACAATCTGGAATGGGCCAAGGAAGTCGGGGTCGTGCCGATCCACAAGGGCGCCGACCAGGATCCCCATTTCAAGACCGAGCAGTTCAAGGGCTGGTTCACCGAGCTCAGCGACAGTTCCAAATACGAAATGGTGACGCCTCCGACGCATCTGGAAAACCTCGGCAATTTCGTCGACCAGGTGGCCATCAAGAATTTTCAGGAAGTGCTGCTTGGCCAGAAGACGGCCAAGGACGTCGCCGACCAGTGGGCTGCCTTCCTGACAAAGGAGCAGCAGGACTGGCTGGCGAAGAACAAGAAGTAATTTTTCGTCCCTTCTCCCCGTTCACGGGGAGAAGGTGGCCCGATAGGGCCGGATGAGGGGCAGCGCCAAGTTCTGCCAG
Source organism: Mesorhizobium sp. ES1-3 (assembly GCF_020164795.1). NCBI lineage: Bacteria > Pseudomonadati > Pseudomonadota > Alphaproteobacteria > Hyphomicrobiales > Phyllobacteriaceae > Mesorhizobium > Mesorhizobium sp. ES1-3. Next base: position 137,584 of record NZ_JAIUGW010000002.1, read on the forward strand.
CCTAGCGCCGCCCCTCATCTGCCTGCCCGTCCTCCGCAGCAGCTGCGGAGGGTGGACCGGCATCTTCTCCCCGTTGAACGGGGAGAAGGACGCTTGTCGCCAACGCCGCGCTCCCAGAGGACGTTCCACAGCCAATGACCTATGCCGTGTCCGAAATACGATCTGTCGGCAAGCCGCGACGTAAGTGGCTCACACACGCTGCCATCGAGCCCTGGCTTTATCTCAGCCCGGCGATCATCCTGCTGGTCGTGGTGCTGCTCGTGCCGCTGGTCATCGGCATCAGCTACTCCTTCCGCAAATTCTCTGCCTTCAAGTCGGAATATGTCGGGCTCGGGCAGTATCAGGCGATGCTGTCGGATCAGGTGCTGGGCCAGGCGCTGATCAACACGTTGTGGTGGACGGTGGCCAGCCTGTTCTTCCAATTCTTCCTCGGCCTTGGCCTGGCGCTGCTGCTCGACAAGCCGTTTCGGGGCCGCAAGGCCGTGCAGGCGCTGGTCTTCCTGCCCTGGGCGGTGCCCTCCTTCCTGTCGGGGCTGACCTGGGCCTGGTTGTTCAACCCGATCGTCGGGCCGCTGCCGCACTGGCTGTTCGCCTTGGGGCTGAAAGCCGAACCGACCAATGTGCTGTCCGATCCGGCCACCGCGATGTGGGGGCCGATCATCGCCAATGTCTGGTTCGGCATTCCGTTCTTCGCCATAACGTTGCTGGCGGCGCTGAAGTCTATCCCCTCGGAGCTGCATGAGGCGGCGGCGATCGACGGCGCTTCCCCGTTGCAACGTTTCACCAAGGTCACGCTGCCGTTCCTGGCGCCGACCATCGCCATCACGGTGATGTTGCGCACCATCTGGATCGCCACCTTCGCCGATCTGATCTTCGTCATGACGGAGGGCGGACCGGCCGGCTCGACCAACACGGTGCCGGTCTACATCTATGTCAGCGCCTTCAAGTCACTGGACAAGGGCTATGCCTCGGCTGTGGCCGTGCTGCTGCTCGTCCTGCTCATCGCCTATGCGATCGGGCTGATCGCGATCCGCCGCTCCCTTGTGAGGCACGTCTGATGATCGCTGGACGCTCAGCCCCGCAGCGCTTCTTCGGCGGCATCGGCCTTTACGCCGCGATCGCCGCCTATGTGGTCTTCGCCTTGTTCCCTATCTACTGGACGCTGAAGATCTCGGTCACGCCGGAGCGGCTGCTCTATTCCGAAGGCATCACCTTCTGGCCGTCGCACATGACGTTGCAGAATTTCGTCACCGTGCTGGAGGCCACCGATTTCCCGCGCTATTTCCTCAACAGCGTCATCGTCTCGGTGTCGACGGCGGCCCTGGTGACGATCATCTCCACGCTCGCCGGCTACGCGATGTCGCGCTTTACCTTTCGCGGCAAGGCGGCACTGGCGTTGATGCTGCTTTTGACCCAGACCTTTCCTCTGGTGATGGTCATTCCGCCGATCTATCGCGTGATGGGTCAGATCGGCCTGATCAACAGCCTGACCGGGCTGATCATCATCTACACCGCCTTCAACACCGCCTTCGCCACCTTCCTAATGCAGTCTTTCTTCGACGGCATCCCGAAGGACCTCGAAGAGGCGGCGATGATCGACGGCTGTACCCGCGCGCAAGCGATGCGCCGGGTGATCGTGCCGCTGACGCTGCCCGGCATGGGCGCGACACTGGGCTTCGTCTTCACCGCCGCCTGGAGCGAGCTCCTGTTCGCGCTGATGCTGATTTCCAGCGACGACCAGAAGACCTTCGCGGTCGGCCTGCTCACCTTCATCGGCAAGTTCGCCGTCGACTGGGGGCAGATGATGGCGGCGTCCATCCTGGCGCTGATCCCGGTCTGCATCTTCTTCGCCTTCCTGCAACGTTATCTCGTCACCGGCCTGACCGCCGGCGCGGTCAAAGGATAGATCGATGGCCTCTGTCACGCTCGAAAAGGTCCGTAAGGATTATGGCGCCGTGCGCGTCCTGCACGCGGTCGATCTCGAGATCGCCGATGGCGAGTTCGTCGTCCTGGTCGGACCGTCCGGCTGCGGCAAGTCCACGCTTTTGCGCATGATCGCCGGGCTCGAGGAAGCCTCTGGCGGCGAGATACGCATCGGCGATCGGCTGGTCAACGATGTCGCGCCCAAGGACCGCGACATCGCCATGGTGTTCCAGTCCTATGCTCTCTATCCGCATATGGACGTGTCGAAGAACATGGGCTTCAGCCTGATGCTGAAGAAGGCCGAGAAGCCGGCGATCGATGCTCGCGTCGATGGCGCGGCCAAGCGGCTGGGGCTCGATACGTTCCTGCAACGCCTGCCGCGACAACTGTCCGGCGGCCAACGCCAGCGTGTCGCCATGGGCCGTGCCATCGTGCGCGATCCGAAAGTCTTCCTGTTTGACGAGCCGCTGTCGAACCTCGACGCCAAGCTGCGTGTTCACATGCGCGCCGAGATCAAGGCGCTGCACCAGCAGTTGAAGACCACCTCTGTCTACGTCACCCACGACCAGATCGAGGCTATGACCATGGCCGACCGCATCGTCGTCATGCATGACGGGCTGATCCAGCAGGTCGGCGCGCCGCTCGATCTCTATGACCGGCCGGCCAACATGTTCGTCGCCGGCTTCATCGGCTCTCCGGGGATGAATTTCCTGCCGGCGACGGTGGAGAAGGGCGGCCAGGCGGATGCCGTGTTGTCCGATGGCCAGAAGCTTCGGCTGCCGGACGGCCTGCCGCTCAGGGATGGCGACGTCATCACCGTCGGGCTGCGCCCCGAGCATATCGGGCTCGCCGATGACGGCGCCCTGCAGGGCGAAGTGGGAGTGGTGGAGCCGCTCGGCCTGTCGACGCAGTTCTACGTCAAACTGGCCGGCCAGCAGCTTTGCGTCTTTGCCATGGGCCGCGCGGCCGTGAAGCCCGGCGACTTGGTGCGGCTGGCGGCGGATCCGGCGTCGCTGCATCTGTTCGATCCGAAAAGCGGCGATCGAATCGGCTGAATGAATTCATCCAGGGCCGAGGGAACTCAGCCCGCAGCCTTCCGCCTTGCAAACGAAACGAAAACGCCGCCCGATGGGCGGCGTTTCGGCATTCCAGAGGAAAAACCCAGATTACTTGATCTTGGTTTCCTTGAATTCGACGTGCTTCTTGGCGACCGGGTCGTACTTGCGGAACGACAGCTTGTCGGTCTTGGTACGGCTGTTCTTGCTGGTGACGTAGAAGAAACCGGTGTCGGCGGTCGACAGAAGCTTGATCTTGATGTTTGCGGCTTTGGCCATGATCTCAGTCCGTTATGTTCGTGGAGTTTTGGCCGCTGGAGCACGGGGAAAACACCCGGACGCGGGAAACTTGGCGCGACACATAAAGAACGTGCCTGGAAAGTCAAGCCCGGCGTCCCCCATTGTCGTAAGCACATGAGTTGTCCGGATTAGGTAGCACATGAATTGTCCGGTTTTTATCGCCAGCCAAAGGAGGCTGGGAACATAAATCAGGCGGTTTCCACCTCTGATACCGCAACCCTCTTCCAGTCTCCGGTCGTATTCCACCAGCGATTCGGATTGGCGCGGTCGTCCAGCCCCTTGGAGCGGCTGGCAAGGATCGGCTGGATGCGGATCACCGGCTCCTGATAGGAATGCGCCTGGAAAATCGCCTCGACGACGCGGGCTGCCAGCGCTTGGTCATCAGGCAATTCGAATGAAACCTCGACCGTGCCCGGGCGGCGGCGCAATTCGGTCTCGGCGCCGGCCGCGGCCCCTTCCAGTGGCCTGTAGCGCTCGATGCCATGCGCCGACTGGTACGCATTGCGGTCATACTTGCCCATGGCGAGCGGTGCGATCGCCACCACCGCATCCATGATGCGGTCGACGTCGGCAGCCGGAGCCTGGAAGCTGACGAGCAGAAGGAGCGTCATTCGCAGCGAAGTGGTTTCAAAACCGCTGTCGATCATCGGAGTGTCCTCGGTTCAGGGGTGTTTTAGGACACCCTTTTAACCGGTGGCTGCTGACACGGTTCTGTCAGCAGCCTGCCGCTGCACAGTGCCGATAAACGATTGGTTGGGCTCTACAGGAGGATCTTGCGGACGAGCCTGAAGCAGACCAGGGCGATGTAGGCGGCGAAGAACAGGCCGAGCGACCAGCCAAAGCCGGAAGGCCCGAAACTGTCCATGCCGATGCCGATCGCCTGCGGGCCAAGCACCATGCCGACGCCGTAGCACAGCACGAAAGCGGCATTGGCCGACGCCAGTTCGTGGCCGGAAAGCTGCGAACCGAGATGGGCGAGGCCGATCGTGTACATGGCCGCGACGAAACCGCCCCAAACGAAAAGCAGGGCAGCCATCAAGTGCCAGTTCGCGGCAAAGAACGGCATGAACATCGTGCCGGCGAGACCGACCGCGGCGCAGGCGAGCAGCAGATAGCGCCGGTCCGTGACGCGGTCGCTGATCATGCCGATCGGGATCTGCAGCAGCACATTGCCAAGGCCGATCATGGTCAGCAGCAGCGCCGCATCGGCCTCGGAGTAGCCGATGCGGTTGCCGTAGACCGGGAACAGCGCGAAGCCGCCGGTCTCGACCGCACCGAACACAAGCACGGCGAAAGTCGCGGTCGGCACCAGCCAGATGTAGCGCAGGAAGTGGCTGGTTTCGCTGTTCGCCACGATGGTGGGGCTTTCGTTGCGCGCGGCCAGCACCGGTATGGCGGCCAGCGTCACCAGGGCGATGATGACGCCGAACGGCCTGAAGCCGGAACTGCCGAGGTGGGCGAACAGCCACGGCCCCGCGGCAAAACCGAGCGACAGGACGGTGGCGTAGATGCCAAGCACGAGGCCGCGCCGGTGTGGCGGCGCCGATGTGCTGATCCAGAATTCGGACAGGATGAACAGCACCGTCAGCGCGATGTGCAGCACGATACGCAGCGGGAACCACATCCAGAAATCGGGCGCGAAATGGAAACCGACGAAGGCCAGCGCGCCGGCGGCGATCATGGCGATCATGGTCCAGGCGACGCCGAAGCGCATGGCAAGCGGCGTGGCGAGCGGCGCTCCGGCGATCGAGGCGAGACCGGCGACGGCCGTGTTGAGGCCGATCATCGAGGCCGAATGGCCGCGTGTTTCCAGGATGACGCTGAGCAGCGGCATGCCGAGGCCGATGGCAATGCCGACGACGCTGATCGACGAGATCGCCGCCACCATCGGCAGCCAGTGTACGCGTTCGTCGCCCTTTGGTTGGGTATCGACCGTCATGAGATGCTGAATACTCTGTCTGTTTGATCTTACGCAATTCCGGACGGAAAACCGCGTCACACTTTTCCTGGAATTGCTCTAGAGAAGTTCGCGGGTGAAGCGGTTGCGGACAAGCCTGTAGAAGGGGACAGGGCCGCCCGGACGCAGCAGTGGATCATTGGCGAGCCGCTTTTCAAGCTCGTCCAGGATCATTCGGGTGATGTCGGGTATGTCAGCCTGCTTGGCCTTGGCGAGCGGCAGCCAGACCAGTTCCTCCAGTTCGTTGGTCGGGCCGCCATCGGGCAATTCGATGGCGACGTCGCCACGCCAGGCACTGAAGAAGCGGGTGTCGAAGCGGCGCACCCGGTTCGGCGGGGTGATGGCGCGCGCGACGAAGCGCAATGCCTCCAGCGACGGTGCCACGCCATGTTCGACGAAACCCTGCCAGTCGCGCCTGGTCGTGGCAAAGGCGCCTTTGCGGCCGATCAGCAGCCCGGCTTCCTCGTAGGTCTCGCGGACCGCCGACAAAGCGATGGCGCGGGCGCGGGCGTGACTGGTGCGGCCGGGGCCGGCCGTCAGCTTGGCTTCTTCGTGCTGGTTAAGTGCCGTCGCCGTCGGGATGCGGCTGTCGGCAGGGTCGGTGCGGCCGCCGGGGAAGACGAATTTCCCGGGCATGAAGGCATGCGCGGCGTGGCGGCGTCCCATCAGCACCAGGACGTCGTCGCCGTTGCGGTCGAGAAGGATGAGAGTCGCGGCGTCACGCGGACGCAAGGGACGGCCGCCATGCGTGGCAAGACCCTTGTCGAGCTTGTCGGCATCCGCCTTGGTCATTGCTTCCATGCGCAGGACCTAGCGGAAACTTCTTGCATGCGAAAGTGGCCCTAACGATTGGCATGTTGCGCCAGCCGACATTTCAGGCGCCGGGATGCGGCTCGATCACATCCTTTTCGCCACCAAATCCGTGCATATAGAATGCCCATTGCAATCCGATGACGGCGCCCTTGACAGGCTGCAACAGCGCGACCGACAGCAGGATGGTCAAAGGCACCCATATGGCAATGTGCTGCCAGGTGGAGAGCGTCGAGGTCGCCTCGATACCCATGAAGGCGCCGAGAACGATGTGGCCGACGATGACGATGACGAGATAGGCAGGCAAATCGTCGGCGCGATGGTGATGAACCTCCTCGCCGCAGACGCCGCAGGTTTCGACGGTCTTGGTGAAACCGCGGAAGAGCTTGCCTTCGCCGCAATTCGGGCAGCGGCCCAAGAGGCCCCGCTTCATCGCCGTCCACAACGGGCGGGCAATCCGGCCTGAGTGATGTTCGCCGCCAAAAACCTGTTGTTCCATCATCGTCTCCTGCCGCGCGACCCCGGTCGCGATTGCGACGCACGGGCGCGGCCCTTAGCCTTGTGAAACGACCTGCTGGAGCCTGGCAGGGGCTTTGGGTCGGTCAACATCTCGAAGCGCATCGCGCCGGCCATCGGCGCCACCTCGACGAGCCGGACCTCGACGCGGTCAGCGAGCTGGTAGCCCTTGCCCGAGCGTTCCCCGAACAGGGAGCGGGCCGTTTCGTCGTATATATAATAATCGCCGCCCAGAGTTGACACAGGGATGAAACCATCGGCGCCATACTGCGGCAATTGGACAAAAAGTCCTGATTTGGTGACTCCGGAGATGCGGGCGTCGAAGCGGTCGTCGATGCGCTCGGCGAGATAGGCGGAGATCAGCCGGTCGACCGTGTCGCGCTCGGCTGCCATTGCGCGCCGTTCGGTGCCGGAGATCAGCACGGCGACGTCTTCGAGGCGAGCCTCCTCATCTTGCGTCAGTCCGCCTGGACCGAGGCCGAGCGCGGCAATAAGCCCGCGATGCACGATCAGGTCGGCGTAGCGGCGGATCGGCGAGGTGAAATGCGCGTAACGCCTGAGGTTGAGGCCGAAATGGCCGATGTTCTTGGGTGAATATTCGGCCTGGCTCTGCGAGCGCAGCACCACTTCGTTGACCAGCGCCTCGTTGTCGGCGCCGCGCACGCGCTCCAGAATGCCGTTGAACTGGCTGGGCCGCATCTGGGCGCCGCGCGCCAATGACAGGCTGAGCGTCTGCAGGAATTCGCGCAGCGATTCCTGCTTGGCCAGCGACGGCGCGTCGTGGATGCGATAGACCAGCGCCTGCTTCTTGCCCTCCAGCGTTTCGGCGGCCGCGACATTGGCCTGGATCATGAATTCTTCGATCAGCTTGTGGGCGTCGAGCCGCTCCGGCACGATGACGCGGTCGACCGTGCCATCCGGTTTGAGCAGGATCTTGCGCTCCGGCAGGTCGAGCTCGAGCGGCTGGCGGCTGTCGCGGCCGCGCTTGAGGATCGCATAGGCATCCCACAGCGGCCTCAGCACGGTGTCGAGGATCGGGCCGGTCTTGTCGTCCGGCACGCCGTCGATCGCTGCCTGGGCCTGGCTGTAGGCGAGCTTGGCCGCCGATTTCATCATGACGCGATGAAAGGAATGCCTGATCTTGCGGCCGTCGGCGGAGAAGGTCATGCGTACCGCCAGAGCCGGCCGATCCTGGCCCTCCCGCAACGAGCAGAGATCATTGGAGATGCGCTCGGGCAGCATCGGCACGACGCGATCCGGGAAATAGACCGAATTGCCGCGCTTCAGTGCCTCGCGGTCGAGCGCGGTGCCATAGCGGACATAGGTGGCGACGTCGGCGATCGCGACGGTGGCGATAAAGCCGCCGAGATTTTTCTCGTCGAGGTCAGGCGTGGCGAAGACGGCGTCGTCATGATCCTTGGCGTCGGCCGGATCGATGGTGACCAGCGGCAGGTCGCGCCAATCCTCGCGATGGGCAAGCGTCGCCGGCTTCACCGCCTCGGATTCGGCGATGACGTCGGCCGGAAAAATGTGCGGAATGTCATGCGCGTGGATGGCGATCATCGAGACCGCCTTTTCGCTGGTCAGCGAACCCAGCACGTTGAGCACCTTGGCGCGCGGCAGCCCATAGCGCGAGGCGCGCGCGGGCTCGACCTCGACCAGGTCGCCATTTTTGGCGCCGTTCTGGAATTCCTTGTCGACGATCAATTCCGGCTGGCGCCGTTCCACCGGCTCGATGCGGAAAGTGCCGTCCTGAAGCACGCGGAAGACACCGAGGACGGCGTCCGCGCGCTTCTCGAAGATCTTCATCACCCGGCCGGTATAGGCGGGGCCTGATGGATCATCGGTCGGAAACGTCTTGGCCAGCACGCGGTCGCCAATGCCTGGCGCCGGTCCGTTGCCCCCACGCGAAACGCGGATCGAGACCACGGGAGGTTCGCCCGGACCAACGGGCTCGGCCGGATGCGCCAGCAAGATACCATCGGCGTCGCGGCCAAAAATGTCGAGCACGGCGACATGGGGCAGGGCGCCGACCCGGGCCAGCCGCTTGCGCTCCTTGGTCAGAACGCCTTCGTCCTGCAAGTCGCGCAGGAGATCCTTCAGCCAGATGCGGTCGTCGCCGCGCAGCGCGAACGCCTTGGCGATGTCGCGCTTTCCGGCGCGATCTGGGTTTTCGGCGATGTAGCGCAGGATTTCGTCACGCGAGGGCCGGTAGTCGTCCTTGACCTTGGCCCGGGTGTCGGCGGTGCGCGGATCGCCGTGGCTTCGTCCGGTGATCCTGCGCGCCACGCCGTCCTATCCTTTCTTCTTTGCGGCCGGCTTCTTCGCAGCCGGCTTTTTGGCCGCCGTTTTCTTGGCTGCGGGCGCCTTGGCCGCCGCAGCCTTGCGGAACGGTTTCTTGCCGCCGCCGCCCTTGGCTTCCTTCTCGGCAATCAGCGCCAGCGCATCCTCGATCGTCACCGATTGCGGATCCTTGCCCTTGGGTAGCGTGGCGTTGACCTTGCCGAAATTGACGTAAGGGCCGTATTTGCCGTCGCGCACGACGATCTTGCCGCCGCCGTCCGGATGGTCGCCGAGCTCCTTCAGGGCTGCCGGTGTGCCGCCGTTGCGGCCGCCCTTGCCCTTCGACTGCTTCTCGGCAATCACGGTGACGGCACGGTTGAGGCCGATCGAGAACACGTCCTCGATGCTGTCGAGATTGGCATAGGTGCCATCGTGCAGCACGAACGGACCGTAGCGGCCGAGCCCGGCCGAGATCATCTTTCCGCTTTCGGGATGCTTGCCCACGTCGCGCGGCAGCCCCAGCAAGGCGAGCGCCTTCTCATGATCGATGGATTCAGGCGTCCAGCCCTTGGGCAGGCTCGAGCGCTTGGCTTCCTTGCCGTCGCCGCGCTGGATATAGGGGCCGAAGCGGCCCGAGCGCAGCGTGATTTCCTCGGCCGTGTAAGGATCCTTGCCGAGCACCCTGGTGCCGTCCTCGCCACCGCCATTCTCGCCATTGGGATTGGCGGCGTCGCCGAGTTGGCGGGTGAAGGAGCATTCCGGATAGTTCGAGCAGCCGACGAAAGCACCGAACTTGCCGAGCTTCAGCGACAGATTACCGGTGCCGCATTTCGGGCAGATGCGCGGATTGGAGCCGTCCTCGCGGGCGGGGAAAACCAGCGGCGCCAGTTCCTCGTTCAGCGCATCGAGCACATCGGTGACGCGCAGCTCCTTGATGTCGGCGACGGCGCCCGAAAAATCCTTCCAGAAATCGCGCAGCACGTCCTTCCAGGCGAGCTTGCCGTCGGAGATCTCGTCGAGCTTTTCCTCCAGCGATGCGGTGAAGTCGTACTCGACATAGCGCTCGAAGAAGCTTTCCAGGAAGGCCGACAGCAGGCGGCCCTTGGCCTGCGGCACCAGCCGGCGCTTGTCGATCGTGACATAGTCGCGGTCCTCGAGCGTCTTCAGGATCGCCGTGTAGGTCGACGGACGGCCGATGCCGAGCTCTTCCAGCTTCTTGATCAGCGACGCCTCCGAATAACGTGGCGGCGGCTCGGTGGTGTGCTGGGTGGCATTGATCGCGCGGCGGGCAAGCTGCTCGCCGGCGCGGATTTCGGGCAGACGGCGGTTTTCCTCGTCTTCGGCGTCGTCGTCCTTCTGGTCGGTGTAGGCGGCGATGAAGCCGTCAAAACGGACGACCGAGCCGACGGCGCGAAGTTCGGCGGTACGGGCGCCGTTCAGCGCCTCGATCTCGACAGTGGTGCGCTCGATCTCGGCCGACTGCATCTGGCTGGCGATTGCGCGCTTCCAGATCAGCTCATAGAGCCGCATCTGGTCGGCATCGAGATATTGCCTGACCGACGCCGGGGTGCGCATGAAATCCGTCGGGCGGATGGCTTCGTGCGCTTCCTGGGCGTTCTTGGCCTTGGTGGTGTACTGGCGTGGCTTCTCCGGCAGGTATTTCGGGCCGAATTCCTTTGCGATGGCATCGCGAGCGGCATCGATCGCCTCGGGCGCCATCTGCACGCCGTCGGTTCGCATATAGGTGATCAGGCCGGTGGTTTCGCCGCCGATCTCCATGCCCTCATAGAGCCGCTGCGCCACCTGCATGGTGCGCGTGGCGGAGAAACCGAGGCCCGATGAGGCGGCCTGCTGCAGCGTCGAGGTGGTGAAGGCTGGACCGGGGTTGCGCCTGGTCGGCTTGGCTTCGACGGACAGCGCCTTGAAGGTAGCACCCTCGAGCATCGCCTTTATGTCGTCGGCCTGCGCCTTGTTGGAAATGTCGAGCTTTTGCAGCTTCTTGCGCTCGAATGCGGTCAGGCGGGCTTCGAAAGTCTCGTTGCGCGGTGTCCCGAGGATGGCAGCGATCTGCCAATATTCCTCGCGGATGAAGCGCTCGATCTCGGATTCGCGGTCGCAGACCAGACGCAATGCCACGGACTGGACGCGGCCGGCGGAACGGGCGCCCGGCAATTTGCGCCACAGCACCGGCGACAGCGTGAAGCCGACGAGGTAATCCAACGCGCGGCGGGCGAGATAAGCGTCGACCAGCGGCGCATCGATCTGGCGCGGATTGGCCATCGCCTCCAACACCGACGATTTGGTAATGGCGTTGAAGACGACGCGGCTGACCGGCTTGTCCTTCAGCGCGCGCTTCTGCTTGAGCACTTCCAGCACATGCCAGGAGATCGCTTCACCTTCGCGATCCGGGTCGGTGGCGAGGATCAGGCCGTCGGCATCCTTGACCGCCTTGGCGATGTCGGCGAGACGCTTGCCGGACGCGGTGTCGACCGCCCAGGACATAGCAAAATCTTCGTCCGGACGCACCGAGCCATCCTTGGCCGGCAAATCCCTGATATGGCCGAACGAGGCCAGAACCTTGTAGTTCCTGCCCAGATATTTGTTGATTGTCTTTGCCTTGGCCGGCGATTCGACGACGACGACGTCCATGAGGTCTCATATCAGCTGTGATGCGGCAGAAGAATTCCGCTGCGCGCGACGAAATCTCGGTTCTGTTCGTCGCTCACATGGCCGCGCTTTGGCATCCGGTCAAGGGGAAGAAGCCAAATTGCGGGGGCGCCGGCAGCAATACACTCTTAGAGTGTATGGAGAAGATCACAGAATTTCGGTCAGGGCGACGGTGGTCGCGAGTCGGCGGAAAACGACCGCTTCAAACTCCGGCCGAGTCGTGGAAAGCCGTTCAATGCCTCGCCGGGCAATGCCGCCGATCGATGCTGGCCGCCGGCTGCGTGGAGGAATGCGGCGACCAGCTTGCCCGACGGCAGGCGCAGAGCAGGGGCAGGCCTAGTTGGCTTTGACGACGTGCCAGACACCGGCGACGCCATCACCGCTCATGTCGCCGGCCTTCTTGTCCTTGATGAAGGTGTAGACGGGCTTGCCGTCATAGGCCCACATCTTGGTGCCGTCGGTGCGATCGACAACGCTCCATTCATTGTCGGACTTGGCGCCGGCCTTGGCCTTCAGCGCCGGCCAGTTGGCGGCGCATTTGTCGTAGCAATTGCTCTTGCCCTTCTCGTCCTTGTCATAAGTGTAAAGCGTCATGCCTTTGGCATCGGTATAAATCTTGGTGCCGCCGACCTCGGCTTCCTTCCACGCCTCTGCGGCAAAGGAGGCGGCGGTGCTGAGCAGAAGCGCGGCCAGCGCTGCGGTTATCGTTTTCATGGAAATCTCCGTGGCTGATATTCGAAGGCGCGCGGGAAATCGCGGCCTCGTTGTGTCAACGTCCTGCGCGGATGCTTTCTTCCCCGCCCGCGATGACTTGCCACACGATGGTGATTGGCGGACAAACCCGCGTGCCGCTATATCGAACGCCAAACAGTCGGAGCTTCGGAAATGGCATTGGACATCGGCTATGTCAGCGCGGTCGGGGCGGGTGCCATCTCGTTCCTGTCGCCATGCGTGCTGCCGCTGGTGCCGCCCTATCTCTGCTACATGGCCGGCGTCTCGGTCGACGATTTCCGCGGCAATGCCGGTGTGACGGCACGGGAAGGCGCACGCGGCGCGCTGCTTTACTCCTCGATCGCCTTCGTGCTCGGCTTCTCGACCGTGTTCGTCACGCTCGGTGCCGGCGCCTCGACCATCGGCCGGCTGCTGCGCGTCTGGCAGGAGCCCCTGGCGATGGGCGCCGGCGTGCTGATCATCCTGATGGGCCTGAATTTCCTCGGCATTCTGCGCATTCCGCTGTTGTCACGCGAGGCGCGCTTCCAGTCGCAGGGCAAGCCGGCCAGCGCCGTCGCCGCCTATGTCATGGGCCTTGCCTTCGCCTTCGGCTGGACGCCCTGCATCGGCCCGGTCCTGGGACCGATCCTGACGCTGGCCGGCGGGCGCGAAACCGTGGGCGAGGGCGCGTTGCTGCTCGCCGCCTATTCGCTCGGCCTCGGCATACCGTTCCTGATCGCCGCGCTGTTCTCCGGCGCCTTCATGCGCTTCCTCGGCAAATTCCGCGTCCACCTTGGCCGCGTTGAAAAGGCGATCGGCGCGCTGCTGGTGGTCGCCGGCGTTTTTTTCCTCACCGGCGGCGTGCAGACGGTGTCCTACTGGTTGCTGGAGAACTTCCCGGTGCTGGGGCGGCTGGGGTAAGCCTGCTGATTAAAAGTCAGTTGCTCTTCCGTCTGCATCTCACCGGAATTTAACCGCATTGGTGCAGCATGGCGCCACTGCTATCCTGTCTTGATTCCCAACCCTTTTCCTATGGTTGCCTTCCATGAGCCAGAGAACCTGCCTGTCCGTCATCCTCGCCGCCGGCGAAGGTACGCGCATGAAGAGCGCGCTGCCGAAGGTGCTGCACCAGATCGCGGGGTTGCCGATGGTGGCTCATGTGGTGAGGGCGGCCGAGGCCGCTGGCGCCAGCAGCCAGGCGCTGGTCATCGGATATGGCGCGGATGAGATGCGCAAGGCGGCGGCGAAGTTTGCGCCGAAGGCAGAGACCTTCGTGCAGGAAAAGCGCTTGGGAACGGCGCATGCTGTCTTGGCTGCTCGCGAAGCGATATCAAGGGGTTATGACGATGTGCTGGTGATGTTCGGCGACACGCCGCTGATCGACGCGGATGCGCTGATGGCAGCTCGGTTTAGGCTCGCGGAAGGTGCGGCTGTCGTGGTTATCGGCTTCCGTCCGCCCAATCCGACCGGCTATGGCCGGCTGATCGAAAAAGGCGGCAAGCTGACCGCCATCCGGGAGGAAAAGGACTGCAGCGCGGAGGAACGGAAGATTGGTTTCTGCAATGCCGGCATGATGGCGGTGGCCGGCGCGCATGCGCTGAAGCTGCTCGACGCCGTCGGCAACAAGAATGCCAAGGGCGAGTATTATCTAACCGACATTGTCGAGATCGCCAGAGCCCAGGGCCTCGATGTGGTTGCCACCGAAGCCAGCTTCGAAAGCGCGCTCGGCATCAACAATCGCATCGACCTAGCGCAGGCCGAGGCCGTCTGGCAGGCACGCCGTCGGCACGAGGCCATGTTGTCGGGCGTGACGCTGATCGCGCCGGAAACCGTTTATTTCTCGCACGACACCGAAATCGGCGCCGACACCATTGTCGAGCCGAATGTCTGGTTTGGTCCTGGCGTGAAAATCGCCGGCGGCGCCAAGATCCATGCGTTCAGCCATATCGAAGGCGCAACCATCGCGTCCAATTGCGATGTCGGGCCGTTTGCGCGGCTGAGGCCGGGCGCCGATCTCAAGCAGAAGTCCAAGGTCGGCAATTTCTGCGAGGTCAAGCAGGCCGTTATCGAGGAGGGCGCCAAGGTCAATCACCTGACCTATATTGGCGACGCGCGCGTCGGCGCCAGGGCCAATATCGGCGCCGGCACCATCACCTGCAACTACGACGGCTATTCGAAATTCTTCACCGACATCGGCGAGGGCGCCTTCATCGGCTCCAATTCCTCGCTCGTGGCGCCAATCACCATCGGTAGTGGCGGGTATATCGCCTCGGGCAGTGTCATCACCGAAAGCGTACCCGACCAAGCGCTGGCCTTCGGCCGAGCTCGCCAGAAAACGATCCCCGGCAAGGGGAAGGAACTGCGCGAACGGCTTGCTTCCGCGGCGGCGGCAAAGAAGAAGGCGGCCGGCGCCGACCATTAGCGATTGGTCGACAGATCTGCTTTCTTGTTGGAGCAATCGAAAAACCGAACGATTGCAGTAACCGGATTGCAAGAGCGGTGTGTCATAGTGCATGCGTGCGCAAGCGTCCGTTACACCGGACGAAATGCAATGTGATTTTCGCGGCAGGCCGGCCACGCCTAAATTGCGCTGGTTTTCCATGGGCAATCGGGGACTGTCTGCATGTGCGGTATTGTTGGAATCGTCGGCCGCTCGCAGGTTGCGCCGCTCATCGTCGATGCGCTGAAGCGGCTCGAATATCGCGGCTATGACTCGGCAGGCGTTGCAACCATCGCGAAGGGCGAGCTCGGTCGCCGCCGTGCCGAGGGCAAGCTGGTCAACCTCGAACGCCGGCTCAAGGATGAGCCGCTCGACGGCACGATCGGTATCGGCCATACGCGCTGGGCGACCCACGGCGTGCCCAATGAGGCCAATGCGCACCCGCATTTTTCCGACGGCGTCGCCATCGTCCATAACGGCATCATCGAGAATTTCGCCGAACTGCGCGACGAGCTGATCCGCGACGGTTATTCTTTCTCGTCGCAGACCGACACAGAAGTCGTGGCGCATCTGGTGGCGCGCGAACTCGCCAAGGGGCTGAATCCGGTCGAGGCGGCGCACAAGGCTCTGAAACGGCTGGAAGGCGCTTTTGCGCTGGCGATCATGTTCAAGGGCGACGAGGACCTGATCGTTGGCGCCCGCAACGGTCCGCCTCTGGCCGTCGGCCATGGCGATGGCGAGATGTTCCTGGGCTCGGACGCGATCGCGCTCGCACCGTTCACCAATTCGATCACTTATCTCGAGGACGGCGACTGGGCGGTGGTTCGCCGCGACAGCGTCGCCATCTTCGACATCGACGGCAAAACGGTCGACCGCAAGCGCCAGCAGTCGCTGTCGACCAGCTTCATGGTCGACAAGGGCAACCGCCGCCATTTCATGGAGAAGGAGATCCATGAGCAGCCCGAGGTGATTTCGCACACGCTGGCTCATTATGTGGATTTCGTCTCCGGCGTCTCCAGACCGCTCGATCTGCCGTTCGATTTCGCAAGGATCGGCCGGCTGGCGATCTCGGCCTGCGGCACTGCCTATCTCGCCGGCCTGATCGGCAAATACTGGTTCGAGCGCTATGCGCGGCTGCCGGTCGATATCGATGTCGCGTCGGAATTCCGTTACCGCGAGATGCCTTTGTCGGCCAACGATGCCGCCTTCTTCATCTCGCAATCCGGCGAAACCGCCGATACGCTGGCTTCGCTGCGCTATTGCCGCAAGGCCGGCATGAAGATCGGCGCCGTCGTCAACGTGCGCGAATCGACCATGGCGCGCGAATCCGACGTCGTGCTGCCGACGCTGGCCGGCCCCGAGATCGGCGTCGCCTCGACCAAGGCTTTTACTTGCCAGCTCTCAGTACTGGCCTCGCTCGCGGTGCGGGCGGGCGTGGCACGCGGCACGATCTCGAAAGAGCAGGAGAAAACCCTGGTGCGGGAGCTCTCCGAAGCGCCGCGCTATGCCAACCAGGTGCTGAAGCTCGAAGAGCAGATCGAGCGGGTCGCGCGTGAGATATCGCGCTACTCCGATGTGCTCTATCTCGGCCGCGACACCAATTTCCCGCTGGCCATGGAAGGCGCGCTAAAACTCAAGGAAATCTCCTACATCCATGCCGAGGGCTATGCCGCGGGCGAGTTGAAGCATGGGCCGATCGCGCTGATCGACGAGAACATGCCCGTCATCGTCATTGCGCCGCACGACCGCATCTTCGAGAAAACCGTGTCCAACATGCAGGAAGTAGCGGCTCGCGGCGGCAAGATCATCCTGATCACCGACGCCAAGGGCGCGGCACAGGTGAGCGTGAAGACGATGGAGACGATCGTGCTTCCGGATGTGCCGGAAATGATCTCGCCCATCATCTACGCGCTGCCGATCCAGATGCTCGCCTATTTCGCCGCCGTGTTCATGGGCACCGACGTCGATCAGCCGCGCAATCTGGCGAAATCGGTGACGGTGGAATAGCTATCGGCGATTCCCAATTTGCCGCTGCCAAACTTTGTATCGATCGATGATACTTGCGCGCCACACTGTATCAATGTATGATACAACCAAGAGGGCGCCTCTTGATCGTTTCGTTCAAAGGTAAGGCGGTCGAAGCGGTTGCCGAAGGAAAGGCGCCAAAAGGCTTTCCGCCGGATTTGGTTGCTCGTGGCGAACGTCGTCTTCGCGCGATTGCCAACGCTGCCCAGCTGAATGACCTTCGGTCGCCGCCCGGAAATCATTTGGAAGCCCTGAAAGGGAGCCGCGTTGGGCAACATTCAATTCGTATCAACGACCAGTGGCGCATCTGCTTCAGATGGACGGCTGCTGGCGCCGAAGACGTGGAGATCGTCGATTACCATTGAGCGGGCACTTGCCCTGAACCCTTGAGGACTCCTGAACTATGCTCAAGTTCGCACGTCCAGTTCATCCTGGAGAATTCCTGCGTGAAGAATATCTCGTCCCGCTCGGCATGAGTGCAGGCGCGCTGGCGAAAAAGCTCAATCTTCCGCGCACCCGTATTGAACGCATCGTCAAGGAGGAGATCGGCCTGACTCCCGACACGGCCCTTCGCCTGGCGAGGTTTTTCAATACCACGCCTGAATTCTGGATGAATTTTCAGCAGGCTTACGAGCTTGAGACCGAGGCGAAGAAGTTGGCGCCGGAACTTGAGAAGATCGCGCCGCTGGAAGCAGCCGCATAACAGGACCTTTAAAAACTTCTAAAAACTTCGCAGTTCCAAAGCGTCTTCCGGTTCACTAGTGTCGAGCCGCAACCCGCGCCCCGGTGAACCATGTCAGACGCTCCCAAGACTTCCGGCATGACCCGGCTGAGGAACTATTTCCTCACGGGCTTCGTCGTCTGCGCGCCGCTGGCGATCACCGCTTACATCGCCTGGTCGTTCATCGGCTGGGTCGATTCCTGGGTCAAACCCTATATTCCGTTGCGCTACAGCCCCGACACCTATCTGCCGTTCCCGGTCCCGGGGTTCGGGCTCATCGTCGCGCTGATCCTGATCACGCTGATCGGGTTCCTGACCGCCAACATCGTCGGCCGCGCCATCGTCGGCTTTGGCGAGCGCCTGCTTGGCCGCATGCCCTTGGTGCGCGGCATCTATGGCTCGCTGAAGCAGATTTTCGAGACCGTGCTGTCAAACAAGGGCGACATGTTCCGCCAGGTCGGGCTGGTCGAATATCCACGCAAGGGCGTGTGGTCGCTGGTGTTTGTCGCCAGCGAAAAGGAAACCGAGATCAACCAGAAACTCGACCAGGAAGGCGATCCGCTGATCGCGGTGTTCATGCCGTGCACGCCGAACCCGACGACCGGCTTCCTGATGTATGTTCTGAAGTCGGACATCGTGCCGCTCGACATGACGATCGAGGACGGCGCCAAGCTGATCGTGTCGGCCGGGTTGGTGGCGCCCGAGGTGAAGACGAAATTGGTGACGCTGAACGGTGAGCCGATCAACGGAACCCTGGCAAATCCGCCGCTAGGGCCTCATCCGGCGCGCAGGAGCCGTACGGCCTCGTCGCGGCCGAACAAGTAGAGCAGGAGGCGCAGCGCCTCGCCGCGATCCGATTGCAGTTCGGGGTCGCGCGACAGGATCAGCCTGGCGTCGTCTCGGGCGGCTTCCAGCAGGTCGGCGTGCGCCTCGATCCGCGCCACCTGGAACCCCGGCGTGCCGGACTGACGGGTACCCAACAACTCGCCTTCGCCGCGCAATTTCAGGTCCTCTTCGGCGATCAGGAAGCCGTCCTCGGTCTCGCGCATCACCGACAGCCGGCGTTTGGCGGTTTCGCCGAGCGGGTCCTTGTAGAGCAGCACGCAGGATGACTTGATGTCGCCGCGCCCAACCCGGCCGCGCAGCTGGTGCAACTGGGCGAGGCCGAAGCGTTCGGCATGCTCGATGACCATGATGGTGGCGTCGGGAACGTCGACGCCGACTTCGATGACGGTGGTGGCGATCAGGATGCGCGTCTCGCCCTGCTTGAAGGCGCGCATCGCCTCGTCCTTCTCGGCACCCTTCATGCGGCCATGGACAAGGCCGATGCGATCGCCGAACATTGGTTTCAGCGAGGCGAAACGATCCTCGGCCGACATCAGTTTTATCTCTTCGGATTCCTCGACCAGCGGGCAGATCCAGTAGATCTTTTGGCCATCCGCGACGGCATCGAGCATGCGGCCGACCAGTTCGTCGAGCCGTTCGAGCGGCAGCGTGACGGTGCGGATCGGCTGGCGGCCGGCCGGCTTTTCCGTCAGCTTCGACACGTCCATGTCGCCGAAGGCGGTCAGCACCAGCGTGCGCGGGATGGGAGTCGCGGTCATCACCAGCATGTCGGGCGCATCGCCCTTGGCGGTGATGGCGAGCCGCTGATGAACGCCGAAGCGATGCTGCTCATCGATGACGGCCAGGACTAGGTCGTGGAAGCTGACAGTTTCCTGAAACAGCGCGTGGGTGCCGACGACGATATCGATCTCGCTGCTGGCAAGACCAGCCAGTGTTTCGGCTCGCTCGCGGCCCTTTTCGCGGCCGGTGAGGATAGAGACGCGCAGCCCGACCTGGGCGGCAAGCGGGGTGATCGTCGCCAGATGCTGGCGCGCCAGGATTTCGGTCGGCGCCATCAGCGCCGCCTGGCCGCCGGCCTCTACGGCGCGTGCCATTGCAAGCAGCGCCACCACCGTCTTGCCGGAGCCGACGTCGCCTTGCAACAGCCGCAACATGCGCTCGGGGTCAGCGAGATCGGCGTTGATTTCGGCGAGCGCGAATTCCTGCGAGGGAGTAAGCGAATAGGGAAGGGCCGTGCGCAGCTTCTCGACAATGCGGCCATCGCCGACGAGAGGGCGGCCTGACAGGCGTCGCACCTTCGCCCGCACCAGCGCCAGCGAGACCTGGCCGGCAAGCAATTCATCATAGGCGAGGCGGCGCCATGCAGGCCCTTCGACCGCGACATCGATCGGATCGGCGGGATAGTGGATACGGGTCAGCGCGTCGCCGAAGGACGGAAAGCTCTGACGGCGCATGAAGGCACCATCCTGCCATTCCGGCAGTTCCGGCAGGCGGCCGAGCGCCTGGCCGATCGCACGCCGCAAAACCTTGCCGGAGAGCCCCGCCGTCAGCGGATAGACCGGCTCGACCAGCGGCAGGTTCTCGGCTTCGCTGGCGAGTGCGATATGGTCGGGATGGACCATGGTCGGGCGTCCGTTGAACCATTCCATACGGCCCGACACCACGACATGCTCGCCCACCGGCATTGCTTTTTCGAGATAGGCGGCATGGGCATGGAAGAAGGTCAGGCCGATTTCGCCGGTATCGTCATGGGCGTATACGCGGTAGGGCACCGACCTGTTGCCGCGCGGCGGCGGCTGGTGGCGGTCTATGCGTAGCTCGAGCGTCACGATGGCGCCTTCCGCGGCAAGCGCGATGCCAGGCCGGCTGCGGCGGTCGATGACGGTATGCGGCAGCACGAACAAGAGATCGCCGGCGCGCCCGGCGCGATCGCCGAGATCGGCCGCGACGACCTTCTCGATAAGCACGCCAACTTTCGGCCCGACGCCGGTAAGCGAGGTGATCGGGACAAACAGGGGATCGAGGATGGAAGGACGCATGATGTCAGCTTATGTCGCGACGGCCGCAGCGCAAGGCTGACACCGCCCACTATCCACGCTATATGCGCCGCTTGAAGCGAGGATGCGGCACAATGACCGGAACGAAACGATCAAGCGAGGGGCTGGACGCCCACCGCCGCAAGCTGTTGTTCCGTTCCTGGCATCGCGGCATGCGCGAGATGGACCTCATCCTCGGCACCTTCGCCGATGCCGAGATCGGCACCTTGACCGCCGAGGAAATCGACCAATATGAGAGGCTCCTCGATATTGTCGACACAGATTTCCTGCCGCTGGTCACGGGCGAACGCCCGGTGCCGGCGGAGATCGATTGTGCCGTCCTGCAAAAAATCCTGGCGTCCCGCCGGACCATGACATTCTGAACAAAAGCAATTCCAGGAAAAGTGCGAAGCGGTTTTCCGTCCGGAATTGCGATAAACAAGACCGTGATTTGATGGCTCTCATTCCCACCATTGGCTTGCCGAAGGGCCGCGCCGGCCAGTTCATCGTCGACGGTGTCGCCGACGGCTACGAGGCCTTCGCGCTGGTACAGACGGCGCTCGAGATCGCACCCGACAAGCCGGTGTTGTTCGTGGCCCGCGACGGTCAGCGCCTGCCTTCCATCGTCGAGGCGCTGTCCTTCGTCGCGCCCGGCCTGCCTGTGCTGGAGCTGCCTGCCTGGGACTGCCTGCCATACGACCGTGTGTCGCCCGGTTCCGATGCCGCCGCCAAGCGCCTCGATGCGCTGACCGCCATGATCGCGCTGGCGAAGAAACCGCACCGTGCCGTCATTCTCACCACCGCCAATGCGCTACTGCAGCGCATCCCGCCTGCTGAGCTTGTCGAGGCGCAGACCTTCCACGCCAGACCCGGCAACCAGATTGACATGAATGCGCTGATCGCGCGGCTGGAGACGTCGGGATTCGAGCGGGTGCCGACCGTGCGCGGCATCGGCGAATTCGCGGTGCGCGGCGGCATTCTCGACCTCTTCGCACCCGGCTGGACCGAGGCGCTGAGGCTCGATTTCTTCGGCGACACGCTGGAATCGATCCGCGTCTTCGACGCCGCCACGCAGCGCACCACCGGCCAGCGCAAGTCGATGGCGCTGCAGGCGATGAGCGAAGTGGCGCTGACGCCCGACACCATCAGCCGCTTCCGCCGCGCCTATATCGAAGCCTTTGGCGCGCCATCGCGTGACGACGGGCTCTACGCGGCGGTCAGCGAAGGGCGGCGCTTCGCCGGCATGGAGCATTGGCTGCCGTTCTTCTACGAGCGGCTGGAGACGGTTTTCGACTACCTGCCCGACGCACCTGTGGTTTTCGACCATCTGGCGCATGAGGCGCTTGCCGAACGCCATACGCTGATCCTCGACCACTACGAGGCGCGCAAAAAGCAGGCTGAAGGGGCGCTCAGGGATGCGGTGCCCTACAAGCCTGTTGCGCCGGACCTGCTCTATCTCTCGCCGGAGAATCTCAAGGCTTCGCTTGGCGAGCGCGAGGACATCGACTTTACCGTGTTCGATGCGCCCGACGTTGGGGGTAAGAAAGTCTTCCACGCCGGCTCGCGCCATGGTCGCAGCTTCGTCGAGGAGCGAGCCGATCCGAACGTCAATGTCTTCGATGTCGTCGTCCGGCACATAGCCGACGAGCGCGCGGCGCGCCGCCGGGTTGTCATTGCCGGCTGGACGGAAGGCTCGCTCGACCGGCTTGGCCAGATCCTGGCCGAGCACCATCTCGGCAATCTCAAACAGGTCGAGACGCTGGCGCAGGCGGAACAGCTCGAGCCCGGACAGGCGGCATTGGCGGTTTTGCCACTGGAATCCGGTTTTGAGACTGAAAAGCTGGTCGTTGTCGCCGAACAGGACATTCTGGGCGACCGGCTGATCCGCCGCTCGAAGCGCAAGAAGCGTGCTTCCGATTTCATTGCGGAGGCCTCGGCGCTGTCGGCCGGTGACATTGTCGTCCATACCGACCATGGCATTGGCCGTTTTATCGGCCTGCGCACCATCGAAGCGGTCGGCGCGCCGCATGACTGCCTGGAAATCCACTATGCCGGCGACGACCGGCTGTTCCTGCCGGTGGAAAACATCGAGCTGCTGTCGCGCTATGGCTCCGACACAGCCGAGGCAACGCTGGACAAGCTCGGCGGCGGCGCCTGGCAGTCGCGCAAAGCCAAGCTGAAACGGCGCCTGCTCGACATGGCCGGACAGCTGATCCGCATCGCCGCCGAGCGGCAGATGCGCGCCGCACCGCCGCTGGTGCCAGCCGAAGGCCTCTATGACGAGTTTGCCGCCCGCTTCCCTTACGAGGAAACCGACGACCAGCAGACGGCGATCGACACGGTGCGCGACGACCTTGGCGCGGGCAAGCCGATGGACAGGCTGATCTGTGGCGACGTCGGCTTCGGCAAGACCGAAGTGGCGCTGCGCGCCGCCTTCATCGCGGCGATGGAAGGGTTTCAGGTCGCGGTGGTGGTGCCCACGACACTGTTGTCGCGCCAGCATTTCAAGACATTCTCGCAGCGTTTCTCAGGGCTTCCCATCCGTGTCGCCCAGGCCTCGCGGCTGGTCGGTGCCAAGGACCTGGCTGAGACCAAGAAGAGCATTGCCGAAGGGCAGGTCGACATCGTCGTCGGTACCCATGCGCTGCTGGGCGCCGCGATCTCGTTCAAGAATCTCGGCCTGCTGATCATCGACGAGGAGCAGCATTTCGGCGTCAAGCACAAGGAAAGGCTGAAGGACCTGAAGACCGACGTCCACGTGCTGACGCTGTCGGCGACGCCAATTCCGCGCACGCTGCAACTGGCCCTGACCGGCGTGCGGGAATTGTCGCTGATCGCCACGCCGCCGGTCGACCGCATGGCGGTGCGCACCTTCATCTCGCCGTTCGATCCCTTGGTGATCCGCGAGACGCTGCTTCGTGAGCGTTATCGTGGCGGGCACTCGTTCTATGTCGTGCCTCGTATCAGCGATCTCTCGGAAATCCATGATTTCCTGAGAGAATCCGTGCCTGAGCTGAAAGTCGCCGTGGCCCATGGGCAGATGCCGCCGGGCGAACTCGATGACATCATGAACGCCTTCTACGACGGCCAGTACGATGTGCTTCTGTCGACCACCATCGTCGAATCCGGTCTCGACATCCCGACCGCCAACACGCTGATCATCCACCGCGCCGACATGTTCGGCCTGTCGCAGCTCTACCAGCTGCGCGGCCGCGTCGGGCGCTCGAAGGTGCGCGCCTATGCGCTGTTCACCCTGCCGGCCAACCGCAAGCTGACCGACACGGCCGAGCGCCGGCTGAAGGTGCTGCAATCGCTCGATACGCTCGGCGCCGGCTTCCAACTCGCCAGCCATGACCTCGACATCAGGGGCGCCGGCAATCTTCTCGGAGAAGAACAGTCCGGGCATATCAAGGAGGTCGGCTTCGAGCTCTACCAACAGATGCTGGAGGAAGCGGTGGCCGAGGTGAAGGACACCGGCGAGGTCCAGGATGGCGGCTGGTCGCCGCAGATTGCTGTCGGCACCGCCGTGATGATCCCGGAAGGCTACGTGCCGGACCTGCAGCTCAGGCTGGCACTTTATCGCCGTCTCGGCGATCTCGAAACCACCGAGGAGATCGACGCCTTCGGCGCCGAGCTAATCGACCGTTTCGGACCGCTGCCGGACGAGGTGAAGCATCTCCTCAAGATCGTCTTCATCAAAGCGCTCTGCCGCAAGGCCAATGTCGAGAAGCTCGACGCCGGGCCGAAGGGCGTCGTCATCCATTTCCGCAAGCGCGAGTTTTCGAACCCGGTCGGACTGGTCAAGTATATTGGCGAACAGGGTTCGCTGGCCAAGATCCGGGCCGACCATAGCGTGGTCTTCATCCGTGACTGGCCGACGGCGGAGAAGCGCCTGGCGGGCTCAGCTATCGTCATGACGCAACTGGCGAAGTTGGTGGAGAAGGCGGCCTGATCTCGCCTTCCGGGCCATGCTGGAGGCGCCAGGCCATTCGCCAGCACCGAAATTCCGGTCTAGAATAGGAAATCGGCTTCGTGTATGGAGCCGCCACCCCATTTAGGGGCTGAAATGGCGGGCAAGGGTGTTCGCCGGAAAGAGCGTTGGGTGCAGCGATGACGAAATGGTCGCCGAATTCGTGGAGAGCAAAGCCGATCAAGCAGGTTCCCGCTTATCCGGATCTTGCCGCGCTGAAGAACACGGAAGCCCAACTCGCCACCTTTCCGCCGCTGGTCTTCGCCGGCGAGGCGCGCAAGCTGAAGAAGCAGCTCGCGGCTGTCGCTGCCGGTGACGCCTTCCTGCTCCAGGGCGGCGACTGCGCCGAGAGTTTTGCCGAACATGGCGCGGACAACATCCGCGACTTCTTCCGCGTCTTCCTGCAGATGTCGGTCGTGCTGACCTTTGCCGGTGCCCAGCCGGTGGTGAAGGTTGGCCGCGTCGCCGGCCAATTCGCCAAGCCGCGCTCGTCCGACAACGAGACCAAGGGCGGCGTGACGCTGCCGAGCTACCGCGGCGACATCATCAACGGCATCGAGTTCGACGCCAAGTCGCGTATTCCCGATCCGGCGCGCCAGGAAATGGCCTATCGCCAGTCGGCGGCGACGCTCAACCTTTTGCGCGCCTTCGCGCAAGGCGGCTATGCCAACCTGGAGAATGTGCATAGCTGGATGCTCGGTTTCGTCTCCGATAGCCCGCAGGGCGAAAAATACGAGTCGCTCGCCAACCGCATCACCGAGACGATGGATTTCATGCGCGCGGTCGGCATTACGTCCGAAACCAATTTCGCGCTGCGCGAAACCGACTTCTACACCAGCCACGAGGCGCTACTGCTCGGCTACGAGGAGGCGCTGACCCGTGTCGATTCGACCTCCGGCGACTGGTACGCCACGTCGGGCCATATGATCTGGATCGGCGACCGCACGCGCCAGCCCGACCACGCGCATGTCGAATATTGCCGCGGCATCAAGAACCCGCTCGGCCTGAAATGCGGTCCGTCGCTGACGCCGGACGGCCTGCTGGAACTGATCGACCTGCTGAACCCCGAGAACGAGCCGGGGCGGTTGACACTGATCGCCCGCTTCGGTTCGGACAAGGTTGCCGACCATCTGCCGAAGCTGGTGCGCGCGGTGCAGAAGGAAGGCCGCAGCGTGGTCTGGTCGTCGGATCCGATGCATGGCAACACGATCGAAGCGGCCGGCTACAAGACACGGCCCTTCGACCGCATCCTGAAGGAGGTGCAGACCTTTTTCGAGGTGCACCGCGCCGAAGGCACCCATCCGGGCGGCATCCATGTCGAGATGACCGGCAAGAACGTCACCGAATGCACCGGTGGCGCGCGTGCCATCACCGCCGAGGAGTTGCAGGACCGCTACCACACCCATTGCGATCCGCGCCTCAACGCCGACCAGGCGATCGAACTGGCCTTCCTGGTCTCGGACTTGTTGAAGAAGAGCCACCCGGTGCAGCACAGGCAAGTCGCGAACGGCTGAGCCTGGCCAATTGGATCGATAAAGGAAAGGCGTCTGAGAAACCCGGCGCCTTTTCCATTTTCAGCTTTTTTGTTTGTTCCTTCGACCGCGCTGGCGCGACCCGAAAAAAGCAAAGGCTTCAGTCTTGCTTGTAGAGCAGCCAGCTCTTGCCGGTGCGCCCTGCCATGGCCGAATGCCTGGTAATGCGGTTGCGGCCACCGACTTTCGAGCGATAGAGCGCGCGATCCGCCTTGGTGTAGAGATCTTCGGGGCCTTCGGCCTCGGACGCCATGCAGATGCCCATCGATACCGTCACGGTGCCGTAATTCATTCCGGTCTGGCTGCTGGTGAATGGCGTCTGCTCGATCAGGGCGCGAATGCGTTCCGCGATCTCGTAGGTTGCGTCTTCGCTGGCGCCCTCGATGATCAGCGCGAATTCCTCGCCGCCGGTGCGGGCGACGAACATGTCGCCGCGAATGCTGGTCTGGAAAATCTCGGCGATGATCTGGATGATCTTGTCGCCGACAGGATGGCCGTAGCGGTCGTTGATGTCCTTGAACCGATCGATGTCGACAAGAACCAGGGCATTGAACAGGATACCTTTGGTGCTGTTGTAGATCCTGGTGATTTCCTTGTCGAAGGCGCGGCGGTTCCAGATATGGGTCAAAGGATCCGTGTCGGCCAGCCGCTTGTATTCCTCGAGCTTCGACTTGACGCTCTCGAGCTCTGCCGTCTTGTCGCTGAGCGTCGAGGCGATCTGCCGGCCGTGATCGATCGTCGAATTGGTCGCCGTCGTCATTGCGTTGGCGATCTTTTGCAGAAGATCCTGGGAGAGAAGGCTGCGGTTGCTCAGGCCGCTCGATGTCTCATCGAGGATTCTGCCGTATTTTTCGATGTGGCTGCGCTCGCTGCGCAGGAGCGACGCGACCTCCTCGAGTTCTCGGGCGATGATGTCTCTGGCATGCTCGACGATGCCAGGGCCATGGTTATGGGCGAAGAAGGTGCGCCCGATCTGGTCGATCTCGTCCTGCGTCGGCCGGTTGCTCAGCGATACGACGGCGAGGCTGAGCTCGCGGTTGGTACCGCTCAAGGCCTCATAGAAAATCTCGTAGTTGCGTGGCACACCGAGTACGCCAAGCTGGCGCATGGTGGCGACAACGGTGGTTGCGATATCGGTGCTTCGTTCGGTCGGGGCTGCTGCCGGCTGCATGTCTGATTCACTCTTCCCCTCGGATCCCGACGCAGAATTCGCGGGTTCCCTTGATCGCCGACCTGGGGAGCGCTACCCAATGCTCCAGAACAACTTGCGAAGAGGCGCGGCCCCATCCGCACCCTTCGCTTGTGAGATCATAGTTGCGTCAGCGCTAAAGTTTCCTTAATTCGCACGACTTCCACAGATTTTCTCTACGTGTCGCTGTACGCGCGTAAAGTTTTGCATTGCCATCGCGGGACAGCACTCAGTTTGGTGGTCTTGAATTCCAAATTCCGCGGTGTGCTGCCGCAAATGAAACTGAATTTCGAATTCGTCACGCCAGTCGATGTCGTATTTGCTTGCGCGTAATCACGGCGAAGCTGGAATCCTGACAGTGATGCTGGACGAGTTTTCTTCAAGGAGTGCCGAAATGAGCGACAACCACCAGGGATCATGTCTGTGCGGAGCGGTCCGCTTCCGCACGAGTGGCGCGCTGCGTGGGGTTGTCTACTGCCATTGTTCGCAATGCCGCAAACAGAGCGGGCATTTCTATGCCGCGACCAATGTCGCCGACCCCGACATCGTGATCGACGGCACGGAAAGCATCACCTGGTACGAGGCTTCTTCCTTTGCCAAGCGCGGCTTTTGCAAGACATGCGGCTCGCTGCTGTTCTGGAAGCCACGGGACGACGCTTATATCTCGGTCCTGGCGGGATCGTTCGACACGCCGACAGAGCTCAAGGGCGAATGCCATATCTTCGTCGGCGACAAAGGCGACTACTATTCGATCGACGACGGGCTGCCCCAGTTTGAAATGTCGACGCCGTCGATCAAGGTACTGTCGGGCAAATGAATTTTGGGCGATCAGCCTTATTCCATTGATCGGGGCATTGCTTTATCCCGGGCCGGTGATTCCGAGAGGGGCCTTGGCATGCAGCGGCTGATCGATGCTTTTATCAATTCGGTGCGGGCATTTCGCAAGCTTGCGGTCAGCGAGAAGGCTTTCCAGCAGGAACTGATGCTGCTGGTGCTGGCTTTGCCGGCCGGATGGTTCGTCTCGGTCTCCTGGCGCGGTTACGCCTTGCTCATCGGTGCGGTGCTGATGCTGATCATGGTGGAGGTGCTGAACACCGGCATCGAGGCGGCCTGCGATGCGTTCAGCCGCGAATTCAATGTCGATATCCAGCTGGCCAAGGACTGCGGCTCGCTGGCGGTGCTGATTTCGGTCGTGATCGTTGCCGGCGTCTGGAGTATCGCTCTCATCGAGCGGATCACCGGCGCTTCCATCTGATTTTCCTCGCGAGGAGAGAACCGGTTCACTGCTCCCGGTCGCGCTCCCGCTTGGCGATGTGGCGGGCGACAAGCCAGGCAAGCACGGCCACGGCAAGACCGATACCAAGCCCGACGAACAGCCGCTCGTGGCGCATCAGCGCCTCGCCAATCAACTGTTCGGCTCCCAATCCGAAGATATAGCCGATCGAACTGAACAGCACCGCCCAGATCACCGATGAAATGGCGTTGAGAACGACGAAGCGCGGCGCCGCTATGGTCGAAAGGCCGGCCGCGACGCCGCCGACCAGGCGCATGCCGTAGACGTAGCGGTTCGACAGCACGAAGATGTTGGGATGGGTGTTGAGCAGGCGGTAGGCGCGGCGAAAGCCTGGCCGCCGGCGCAGTTTCACGACATGGCGATTATCGGCGAAACTCCTGCCGAGGATGAAGAAGAAGGTGTCGCCGGCGAAGGCGCCCAGCGCCGCCGCGACAAAGGCATGCCACAGCACGAAGACATGCTGGTGAGCGAAGAAGCCGCCCAGGATCGCGGCACTTTCGCCTTCGGCCACGCAACCGAGAAAAACCGCCAGCAACCCGTATTGTTCGATGAAATGGTGGATCGTCTCGGTCATGACGCCGACTGTTGCGACAGTCTTTCATCGATCCGCTTGACCACTTCCGCCAGCCGCACGATCTCGTCGCGCATGCCGATGATCTGGCTGTGGCGCAGCTCATCCATTTTCTCATGCAGCGCCATGATCTCGATCTCGGCTTTCAGATTGACCTCGTAGTCGTGGGCGGCATCGATGCGGTCGCGTTCGGTCTGGCGGTTCTGCGCCATCATGATCACCGGCGCCTGCAAGGCGGCGACCATAGAGAGCACCAGGTTGAGGAAGATGAAGGGGTAGGGGTCGAACGCATCGCGCGACAACAGCCAGACATTGCCTGATGTCCAGACGATCAGGAAGGCGACAAAGGTCAGGATGAAGGACCACGAGCCGCCGATGCGGGCGATCGTATCGGCAAGGCGGTCACCAAAAGTCTGGTGGAAGGCGACGGCCTTGTTGGTGTCCCTGGTGATGGTGGTACGCTCGATGGTGCTTTGCAGCACCCGGCTTTCGAGCTGGCTCAGCCCATCCGGTTTTCGCCTCAGCCAGCGGTTCGCCAGATCGTCGATCGTCTTATTCATGGCCGTCTCCAAGCGCTTTGCTGCGCTAGAGGTAGAGGCTGCCGGCCCGGGCGGGAAGTGCTAGATTGAAGCGAACCGAGGGGGACCGATGGCCGACTTCAAGAAAATTCGCGCTCGCGCGGCAAATCGCAAGGGCGGTGAGGCGGAACTGACCTCCCTGTTGGGGCCGATGCCCGACAATGCGGCGGTGGCCGACATCACCGATGACCGTATCCTCTCGACGATGGCCGAGCGGGTCTTTGCGGCCGGCTTCGTCTGGCGGGTCATCGAGCAGAAATGGCCTGGATTCGAAGAGGCGTTCCTACGCTTCGAGCCCAAGCGGCTGTTGTTCCAGCCTGACGATTTCTGGCACGACCTGGCGTCGGATCAACGCATCGTGCGCAATCCGCAAAAGATCAAATCCGTTCGCGACAACGCCGCTTTCGTCGAACGCGTGTCCAGGGAACATGGCGGCTTCGGCAATTTTCTCGCCGAATGGCCCGCCAATGATCAGGTCGGGCTGATGGCCTATCTGGGCAAGCATGGCAGCCGGCTCGGCGGCAACACCGGCCAGTATTTGCTGCGCTGGCTGGGCTGGGATGCTTTCGTCATTTCGGCCGATATGGCCGCCGCCCTTCGCGACGCAGGCCTCGACATCGCCGAAAATCCGACATCGAAGAAGGACCTCGACAAGATCCAGGTCCAGATCAACCGATGGGTGGCCGACACGGGCCTGCCGCGCCGGCACATCTCGCGTATCCTGGCGATGTCGATCGGCGAAAACCACTCTCCGCAATCCTTGCGCGACTATATGGGCGACGATTGACGGTCTGAATTGGTCCAAGCGAACGCCATTGCGAGGTGAATTCTGCCGCGCTAAGTCAGCAGCATGATCAGGAAGCTCGACATACTGCGTATCGCCATCGCCCAGCTCAACCCGACCGTCGGCGACGTCGCCGGCAATCTCGCCAAGGCGCGCGAGGCGAGGGCGGATGCCGCCCGCCAGGGCGCCGATCTCGTGCTCTACACCGAGCTTTTCCTTGCAGGCTATCCGCCGGAGGATCTGGTGCTGAAGCCGGCCTTCCTCAGGGCATGCGAGCGCGCCGCCGAGGACTTTGCAGCCGATACCGCCGATGGCGGTCCTGGCGTCATCATCGGCACACCGCTGAAGCGCAAGAGCGGCACGCATAATTCCATCGTCTTCGCCGATGGCGGCAAGATCATCGCCGAACGCTACAAGCTCGACCTGCCGAACTACGGCGAGTTCGATGAGAAGCGCGTCTTCCAGGCTGGACCCGAGGTCCAGGGGCCGGTCAACTTCCGTGGCGTGCGCATCGGCATACCGATCTGCGAGGACATCTGGGGCGAAGTCGGCATCTGCGAGACGCTGGCCGAAAGCGGCGCGGAAATCCTGCTGGTGCCGAACGGTTCGCCTTACTATCGCGCCAAGATCGACGTTCGCCACCAGGTCGTCATCAAGCAAGTCATCGAATGCGGCTTGCCGATGATCTATGCCAACCAGCTCGGCGGCCAGGACGAGCTGATCTTCGACGGCGCCTCCTTCGCCATCGGGGCGGACAAGACGCTCGCCTTCCAGATGAGCCAGTTCGAGGACGCGGTCGACGTCACCACCTGGAAACGTACTGATAACGGCTGGATCTGTTCGCAAGGACCGATGTCGAAAATCCCGGACAAGGAGGAGGCCGACTACCGCGCCTGCATGCTCGGCCTGCGCGACTACGTCAACAAGAACGGCTTCAAGAATGTGGTGCTTGGCCTGTCCGGCGGCATCGATTCGGCGATCTGTGCCGCCCTTGCGGTCGACGCGCTCGGCGAGGAGCGGCTGCGTGCCATCATGATGCCTTATCGCTACACCTCGAAGGACTCGCTGAGGGATGCCGAGGACTGCGCCCGTGCGCTCGGCTGCCGCTATGACATTGTGCCGATCTTCGAGCCGGTCGAAGGATTTCTGCATACGCTGACGCAGTTGTTCGAAGGCACCAAGGAAGGCATCACCGAGGAGAATTTGCAGAGCCGCGCGCGCGGCACCATCCTGATGGCGATCTCCAACAAGTTCGGCTCGATGGTGGTCACCACGGGCAACAAGAGCGAGATGTCGGTCGGTTACGCCACGCTCTACGGCGACATGAATGGCGGCTTCAATCCGATCAAGGACCTTTACAAGATGCAGGTCTATGCGCTGTCGCGCTGGCGCAACAGCCATGTGCCGCCGGGCGCGCTCGGGCCTTCGGGCGAGGTGATCCCGAAGAACATCATCGACAAGGCGCCGTCGGCCGAACTGCGCGAGAACCAGACCGACCAGGATTCGCTGCCGCCCTATCCGGTGCTGGACGATATTCTGGAATGTCTGGTCGAGAACGAGATGGGCGTCGACGACATCGTCGCACGCGGCCATGACCGGGCGACGGTGACGCGCATCGAGCACTTGCTCTACATCGCCGAATACAAGCGCCGGCAGGCGGCGCCGGGTGTGAAGATCACCAGGAAGAATTTTGGCCGCGACCGCCGCTATCCCATCACCAACCGTTTCAGGGATCGTGGATAGGCGTCCTTTCGCTTGCTGAGCGGGATTGCGCGATGCCGCGGGCGAGTGTGCAACCATGCCGACTGTCGCGGATCGATTTCCGAGCGACCTCCGACCTGCTGATGGCGTGCGGGGTGAACACTCTGCAACGACGATAGGCACAAGCCCCGACTGTTGCAAAATCGCCTCACCGGCTGGGCCAGAAGTGCTTTTGGCCGTGGCTTGCCTTGGCGAGCGATCGAAGCATCCCTATAACGGCTTTTCCGCGATTCCCTTCAGGGAGGACCGAATGCCAGGATTTGACATCGTTATGCGAGGCCGCGAGGCCTAGGTCTGCGCCGGTGTTCCGAAGTGTCGGAACCATACCGGACGCAGAAAAGGCATTTGCCGCTGCCGGTCGCCGCCCATGGGCAGGCAACCTACCATAGCCGAACCTCCGCATTCACGGGCAATTAGCCCCGCGCGGTTTTCAACTTTCGACCTTACTGGGATCGGGCTCGTTTGCGCCCGGATGACATCATGGCTCGTTTCAAGATCGATTTGCGCGCGAGCGCCTTTCGCAGCGTTCTTGGCTTCACGCTAACGCATTGGCGGCGCCAGCCGTGGCGGCTTTCGCTGATCATGGGCGGGTTCCTGCTGTCGACACTGGCCGACGTGCTGACACCGCTCTATTCCGGCCGGCTGGTCGACGCCGTCGCCAGCAGCGCCGGAGCGGATACCGTTGCCTGGAACGCTGCGATGACGGCATTCTTCATCTTGATGGCGCTGGCGCTGACTGGTGTCATGTTGCGCAATCTCGCCTTCATGGGCATCGTTGAGTTGACACTCAAGATGATGGCCGACATCGCGGCGGACGCCTTCCATCGCGTTCAGCGCTTTTCGACCGATTGGCATGCCAACAGTTTTGCCGGCTCGACGGTGCGCAAGGTGACGCGCGGCATGTGGGCGCTCGACCTGCTCAACGACACCGTCCTGATCGCGCTGTTGCCGTCGGTGGTGATGCTTGCTGGTTCGACGCTGCTGCTCGGCTGGTTCTGGCCGCTGATGGGCGCGGTCGTTGCTGCCGGCTCGGTGCTGTTCATCGTGGTGACTGCGATGCTGTCGCTAGGCTATGTCGCGCCGGCGGCAAGGCTTGCCAACACCTGGGACACGCGTCTCGGTGGCTCGCTGGCCGACGCAGTGAGCTGCAACGCCGTGGTCAAGGGCTTTGGCGCAGAGGAACGCGAGGAGCGCCGCCTCGCCAGGGTGGTCGCCAAATGGCGCGCCCGCACACGGCGGACCTGGGTGCGCGGCACCATCAACGGCACCACGCAAGGGGCGCTGCTGCTGGTCATGCGGGCCGCGGTGATCGGCCTGGCGCTGATGCTGTGGTCATGGGGGCAGGCGAGCGCCGGCGATGTCGCTTTCGTGCTGACCTCGTTCTTCGTGCTGCAAGGCTATCTCAGGGATATCGGCACGCATATCCGCAATTTGCAGCGTTCGATCAACGACATGGAGGAACTGGTCGATTTCCAGTCGGAACCGCTGGGCATCGAGGATCAGCCCGGCGCCGGACCGATTGCCATCACGCAGGGCCACATCGCCTTCGACGACGTCACCTTTCACTACGGCAATCACCGGTCGCCGCTCTACCGCGACTTTTCGGTCGACATCGCCCCGGGTGAGCGTGTCGGGCTGGTCGGTCACTCGGGTTCGGGCAAGACCACTTTCGTCAAGCTCATCCAGCGGCTCTATGACGTTGGCGCGGGCCAGATCGTGATCGATGGCCAGGATATCTCGCAGGTCGCCCAGGCGTCGCTGCGCGGCCAGATCGCGATCGTCCAGCAGGAACCGATCCTGTTCCACCGTTCCCTGGCGGAAAACATCGCCTATGGCAGGCCAGGCGCAACGCAGGACGAGATCGAGCATGCCGCCAGGCTGGCGAGCGCGCACGACTTCATCGCCAACCTGCCGAAGGGCTATGGCACGCTGGTCGGCGAGCGTGGCGTGAAGCTGTCGGGCGGCGAGCGGCAGCGTGTGGCGATTGCCCGCGCTTTCCTGGCCGATGCGCGCATCCTGATCCTGGACGAGGCGACGTCGAGCCTCGATTCGGAATCCGAGGTGCTGATCCAGCAGGCGATGGAACGGCTGATGGTCGGCCGCACGACGCTGGTCATCGCGCATCGGCTTTCGACGGTGAGGGCGCTCGACAGGCTGTTGGTCTTCGATCGCGGCAAGATCGTCGAGGAAGGCTCGCATGACGATTTGATCCGCCTGAAGGGCGGCATCTACCGGCGCCTGTTCGAGCGCCAGGCGCTGGAGCTGACCAAAGGTCTGGTCAGCTGACCTGACATGGCCTCCGGCCTCGGCCGGGGGCCATGTCCATCACGCGCTGCGACACGTCCGAAGGCCCGGTCGCCTGGCGTATGCCGGCTGGGCAAATCCGCCAGTGGAGTCCTTTTCCAGATATCGAATTCGAGACGTCTGTTTACGCTACCGACCGAGATTCGTTGTCTCTACTTTTGGTTGCCGTATGCTAAAAACAGCAACCTAAGCGGCTTTCACAATGCATCTTGTTTTCCGAAACTACCGGCATGGAAAAGGTGACTGCGCCATCGGTGCGGGAATCTCGGCACGGCTCGGTTCGGCCGCTCGCCGCCGAAGATCTCGAGCGCGTCGCCGCACTCTTCCTGACGAAGTTTCGCCGGCGGCGGCGCCACCTCCTCGATCGCGCAATCGTGGAGACGGCCGAGTATATGAGAAGGATCTATCTCGACCATGCCGGCCAGTCCGGTGAGAGCAACGCTCTTGTGCATATCAACCGGCAGGGCGATCTAGGTGGGTTCCTTGGTGTCCTGAAGGCCCGTTACGAGCTCAACGGAGCGGCATTGAATGCGGCGATCATCGGTCCGGCCATGGCAGACACTGGCGTCGATCACGGCTCTGCAGGACCGCAATTGCTGCGTGCCTTGCATCGAGGTGAATTCGATCTGCAGCTGATCGATTCGGCCAACCGCGTATCTCTGGCCTTCGCGCGTCCGATGAAATACCAACTCCTGCCGGTCCATTGTCTGGGATGGACCTATGTTTTCCGGCCGGCCGCGATGGCCGCCGCCGCATTGCATCGCAAATGGGCCCGCATGCCTCGCCTGGCACTCGATCCCCTCGCGAGGGCATTCGACGCCCTCGCGAAGGGAAGGTTCGAACCGCCTGTCCAGCCTTCATCGTCGCATCGGGTCCATGCCGAGGCGATCAATGCCGCGCAATTTGCCGAGCGGCTGCCGACCCTCCTGTCCGATTACGCTCTCCGGCCGAGTTGGAGGGACGGCGAGTTGCCGCGGCTGCTCGCACTGGCGGCCGAGAAGCGGGCCGACGGCCCACTTCATTTCGGAGGAACTTACGACGAGACGGGCAAAATGCTCGGTTGCTATGCCTTCTACGGTCAAGCCGGCGACATGGCGAGCCTGTTGCAAATCCAGGCTTCCGGACCTCACTGGGGCGCGACGCTGGATGGCCTTGTCGCGGCCGCGCGGGATAGGGGCTGCGTGGGCATCACCGGACAGACCCAGAGCCGATTCATGCCTCACCTCTTCGGCTACAGGAATCTCTTCTTCCGTTATGCCGGGGGAACGATGGTCCGCTCGCGAATCCCCGAGGTCACTGAAGCGGTCCGCTCCGGCGATATCGCCATCGGCGGCTTGATGGGCGACCGCTGGACCCGCCTCAGCTCCGACGACTTCGGCGGCTGATCGCCTTCGTCGGCTCGGCCGGCCGGCCGCCACCCATGCGCCGCCAGAGACGCATCCGGCCGGTCTTTTCATTCCAGCCGCCATGTTCTATGTCTGCGGCACGGCGCGGGGGCGCATCTTGTCAATCACAAAGGCATCCGGTACGCCCCGCTCATGACAGTTACCGTTCGTTTCGCCCCGTCACCGACCGGCCGCATCCATATCGGCAATGCGCGCACCGCTCTGTTCAACTGGTTGTTTGCCCTCAACAACAAGGGCCGCTTCATCCAGCGCTTCGATGACACCGACATCGCCCGCTCGAAGCAGGAATTCGCCGACGCCATCCTTTACGACCTGCACTGGCTGGGGATTTTCCCGGACGCCACCGAGTATCAGTCGCGGCGCTTCGAAATCTATGACGCGGCGGTCGAGCGGCTGAAGGCGGCGGGTGTCCTCTACGCCTGCTACGAAACGCCGGAAGAACTCGATCTCAGGCGCAAGGTGCGCCGCACGCGAGGCCTGCCGCCGGTCTATGGCCGCGAGGCATTGGCGCTGACGACAGAGCAGGTGGCCGAATATCAGGCCGACGGGCGCCGGCCCCACTGGCGTTTCCTGCTGCCCAATTTCTCCTGCGATCCGCTGCAGCCGGTGCGTACCGATATCCACTGGGACGATCTGGTGCGTGGCGAGGAGACGGTGGATCTGGCTTCGCTGTCCGATCCGGTTCTGGTGCGTGAGGACGGCACCTATC
Organism: Mesorhizobium sp. ES1-3; assembly: GCF_020164795.1. Lineage (NCBI taxonomy): Bacteria > Pseudomonadati > Pseudomonadota > Alphaproteobacteria > Hyphomicrobiales > Phyllobacteriaceae > Mesorhizobium > Mesorhizobium sp. ES1-3. The sequence continues at coordinate 173,972 of NZ_JAIUGW010000002.1, forward strand.
TCTACACGCTGCCCTCAGTCGTCGACGATATCGAGATGGGCGTCAGCCACGTCATCCGCGGCGACGATCATGTCACGAACACTGGCGTGCAGATCGCCCTTTTCAAGGCGCTGGGTGCCGAGCCGCCGGTCTTCGGCCATCACAACCTCCTGACCACCGTTTCGGGCGAGGGGCTGTCGAAGCGCACCGGCGCGCTTTCCATCGAGAGCCTGCGCGAGGACGGCATCGAGCCGATGGCCGTCGCTTCGCTGGCCGTGCTGGTCGGCACGTCGGAGAATGTCGCGGCCGCGCATGACTTGGCCGAACTCGCCGGCCATTTCGACCCGGCCGCGACCTCGAAATCGTCGTCCAAGTTCGATCCGGCCGAATTGTTCGTGCTCAACCGGGTGCTGCTGCATCGTATGCCGTTCGACGAGGCGCGGGACCGGCTGATGGTGCTGGGTATTTCCGGCGAACACGCCGAACCGTTCTGGCTGGCGGTGCGCGGCAATATCGACCGGCTGGCCGATGCGGTTGCCTGGTGGCGTGTCCTGCGCGAAGGGCCGCAGGAGAAGCCCGAATTTTCCGACGACGACCGCGATTTTCTGCACCATGCGCTCGATCTCCTGCCTGAGGAGCCATGGAACGGGACGGTCTGGAAGGATTGGACCGGCAAGATCAGGGAAGCGACCGGCCGCAAGGGCAAATCGCTGTTCATGCCGCTCAGGCTTGCCCTTACCGGACTGCCTTCGGGGCCGGAGCTTGCAGATCTATTGCCGCTGATGGGTCGGGAAGGAACGTTGGCCCGACGACCCTGACCTTGCGCTGTTCCGGGGGCACGGCCGAAACGGGCGATGCCACCGGCTTGGCCGAAAGGCGCTTGATGGCTTCACGATCGAGCCCGCCATCCATATTGGCCAAGGTCTCGGGGTCGGCACCCGGATCAGGCTTCGAGGCCGGCACCGGAACAATCGGCGCCGTATCCGGTTCGGGCGGTGATTGTTGCTGGCTTGGCGGGTTGCCGCCAATGATCTGGAAATTCTGCGCGGCATTGCAGCCGCAAGTGGGTGGCCGTGACATGTTGGCCTGTTTGTAGAGATAGGCGGTCGGCAGTTCGCCGTAGGGCCTGCCGGTGACCGATGACGTCATCGATGCCGAATCGTCGTCCATACCGCGCGAATAGAAGACCTGCATCTCCGTGCCGGGGCAGGCCGATTCGCAATTCTTCTGGTCGCGCTCGAAATCGCCGGCCGAGGCGGCGTTCGACATGGGGAAGAAATAGCCGTCGCAAGTGCGCACGCAACTGGTGTGGAATTCGCCGCCGTTGCTCGCAACATCAGGAATGCCGGGCTGGTTGAGGACGCGGCTGACATCGCGTTCCTCGCCGGAATCGTCAGGCTGGTCCAGCGTATCGATCTGCCGGTTGCCGCCGAAAAGCTGGTCGAAGAGGTTGGCATTGCCCCCTTCTTCACGATTGGCTTCCCGCGGAGGCGAGCGGGGTGCCACCGCATCGTCACGGCAGTCATTGGCATCGAGCGCCGCCAGGATACGCCCCCGGTCGCGGCGTGAGCCGCCGCCGCCGGCGAGTTGGGCACGCTTGGTTTGCAAACTGTCGAGATTGGCGTTCATGCGCTCGATGGTGGCGTTCAGCCCGGCACACTGGTTGATGTTGCGCGAAAACAACGAGAACCCGCAGCCGGCATTGTTCGCCTGACCGCGAGCCTTCGAGATCTGTTCGCGCTGCCTTTCGATCGCGGCGTCATATTTCCGGACCAGTGCCGGGCCACCGCCACCGCCGCGTGAGCCCGCGGCGAGGTCGGCCTCCAGTTGCCGGCAGATCCGTGAAGCGGCCTGCGGCTCGCTGACCGCTGCGCCGGACAGCAGGATGCCAAGCAGCACGGCAGCATGCGCCTGCTTCAAACCTCCGCTTGCCATCCGTCTCGATCCCGCTTGTCTTCTGGTCGCCAAGGCTAACCCGTTCGCGGTTAATCGTCCATTTCGGAAGTCGCCTTGTCGCCGGCTGAGAAGCGGCGCGCATTGGATGGCGCCCATCAGTCCCGGCAATGGCCGGGCGGGCCGTCAGAACTTGTAGTTCATCCCGATCCTGACGGTACTGAACGTGTTGTCGAAGGTCGTATTGGAGTTGGGTCCGTAGTTGATGGTCTGGTCCCGCAGATCGACATATCGATATTCGGCATTTGCCGACCAATGATCGGTGATTGCCTGCTCCAGCCCCGCGCCAATCGTCCAGCCAACCTTGGTGTTCTTTTCGGAATAGCTGTTGGCGGGCCCATCGAGATATTGGTTCTCGACACCTCCGAAAGCAAGGCCGCCGGTCCCGTAAACAAGGGTGCTGTCGAACGCATAGCCCGCCCTGGCGCGGATCGTTCCGAACCAATCCACCTTGGTGTCGTAGACATCGCCTCCGCCTACATTGACCTCGTCGGAATGTCCCTTGATATCGGCGCCCGAAATATCGGCCTCGATCCCCAGAACCGCGGAGTTGACCTGGTAATTGTAGCCGATCTGGACACCGCCCAGAAAGCCGTCGATGTCGTAATCCTGCGTGCCCCGGATCGTTGGCGTGTTTGGCAGGTTGTAGGTCGCGTCGGTGCTGCCAAAACCATAGCCAAGATGCCCGCCGACATAGACGCCGGACCAGTCATGCACGGCCGGCTCCAACGCGATGGCGTCGGCGGCGAACGCCTCTACGCCAGTCACAGTCAGCATTGCCGAAGCGAGCAACAGGGCTCTCATGACACTCTCACCGCCTAATCAGACGGCGTGACCATATCAAATTGCTCCTTCCCGTGAAATCCGCATTCGTTCAATGCCGGACTTCACGGTTAAGAGTTGTTGGTTCGCAACACCCGATCCGGCCAACGCGTTCCGCGGCGCGTCGCTACCTAGCCTTGATCAACTGGGGCTGGACCAATCCGGTCGCGAGAGCCGGTTCAGTCCAGATTGGCGATCGCCTGCGCCTTGTGCGCGGCTTCGACCACTGCCAGCGCCGTCATGTTGACGACGCCGCGCGAGGTTACCGAGGGCGTCAATATGTGCGCCGGCTTGTCGGTGCCGAGAAGGATGGGGCCGACATGCAGGGCATCCATCATGGCTCGCAGCGCCGTCAGCGTGATGTTGGCCGAATCGAGGTTCGGGAACACCAGGAGATTGGCTTCGCCCTTCAGACGCGAATGCGGATAGACGCGCTGGCGCAGATGCTCCGACAAAGCGGAATCGGCATGCATTTCGCCGTCGCACTGCAGCTCCGGCGCGATGCGCGCCAGAATGGCCGCGGCCTGACGCATCTTCAGCGCGCTCGGCGAATCGCGCGAGCCGAAATCCGAATGCGACAGCAGTGCCGCCTTCGGCTCGATGCCGAAACGCTGGATTTCTTCCGCCGCCAGCACGGTCATCTCGGCGATTTCATCCGCCGTCGGGTCGACGGAGACGTGGGTGTCGGTGAGGAAGATGATGCCGCGCTGCGAGATCAGCATGGAAAGAGTCGACAGGTCCCGGTCCTTGATGCCGGTGCGCGGCCCGATGATCAGCGTCACGTTGCGCAAATGCCGCTCGAAACGGCCTTCGAGGCCGCAGACCATGGCGTCGGCATCGCCGCGCTTCAGTGCCAACGCCGCGATCACCGTGTTGTCGGTGCGCACCATGGTACGCGCGGCCTCCGTCGTCACGCCGCGGCGGCCGGCGAGCTCGATCAGGAGATCGACATAGTAGCGGTAGCGCGGATCGTCCTCTGGATTGATCAGGCCGAAATCGACACCAGGCTTGATGCGCAAGCCATAACGCTTCAGCCTGACCTCGATGACATGCGGACGGCCGATCAGGATCGGCTCGGCGATGCCTTCCTCAAGCACAACCTGGGCGGCACGCAGGACACGCTCGTCCTCGCCGTCGGCGTAGATGACGCGTTTGGCACTGGAAGCCTTGGCGGAGGAGAACACCGGCTTCATCACCAGGCCGGAGCGGAAGACGAAGCGGTTGAGCTTGTCGATGTAGGCAGCGAAGTCGGTGATCGGCCGCGTCGCCACACCGGTCTCGCAGGCTGCCCTGGCGACGGCCGGCGCGATGCGCAGGATGAGGCGCGGGTCGAAGGGCGAGGGGATCAGGAATTCGGGTCCGAAGATCGGTGTCTCGCCCGAATAGGCGCGCGCGGCGACATCGGAAGGTTCTTCGCGGGCAAGGGCGGCAATCGCCCGCACCGCCGCCATCTTCATCTCCTCATTGATGGCGCTGGCGCCGCAGTCGAGCGCGCCACGGAAGATGTAAGGGAAGCAAAGGACGTTGTTGACCTGATTGGGAAAATCGGAGCGGCCGGTGCAGATCATGGCGTCAGGACGCGCCGCGCGCGCCACTTCCGGCATGATCTCCGGATTGGGATTGGCCAGCGCCAGGATCAACGGCTTCGGCGCCATGTGTCGCAGCAGCTCCGGCTTCAGCACGCCGGCGGCCGAGAGGCCGAGAAAGACATCGGCGCCCGCAATGACGTCGGCCAGCGTGCGCGCCTCGGTGTCCTTTACATAAGGGTCTTTCCAGCGGTCCATCTCGTCGACACGGCCCTTGTAGGCGACGCCGAAACGGTCGGTGACCCAGATGTTCTCGACGCGCACTCCGAGCGAAACGAGCAGGTTGAGGCAGGCAAGGGCGGCGGCACCTGCGCCGGAGGTGACGACCTTGATGTCCGAAATGGTCTTGCCGGCGAATTCCAGCCCGTTGAGCACGGCGGCGGCGACGATGATGGCGGTGCCGTGCTGGTCGTCATGGAACACCGGTATGCTCATGCGAGCCTTGAGGCGTTCTTCGACTTCAAAACACTCCGGTGCCTTGATGTCCTCGAGGTTGATGCCGCCGAAGGTCGGTTCCAGTGCGGCAACCGTTTCGACCATGCGCTCGATTTCCGGCGCGTCGATCTCGATGTCGAAGACGTCGATGCCGGCGAACTTCTTGAACAGGACCGCCTTGCCCTCCATCACCGGTTTGGAGGCCAGCGGCCCGATATTGCCGAGGCCGAGCACGGCCGAGCCGTTCGACACGACGCCGACCAGATTGGCGCGCGCCGTGTAGTCGGCGGCGGTCGCTGGATTGTCGCGGATCTCGAGGCAAGGGGCGGCGACGCCGGGCGAATAGGCGAGCGCCAGGTCGCGCTGGTTGCCGAGCGGCTTGGTCGCCTGAATCTCGAGCTTTCCCGGCGTTGGGTATTTGTGGAAGTAGAGGGCGGCTTCGTCGAGGTCCGAACGTGCCGTCTTCTTGTTCTCGCCTTCCATGCGGCCGCTCCTCGAAACCTGCTTTGGGAGTCCTTTTAGCATGAGGCCAAGGTTTTTCGCGACGCTAATTGACGCGCCGGCAGCTTTAAATCCCGGCACGCCAAAATCAGATATTTATCAGGTTGTTATCGTTGTTTCATGCGAAATCAGGTGCGCGCCTTCGCAGGCACGCTGGTCAAAAGGCGCTGACGTAGAGACCGCCATCAACGGGTATGTTCTGCCCGGTCAGATAGCCGGCGTGGACAGAGCACAGGAAGGCGCAGATCTGGCCGAATTCCTCGGGCGTGCCGAGCCGCTTGGCCGGTACGTCGGCACTGATGCGGGTCTTGCGCGCCGCGGCCGCCTTTGGATCCTCTGGCGTACCGGCCTCATGCGGGCCGCGCAGCCGGTCGGTGTCGAGCTTGCCCGGCAGCAGGCTGTTGATGGTCACGTTGCGCTCGATCACCGTGCGCGCCACGCCGGCAAGGAACGATGTCAGACCGGCGCGCGCGCCCGATGAGAGGTCAAGGCCGGGAATCGGGACATAGACCGACAGCGAGGTGATGTTGACGATGCGCCCGAAGCCGCGCGTCGCCATGCCGTCGATGACCGCCTGCACCAGTTCGATTGGCGTCACCATGTTCTGGGTAACACCTTCGAGGATTTTTCCACGATCGAGCTCGCGGAAATCGCGAAGCGGCGGCCCGCCATTGTTGTTGACGAGGATGTCGGGTTCCGGACAGGCGGCGAGCAACGCCTTCTGTACCTCCGGCTTCGAAACGTCGCCGACGACTTCCGTCACCGTCACGCCATGGCGCTGGCGCAGCTCCGCGGCGGTTTTGGCGACCAGTTCGGCATTGCGCCCATTGACGACGATGTCGCAGCCTGCTTCGGCCAGCGCCATGGCGCAGCCACGACCGAGCCCCTTGCTCGAAGCGCAGACGATGGCCTTCTTTCCGCGGATACCGAGATCCATGACGATTTCTCCTTTGATTTGCCCGGCAGGCTAGCGCCAGCGCTGGACCAATCGCAACCGTCATACGGTTGTTGCATGAATCGGGGCATAGGCTGCTCGAAAGCAAGGGTGATCCGCGATGCCAGGCCAAGAGCCCCGCACTTTCCGCAGCATGTTCATTTCCGATGTCCATCTGGGCTCGAAGGCGGCGAAGGCCGATTTCCTGATCGATTTCCTGCGCTACCACGATGCCGACATCATCTACCTTGTCGGCGATATCGTCGACGGCTGGCGCCTGAGGCGCAGCTGGCACTGGCCGCAAAGCCACAATGACGTCGTGCAGAAACTGCTGCGCAAGGCGCGCAAGGGAGCCTCGATCACCTATATCGCCGGCAATCACGACGAATTCGCCCGCCAGTTCCAGGGCGTGCATTTCGGCGGCATCGTCGTTGCCGACCGTGCTATCCACGAAACCGCCGATGGCCGGCGGCTGCTGGTCATCCATGGCGACCAGTTCGACACCGTCGTCCACAACCAGCGTTGGCTAGCCTATCTCGGCGACCATGCCTATGACGCCGCCATGCAGGTCAACCGGGTGATCACGCGGCTGCGACAGCTGCTCGGCCTGCCTTACTGGTCGTTTTCGTCCTGGGCCAAGGTCAAGGTCAAGAAGGCGGTGAACTTCATCGGCTCGTTCCAGACGGTGCTCAGCGAGGAAGCGCGACGCTCGCATGTCGACGGCGTCATCTGCGGGCACATCCACCATGCCGCCATCGAAAGCTATGGCGACGTGCAATATATCAACACCGGTGACTGGGTGGAGAGCTGCACCGCCGTGGTCGAGCATTTCGACGGCCGCATGGAAATCCTGACATGGGCGCATATCCTGCCTGAAGCGCCTGACGAGCCCTTCATCCCGATGCTCATCGAGGACAGGGTAGTGCAGGCCGCCTGAGGCGGAAGCCGGCCCTGAACTTTCTGGTGCCAATCGACTGGTCCAGCCGGTTTCGCCCGGTTTTTCCTCATGTTAAGGATCGGTTTGCGCTGCTCGCCGGTCGTTGAGCGCAGCGTCATTGGATCGATTCATGCCGCTGCCACCGCTTTCGCCCGAACAACTCGTGAAGCCGAGCCGTTTTGAGCTGCGCATGAGCCTGATCTTCGGCACGTTGTTCATATCGCTTGGCACCCATTTGCCCTATTTCCCGCTTTGGCTGCAGGCTAAGGGATTTCACGCCGAACAGATCGCGGTCATCCTGTCGGCGCCGATGTTCCTGCGCGTTGTGACGACGCCGCTGCTGACGACGCTCGCCGACCGAGCCAGGGACCGCGCCGATGTCTATGTCGTGCTGGTCGCTGCCTCGCTGCTGCTCTCCGCGGGGTACTTCCTGACACCGACCTATGCGACTGTGCTGGCAGTTTCGTTGTTGCTGACCATTGTCTGGACGCCGCATTCGCCGATCGCCGATTCGCTGGCGCTTTCGGGCGTGCGCCGCTTCGGTTCCAATTATGCGAGCATGCGCAAATGGGGGTCGATCTGCTATCTCCTGGCCAATGTCGCGGGCGGGTTCATCCTGGCGGCCAGCGGCCCTCAAGCCGTTCCGGTGATCATATTCCTTGCCCTTGGCGCGGCACTCGCCGCAGGCCTGCTGGCGCCGCGCATGGGGCGGCCGCGCAAGGCATCGCCGTTGTCGGCGGCGGAAATCCAGCACGCGGCGCCGGGGCTATTCAATGCTTATTTCCTCTATTTCACGCTTGGCGTCGGCATCATTACCGCCAGCCATGCCTTCCTCTACGGCTTCGTCTCGATCTACTGGAAATCGATCGGCATCAGCGATTCCCTCGTCGGTCTGCTATGGGCATGGGGCGTGGTGTCCGAGGTCTGCATGTTCCTGTTTTTCAATCGCATATTCGCCTCCGTACCCGTCGTCCGGGTCATGCTCATTGCCGGAATCGGTTCGATCGTGCGTTGGATCGCCTTTCCGCTGGTGTGGCCGCTCGGCCTTGGCGTCAGCGGCTTCTTCGCCGTGCAGTCGCTGCATTCGGTGTCTGTCGCAATGGTGCTGATCGGCCTGCAGAAGATGATCGCCGAGACCGTCTCCGAAGAGCGCACGGGTGCCGCGCAAGGCATTGCCTATTTCTTCAACGGCTTCTTCATGGCCGCCGTCACGCTTGTGTCCGGTCCGCTCTATGATCGCCTTGGCGTCGACGGGTTCCTGGCGATGATCCCGATCGCGATCATTGGTCTCGTGCTGATCGGGCTTGCCGCGCGCTCAGCCCCACAACGCCCGATCAGGGGGTGAGACGAGCGATCCCTGGTAAACGAGGCCCGGCACACGGTCGCGAGCAAGCAGCAGCGGACCGTCGAGGTCGACGAAATCGGCTCCTTGCGCGAGCAGCACCGCCGGCGCCATTGCCAGTGACGTGCCGACCATGCAGCCGACCATGACACCAAAGCCCAATTCACGGGCGCGGTCGCGCAAGGTGAGCGCCGCCGTCAGCCCGCCGGACTTGTCAAGCTTGATGTTGACGGCGTCGTAGAGACCGACAAGCGCTTCGAGGTTGCTTGCTTCATGAACGCTCTCGTCGGCGCAGATCGGCACCGGATGCGCTATGTGGCGCAGAATGCCGTCCCGGCCCGCCGGCAGCGGCTGCTCGATCAGGACGATTCCCTGTTCGGTGGCAAAGGCGAAGTTGGCGACAATGTTGTCGTCGGTCCAACCTTCATTGGCATCGAGGATCAGTCGGCTCTCGGGCGCGGCCTGTCTCACCGCCCGGATGCGGGCGATGTCATTGTCGCCGCCAATCTTGACCTTGAGCAGCGGTCGGCCGGCATTGGCGCGAGCCTGTGCCGCCATCGCTTCCGGTTCGCCGAGCGACAGCGTGTAGGCGGTCTCGAGTTGATGCAACGGGGCCGGCCAGATTGCGTCCGCCACCGGATTGCCGCTGATCTTGGCTTCAAGGTCCCAAAGGGCACAGTCTATGGCGTTGCGCGCCGCTCCGGCAGGCATTGCGTCAAGCAGGGCGGTTCGGTCCATTCCGCCGGCGATCCGGTCGCGCATCGCCTCTATCGCGTCACGGACACCGTCCATGGTCTCACCATAGCGCTTGTAGGGAACGCATTCGCCGCGCCCGCTTTGACCGCCCTGGCTGATCGTGCAGGTGATAACCTCGGCCTCGGTCTTGGAGCCGCGCGAAATGGTGAAGGTTCCGGCGATCGGGAAACGCTCGGCCTCGACCGAAATGACACGCGCCATATTTTTCTGCTCCGGCTATGCGAGAAGGGTTGTCGGCAAATCGACAAGGTCGGACCCATCAGGTTAAACAGGACGCCATGTTGACCATCGGCAAACGCGACGCAAGCGGCACGGCCGCCTCGGGGGCTGATCACGACCCGCGCGTGGCGGTCGGCGAGGAGGGTGATGTCCTCGGCTGCGCGTTCTCCGGTATCTGGACGACACGGACCGTGGCATCGATCGACGCCGACATGCGCAAAATCGAGAAGCGAAGCGGTTTCAAGACTTTGGCGCTCGATCTTTCGAAAATCGAGAAGATCGATACCGCCGGCGCCTGGCTAATTGACCGGCTGGTCAGCGCCTTCGAGAAGAAGAACGTCGAGGTCCGGCTGCAAGGCCAGAGCGAGATCGCTTCCATCCTGCTCGACGCGGTCAACGAAGCTGTCCGGCGCGAACCCGAATCCGGACCGGCGCGGCCGCCCAACATCGTCATTCGGGCCCTGGAGGCGGTTGGCCGGCGCGTCTACGAGATGCGCGACGATTTTCTCGCTTCGATGAATATATTGGGCGCCACCATCCGTGGCGCGCAAATGAAGCTCGGCCGCGGTCATGCCGTCAATCCGGCGGCGATCTTCAACCAGATCGATCGCATGGGCGTCGGCGCGATACCCGTGGTGGTGCTGATGTCGGCCATCGTCGGCGCCATCGTTGCCCAGCAGGGCGCCTATCAGCTCAGCTATTTCGGCGCCGACATCTTCGTCGTCGATCTCGTCGGCGTGCTGATCCTGCGCGAACTCGGCGTGCTGATGACGGCAATCATGATCGCCGGCCGCTCAGGCAGCGCGATCACCGCCGAAATCGGCTCGATGAAGATGCGCGAGGAGGTCGATGCGCTGAAAGTCATCGGCCTCAATCCGATCGGCGTCCTGGTCTTTCCGCGTCTTGTGGCGCTGGTGATCGCCTTGCCTTGCCTGACGATCATCGCCAATTTCGCCGCACTCGGCGGCGGCATTGTCGCTGCCTGGCTTTACTCCGATATCCCGCCCGCTGCATTCATCGACCGGTTGCGTGTCGCAATCGATCTAAGCACGATTTTCGCCGGCCTGATCAAGGCGCCCTTCATGGCCATGATCATCGGCACGATTGCCTCCGTCGAGGGCATGAAGGTCGGCGGCAGTGCCGAATCGCTCGGCCAGCACGTGACCGCTTCGGTGGTGAAATCGATCTTCGTCGTCATCATCCTCGATGGGCTTTTTGCCATGTTCTACGCAGCGATCCAGTTCTAGTAACATGGCAAAAGGCAACGGAGTCACGACTGAGGTGCCGGACGAGAGCGAGATCGTGCTTTCGGTGCGCGACGTCACCGTTGCCATCGATGACAAGCTGATTCTCGACAAGCTGTCGCTCGACATCAAGCGCGGCGAGATACTGGGGTTCGTCGGTGCCTCGGGCGCCGGCAAGTCCGTGCTGTTGCGCACCATTCTCGGGTTGATGCCCAAGCAGTCGGGAACAATCAAACTGTTCGGCGTCGATGTCGACAAGGCAAGCGATATGGAGCGTCTGCGCATCGACATGCGCCTTGGCGTGCTGTTCCAGCATGGTGCGCTGTTTTCGTCGCTGACCGTGATGGAGAACGTGCAGGTGCCGATGCGCGAATATCTCGATTTGCCCAGGAAGCTGATGGACGAGTTGGCGCTGCTCAAGGTCGAGCTGGTCGGGCTGCCGCCGGACGCGGCCCTGAAATTCCCCTCCGAGCTCTCCGGCGGCATGATCAAGCGTGCCGCCCTTGCCAGGGCGCTGGCGCTCGATCCGGACATCGTCTTTCTCGACGAGCCGACGTCAGGCCTCGATCCGATCAGCGCGGCCGAGTTCGACGAACTCGTCGTCAAGCTGCGCGACACCATGGATCTGACCGTTTACATGGTGACCCACGACCTCGACACGCTGTTTACCGCCTGCGACCACGTGGCGGTGCTCGGCAAGAAAAAGGTGCTGGTCGAAGGCACTATCGACGACATGCTGAAGAGCGAGGAACCGTGGGTGAAATCCTATTTCCGCGGAAAACGCGCCCGGCAACTTGATCTTGCCGCACGTGCATAGCCATAAGTGAAGCAATGGAAACCAGAGCCAACTACGTCATTGTCGGCATTTTCACGCTGGTTGCGATCCTGGCGGCTTTCGGCTTCGTCTATTGGACGGCCGCGATCGGCAACAGGGGTGAGACGACGCTGCTGCGGGTGCGCATTCCGGGCTCGGCCTCTGGTCTCGGCCGCGGCAGCTTCGTGCTGTTCAACGGCGTCAAGGTCGGCGACGTCAAGCGCGTCTATATCGACGTCGACAATCCGACTGTCGCCATCGCCGACACCGAGATCGACCGGATGACGCCGATCACCAAGTCGACGCAGGCCGATATCGGCCTTGCCGGCCTCACAGGGCAGGCCAATATCGAGCTCAAGGGCGCCGACCCCAAGGAAGTGAAGCTGCTCGACCAGGCCGAAAAGGAAGGCAAGGTCGCCGAGATCGTCGCCAATCCATCGGCGGTGACCAATTTGCTGCAGACGGCGCAGAACATCTTCACCCGCGCCGACAAGGTGCTGACGGAGCTGGAAGGCTTCACCAAGGACGTCCGCGGGCCGCTGACGCAGACCGTGCACAACGTGCAGACGTTTTCCGATGCACTGGCCAGGAATTCCGACGGCATCGACAAATTCCTGTCCGCCGTCAGCGCGCTGTCCGATGAGCTGAAAGGCGTTTCAGGAAAGCTCGACGGCACGCTGAAGGCGGCGGAAGGCCTGCTCAACGCTGTCGACAAGGACAAGATCAAGAGCATCGTTGCCAATGTCGATACGGTGACGGGGAACCTCAAGGAAACCTCGCGGCAGCTCGATGGTGTGATCAAGAACGTCGATACGGCCGTTGGCTCCGTCAACGATTTCGCCAAGCAGACGCAAGGCACACTGGCCAAGGTCGACGGCGTGCTCGACGGCATCGACCCGGCGCAAGTGCGCGAAGCGCTGGCCAACATCCAGAAGGCCAGCGACAACGCCAACAAGGCGGCAGCCGATATCGCGCAGGTGACAGGCAAGATCGCCAATCGGGCCGACGACATCGACCAGACGATCAAGGACGCCAGGCACCTGGCGCAACGGCTCAACGACGCCTCGGTGCGGGTCGACGGCATCCTCGCCAAGGTCGACAAGCTGCTCGGCTCGGGCCAGGCCGACGGCGTGTTGGCCGACGCAAGGGATACGCTGAAATCGTTCAAGCAGGTCGCCGATACGCTGAATGCCCGCCTTGGGGTCATCACCGACAATCTGGCGCGCTTCTCCGGTCAGGGGCTGCAGAATGTCGAGGCGCTTGTGCAGGACAGCCGCCGCTCGATCAATCGCATCGAGGAGGCGGTGACGGATCTCAGCCGAAATCCGCAGCGCATCCTTTCGGGTGGCGAAGGCGAGGTTCGGCAGTTCGACGGCAGGGCGCGGCGTTGACTTCGGCGCCGGCCCGCCGCAAGAACATTGCTCGCGAATGCGGGTTGATCTTACGATCCGGGGACAACGGGGATCACGCGTGACTTTGAGCAGGCTTGGAACGGGCGGGTTGAAATCAGCCGCGGCGCTGCTTGTCCTGGCGGTTGCCGGTTGTGCGGTGCTGGGCGCCAAGCCCACACCGCTCGACACGTTCGAACTGTCAGCGCCATCCGTCGACGCGCATGGCCATAGCCGCAAGCAAATCCTGATCGCGCAGCCTTCGGCGCTGAAGGCGCTGGACAGCCAGAACATCGTCATCAAACCCTCGGATCGCTCGATCCAATATTTGAAGGGCGCTCAATGGGCCGACCGCCTGCCGCTGGTCGTGCAGGCGCGGCTGGCCGAGACGTTCCAGCGCTCGGGCAGCTTTGCCGGCGTCGGGAAGCCGGGCGAGGGGCTGGCGATCGACTATCAGGTGATCGTCGAGGTCCGGTCCTTCGAAGTGCGTGTCGACGGCGGCGAACATGCCGAGGTCGAGCTGTTCGTGCGCTTGCTCAACGATCGAAACGGCGAAGTGAAGGCTTCCAAGAGTTTCACCGCATCGGCACCGGTATCGGGCAGCGGCAACCCGGCCTATGTCGGCGCTCTCGACGCGGCCTTCGGCGATGCTGCCAAACAGATCGTCCGGTGGACCGATTCGGTGATCTGAGCGTCAGGCGCGCAGGGATTCCACCAAACTCTTTCAGGCTACGGACGGTCAAAGACGTCCGGCCGCAGCTTTCCAGTCTTCATCAGATGCTGCAGGGTGTAAGTCACGGACAGCGCATCGTCGAGCGCGTCATGTCCCTGCAATGGTGGGTGTTCGACGCCGTAGTAATCCGCAAGCTTGTTGCTCGGCGTCCTTGCCAGGTCCTCGATCGGCATGCCGGCCGCGATCAGCAGCTTGACGGCGTTGTCGAACCGGGTGGCCGGGATGGGCGGCTCGATGCCCGCGACATAGCAACTGATGGCGATCATGTTCAGTTCGTCCTTGCCCCAGGACCAGAACCGAGCCCCATCGGAGAAACGATCGATGCCGGCAAGAGCTTCTTCCAGTTCGACGCCCTCTGCCTCGATGACTTCTTCGGTGATTCCGGTCAGCCTGGTGAAGAACGGATCGAGCGCGTATCTCTCGCCAAATCGGTCGATCGGCCTGATGTAGGCCTTGTGCGTGCCCAGCACGGGGAAGTCACCTTCGAGGCCGAACCTTGCCGCGCCGATTTGTGCGATGATCGGATCGGGGTCATGCGCCGCGCACCAGAATCTGCGTTGTGAGCCCTCGAGGCAGAGAAACTCGCAGTCGAAGATGATTGCCGTCTTCACAACTCAGGATCCGGTTCCGGAAAACGAGATAAAACCCGGATGCGTCTTCCGGGTTGCGACATCAGTCCCGTCAAGAAAAAGGCGGGAGTCTCCCGCCTTTTTCGTTTTGGCTCGTCGACCGCTTAGTGCAGGCGGCCGCTGGCATGGGCCAGCATGGTGTAGACCTTGCCGGTGTCCGACGTGAGATAGGTCTGCGCCATGATGTTGTCGCGGTCGTTGCGCGAGACATCCTTGAGCAGCTTCTCGAAATCGTCGCAATAGCGGTCGACGGCGGCGCGGAATTCGGCCTCCGCCTGGTATTTGCGGCGGATTTCGTCGAACGTCTGCTGGCCCTTCAGAGTGTAGAGCCTGCGTGTGAACACGTCACGCTCGCCACGCCGGTAGCGGTTCCACAGCTCGATCGAGGCATCGTGATCGATCGCCCGTGCGATATCGACGGACAGCGAGTTCAGCGATTCCACGACATGCAGCGGCGAACGCTGGGCAGGGGTCGGGCGCGGGGCTTCGGCAGGCGCCTGGGGGGCCGCCGGCTGGAGGTCGGCATCGTTCGACGCGGCGGTCAGCAGATCACGCACCCAGCCGCCTTGCGGCGCGCGGGCAGTGGTGTCGGCGGCACGCTGGCGCGGTGCCGCCTCCGCCGGACGCTCCAGATCGAGCGTGCCACGCAGTCCCGCGCCGCCCAGCGGCGCCTGCGGCGGGCGCAAATCCGCCTGCGGCGGTGCCGGGGCGCGACGGGGCGGCTCGGCGGCCCGTGCGGCCGGTGCCTGCGGGGCCGGGCGCAAGGGGCGCGGTTCCGAGGAGTCGCCGCCACGACCGGATTTCGCAACGATATCCGAAAGCTCCTTCAAGGCGTTTATCTGCTCGGAAACAGCGCGGCGGATGGCCGAGGTCGATTCCTTGGCCTCTTCCGGCATCTCGATGACGCCTTTCTTGAGTTCGGCCCGGGTGAGGTCGAGTTCGCTCTTGATCGAGCCCGCCGTGCGCCGCATTTCCTCGGTCGCATCGGCGAAGCGCTTGGTTGCCGACTCGACGACATCGGTGATGGCGTTGCGGATCTTGTCGGCAGATTCCAGCGTCTTGCCTTCGGCGTTCTGCAGCGTCTGGCCGACGAGGTTTTCGAAAGAACGCATGACCCTCTCGAGATCTTCCGACTTCTTGACCAGGCCAACGGCAAGATCCTCGAGCGACGACTGTCTTTCCAGCGTGTGTTCGAGGTTGCTCTGGGCCGAGCTCAGGAGGTCGGAAGCGCCGGCGAGCAGGCGGCTGTGTTCGTCGAACTTGGTGGCGATCGAGGCGACTTCACGCAAGGTCGACGACGACAGTTCCGTCAGCCTTGTCGTGTTCGAATCGACCAGACGAGCCGAGCTGGCAAAGGTCTGCGCCGCCTTTTCGGTGGTCGCCGCGAAGCTTTGCGTGCTGCCGGTCAGGCGTTGGTCGACCTCGCCGAGGTTGACCGCGGCCTGCTCGATCAGCTGACCGAGCTGCGAGCTGGACTTGGTCATACGGCCGATGAGATCGGCGACGCTGTCGGACAGCGACGAACGGGCGCCTTCGACCGCCGACAGGGTTTCGGCGGTACGGTTGGCGAGCGCGTTGACCAGGGTCGCATTCTCGCTGCGCAGCTTCTCGGTCGCGCGTTCGGTGACCTCTTCCATGCTCTTTTGCAGTTCCGAGCCGCCCTGGGCGAAGCGCTCGACCAAAGGCCGCGCGGTTTCGTCGAGGATCTTCGACATCTCGGCGGACCGCGCCGCGAGCATGGTGTTGAGCTCGCGGGTGTTGGCGCCGATCGTCTTGGCGGCGTCGTTGGTGCTCTGGCCGATATGCTGGCCGACCGCGGTGAAGGTCTCCGCGATGACATTGGCACGCGATACGAGTTGCGCCTCGGCGGTCGATACCTGCTCGTTGATCTTCTGGCCCATCGTCTCGGCAGTGTAGGCGAGCCGGTTTTCGACGCCGGCGATCTGCTCTTCGACCCGGGCGGCCGCGGCCGCCGCGCTCGACGCGAGACGCTCGTCGGCGCCGGCAAGCGCCTGCTCGATTTCGCGGGCATGCACGGCCAGTTCCTGGCCGGTCTGGCGCGCGCGATCGGCGACCCTCTGTTCGGTGCTTGCGAAGGCGCCGACAATGGTCTGCGCATGCTCGCCGATCGTCGAGGTGCTGTCGGCGATGCGCGAAACCAGGCGCTGGTCGGCGTCGTCGAAGATGCGGGCGATTTCGGATGCCCGGCTGGAAAGCGCGTCCGAGCCTTCGGCGATGCGCGAGACCAAGTGCTGGTCGGCGGCATCGAAGATGCGGCCGAGATCCGACGCGCGGGCGGCGAGCGCCTCGGCGGATTCGCCGATGCGCATGCCGAGCCGCTGGTCGGCGCTTTCGAAGTTGCGCAGGATGTCGCCGGCGCGGGCGGCCAGCGACTGCGCCGTTTCCACGGCCCGGGCGACGAGCTTCTGGTCGGCCGCGTCGAACGTGCCGGCAATCTCGCTAGCGCGGGCGGCAAGCTGATCGGCGGCCTCCTGAGCCCGAGCGGCCAGTTGATCAGTGGTTGCTTGTGCGCGGGCGGCCAGCTTCTGGTCGGCCATATCGAAGGCGCCGGCGATCTCGCCAGCGCGAGCGGCTAGCTGATCGGCGGTTTCATGGGCGCGGGCCAGCAGCGAACTGGAGGTGTCGTCGGCGCGGGCAAGCAAGGCGTTCGACGTATCTTCCGCTCGGGCGTGGAGGCGACGATCGGCCTCCTCGAAGGTGCGGGCAATGTCTTCGGCCCGTGCCAGCAGGGCGGCGGACGTCTGTTCGGCGCGCTCGGCGATCTTGCGATCGGCGTCGCTGAAGGCGGCACCGGCCTGTTCGTGCAGCGTGCTGGTGACTTCCAGCACCTTTTCGCGCAAGGCGCCGGCGACGAAGACCGCGCTCTTCTCGAGCACGCTGCGAACGTTGTCGACACCGGTCGACAGCGCGCGCTCCATGGTGCCGGCGCGTTCCTCGATGATGCCGGTCTGGCGGCTGAACGCCTGCTCGATCTTGTCGACATCGGCAGCGATCGCGGCGGAAATGTCCGTGCTCCTGGCGGCGATCTGGTCGATGTGGCCCGACAGCGAGCGATCGACGTCCTTGCGGGTCTCGGCGAGCTTGCCGAGATCGTCTTCCAGCGCGCGGCTGAGCATATTGCGGCCTTCGGACAACTTGCCGACATGTCCGGCGATGATGTCGTCGATCTCGCCGCGGCTTTCGGTCAGCTTCTGCAGGTCGGCTTCGAGAGCGCGCTTGAGAATGTCGCGGCCTTCGGCCAGCTTCTCGACCTGGCCGGCGACCAGACCGTCGATGCTGGAGCGGCTTTCGGCCAGCTTGGCAAGGTCGGCCTCCAGCGCCCGCTTGAGGACATCGCGGCCTTCGGCCAGCTTCTCGACCTGACCGGCGACCAGACCGTCGATGCTGGAACGGCTCTCGGCCAGCTTGGCAAGGTCGTCCTCAAGGGCCTTCGACAAGGTCGAACGCTCCTGGACAAGCCGTTCCGCATGGTTGTTGACGTGTCCGCTAACGGTCAGCAGGTCGGCCTCGAGAGCTCTCGACAAGGTCGAACGCTCCTGGGCAAGCCGCTCGGTGTGGCTGTCGACGTGGTTGCCGACAGCTTCGAGGTCGGCTTCCAGCGCTTTCGATAGTGTCGAACGCTCCTGGACAAGCCGGTCCGAGTGGCTGTTGACAAGGCTGTTGACGGTTTCGAGATCGGCCTCCAGCGCACGGGCGAACTGGGTGCGGTCGTCGACCAGTTTCTGGGACTGATCGGCAACGGTGTTTCTGACCGTGTTGAGGTCGGCTTCCAATGCGCGGCGCAGGATGTCGCGACCTTCGGCGAGCTTCTCCACCTGGCCGGCGACCAGCCCGTCGATGCTGGAGCGGCTTTCGGCCAGCTTGGCGAGATCGTCCTCCAGCGCTTTCGACAGGGTCGAGCGATCCTGAACCAGCCTGTTCATGTGGTCGGCGATGACGCTGTTCACATTCTGCAGATCGGCTTCCAGAACGCGCGAGAGCTGTCCGCGATCCTCCGCCAGTTTGTCCGACTGGCTCGATATGACGTTCTTGATTGTGTTGAGATCGGATTCCAGGGCGCGCTTGAGAATGTCGCGGCCCTCGGCCAGTTTCTCGACCTGGCCGGCGACCAGACCGTCGATGCTGGAGCGGCTTTCGGCCAGCTTGGTGAGGTCGGCTTCAAGCGTCTGCGACAGCAGGCTACGGTCTTCCGCCAGGCGCCCGGAATGGCTGTCGATCAGGCCACGTATGCCCGACAGGTCGCTTTCAAGCGAACGGCCTAGCTGCGTGCGGTCTTCGGCCAGCTTTGCCGAATGCGCCTCGATGAGGTTCTTGATACCGGCAATGTCGTTTTCCAGCGCCTTGGCGAGCACCGCGCGGCCCTCGGCGATCTTCTCGACCTGGCCGGCGACGAGGCCGTCTATGTCGGCGCGGCTGTCGGACAGTTTGCCGAGATCAGCTTCCAGCGCACGCGACAGGATGTTGCGGCCTTCTGCCAATTTTCCGACATGTCCGGCGACCATTTCATCAATGATCGTACGAGCTTGCACCAGTTTACCAGAGTCTTCGTTGAGAGCCAGAGAGAGCCGGTTGCGGCCTTCCTCCAATCGTTCGAGATGGCTGCCGAGCGACGCATCGATGGCGGCGCGCGATTCGTTGACCTTGCGCAGATCTTCTTCGAGCGCACGCGCTATCAGGCTGCGGCCTTCGGCCAGCTTCTGCACCTGATTGGTCACGGCGGCATCGATGCCGGCGCGGCCCTCGGCGAATTTCTCCAGGTCCGCCTCCATGGCGGCAGCCATGCGCTCGCGGCTTTCGGAGAGCTTGCGGCTGTGGTTTTCGACGGCTTCCTCGATGCCGACGCGGGCATCGGCAAGCCTCTGGATATCGGCGTCGAAGGAACGCGACACGACGTGGCGGGCTGCCTCCATGCGGCCGGCGAAATCGCTGGCGCGCGCTTCGAGCATGGATGAGGTCGAGGTGACGATGTCGGCCATGTCGGCGCCGATCTGGGTCTTGCCCTGATCGATCATGGCCGACAACGTGTCCTTGCTCTCGGCGAAGGTGTGGGCGATTTCACGCGCACGCTCGACCAGCGTTTCGTTGATCTGGCGGGCACGGGCCTCAAGCGCGGCATTGAGCTTCTGCGTGCCGGTATCCAGCGCTTCCGCGCGGGTCTGGAACTCGCTGATCAGCGCCTGGCCGCGTTCGGCCAAGGTACGCTCGATGCCGTCGAGGCTAGCCTCGAACTCGGAATTGAGGGTGCGCGCGGCGCCGCCGAGCAGCGACACCATGCCGGTGGTGCGGTCGTCGAGCAGGTCGGTCAACGAGCGGGTCAAGCCGTCCGTGGTGTCCGTCAGCTTGGCGATACGGGTGTCGAGCAGGCTGGCGAAAGCCTCGCCGGAGGTCGAAAGCCGGTCGGTGATGTTGTCGAGGCGGCCCTCCACCGAGTCGAAGATCGACAGCGAGCTTTCGTTGATGCGGTCGATCAGCGTGTCGCCGGAATTGGTGATCGTCATCGACAGTTTGGTCGACGCATTGAGGATGCTGTCGCGGATGATGTCGCTTGCCGCGCCGATTTCATCGCGCAACGTCTCGTGCGCGCCGGAGATCGAGGCGCGGACGCGTTCGGCATGGGTGACCACCGCTTCGCGTTCGCTGCCCAGTCCGTCGACCAGCGACCTGATCCGGGTTTCGTTTTCCGAATAGGAGCGCTCGATCTGGTTGACCTCGCTGTGAACCAGCGTTTCCAGTTCCACGGCACGGGCAAGGGTGCGTTCGATGCCTTCACCCATGGCGGCCACCTCGCGGCGGACGGCCTGGCCGATCATCATGACGCGATCCTGAGCCATGTTTTCCGGCTCGGTCAGGCGGAAGGCCACTTCCGTCATCGATTGCGCGGCGATGCGCATGTCCTGGGCGCGGCGAATCATCGCCGCGAAGGCCCAGAACAGGATGACGGGCACGATTGCCGCGACGGCCAGGCCGATCAGTTCGGGGCGGGCAAAGAACTGGTCCAGCGTGCCTATCCGCCAGATGCTCGGTCCAAAAAGCAGGTTGGCCAGTCCGCCGGCGCCGGCAATCCAGGCGAGCGAGACAAAGGCGATGACCCAGTAGATGGTGTTGGAGGCGCGCCTGTTCAGGCTGTGCAGAAGGGTCTTGTAATCTTTCTGGCGATCGTCGTTGGCTGGCGCGAAGCCGGCGGGCTGGCCACCATTGCGCGTCTCTACCGGGCGAAGTTCGGCCGGCTTGGCCTTTGGCGCGGGCTTCTCGGCCTGAGCCTGATTGACGACGGGCGCCGCCGGCTGATTGCGTCCCTCGCGTGCCAGCTCGTCGGCGGCCTGCGATATCTGCGCTTCCAGATCTTCCATCGAAGCCGCGATATCGAGGTCGCCACTGTCGGTATCGCCGCTCAGGTCGAGATCGAGCGCTTTTTCGAGTTCCCTGGCTACGTCGCTGTCGAGATTTCTGGTCGTATTTGGTTTCTTCGCCATGCCTTCGCTACCCTGTACTAGCTGCCGCGGGGGCTTATAATTCTGTTTGTCTTACCCCCGCGCAGGAGGCTGAAAATGGACCCTCGTATCGTAATGACACAGGGGGGTAAAGAAAACATGCATTCCGCGGGATACGTAAAACTTTAAATATAAGGTTAACGGAAGCGTGATTTGGGCCCCGCTTTGGCAACATTTTTCCGGGCCATTCATTAACCCGTTGTCCACTGGAATCGCCTAGTTTTTTCAGGCGGCCGAAGAAAATGGAGTTCGAGTTCATGCGTGGCGAAAGCGGCATTGCCTTCTCAATGCCGGGGGGCGACGTGTCGGGAACGAGACAGTCCCGGCCGGTCGATTTGGCACACCTTGCCCGGCAAACGATGGGCGACCGCGCCCTTGAGCAAGAGGTGCTGGCGCTGTTTGTACAGCAGGCATTGTCGGTGCGCGACAAAATAGTCGATGCCGACATCAAGGACCGGCTTCTGCTGGCTCATGGCTTGAAAGGATCGGCCCGCGGCGTGGGCGCCTTCGCCATCGCCGATTGCACCACCGATATCGAGCACCAGCCGGAGAACCTCCAGACGCTCAATCGGCTCGGCAAGCTTATCGACGAAGTGCGCGACTTCATCGCCGCCATCAATCGCTGATTCCGGTTTGCGACAAAAACGTCACGGAGCGGCGCTTTCGCGCGGCAGTTGACTTGTTTGCCGGAGTGATTATCTCGGGCGAAACTCGCTTTCGTCCCGGGCGAAATTCCTTTCGTCTCGGGCGAAACTCCCTTCAGGTGACAAATGACCAAACTGACCTTCATCGCCCATGACGGCACACATTTCGACATGGATGCCGAAAACGGCTCGACGGTCATGGAAAATGCCATCCGCAACGCCGTGCCTGGCATAGAGGCGGAGTGCGGCGGCGCCTGCGCCTGCGCGACCTGCCATGTCTATGTCGATGAGGCATGGACGGCAGAAGTCGGTGAGCCCGAGGCGATGGAAGAAGACATGCTGGACTTCGCCTATGAGGTCCAGCCGAACTCGCGCCTGTCGTGCCAGATCAAGGTGCGCGACGCACTCGACGGCCTGATCGTGCGGGTGCCCGAACGTCAGGGCTGAAATCCAGCATCGGCGATTTTTCCCGCTGACGCTTGGCAGCGGGGCAATGGTCATGCAGTCTCGCCCGGACTTTCGCAGCGAGGCGCATCAATGACCGGGATCATCAGCACAGACGTCCTCATTGTCGGGGCAGGGCCGGTCGGCCTGTTCGCCGTGTTCGAGCTCGGCTTGCTGGACCTGAAGTGCCATCTGATCGACATTCTCGACAAGCCCGGCGGCCAATGCGCGGAACTCTATCCGGAAAAGCCGATCTACGACATTCCCGGCTGGCCTTCGATCTCGGCGCAAGGGCTCGTCGACAAGCTGCTCGAGCAGGTTGCGCCGTTCAAGCCGGACTTCACCTACAACCGCATGGTTTCCAGTCTCGAAAAGTTGGACGACGGCGGCTTTCGCGTGACCACGGACGAGAACGAGGTGTTCGAGGCCAAGGTGGTGGTGATCGCCGCCGGCGGCGGCTCATTCCAGCCGAAGCGCCCGCCAATTCCCGGCATCGAAGCCTATGAAGGCACGAGCGTTTTCTATTCGGTCCGCCGGATGGAGGATTTTCGGGGCCATGACCTGGTCATCGTGGGCGGCGGCGACTCGGCGCTGGACTGGACGCTGAACCTGCAGCCGGTGGCAAGGAGCGTGACACTCGTTCACCGGCGGGCGGAGTTTCGCGCGGCGCCCGACAGCGTCAACAAGATGTACGCCATGCAGGAGATGAAGCAGCTGGAATTCAAGGTCGGCCAGGTGGCCGGGCTCACTGGAGCCGATGGCCAACTGGCATCGGCCACCATCAAGGGCGGCCCGGATGGCGACATCGAGGTGCCTTGTACCCGCATGCTGCCGTTCTTCGGCCTGACCATGAAGCTCGGCCCGATCGCGGAATGGGGGCTCAATCTCAATGAGAACCTGATCCCGGTCGACACCGAGAAATTCCAGACATCGGTGCCCGGCATTTTCGCGGTGGGCGACATCAACTGGTACCCGGGCAAGCTGAAGCTGATCCTGTCGGGTTTCCACGAGGTGGCGCTGATGGCGCAGGCCGCCAAGCGCGTCATCAGCCCCGGCGAACGCATCGTGTTCCAGTATACGACTTCGTCGACCAGCCTCCAGAAGAAGCTCGGCGTCTCCGGCTAATTATTCCGGCAGGATCGGCGCCGGATCGTCGACGTGGCCTCGAAGTTCTTTCTCGGGCATCAGGGTCAGCGTGATAAGGCCCAGTACCAGAGTGCTGGCCGCGACGAGAAAGATCATCACGAAGGGCTCGGCCGATACGACATGTCCAGCCACCTCGACGCCTTCGCCGGCCAGCGGCAACCCAAATCCGAGAGCGACGGCGCCGAGCATCGCGACCCCCAATGCACTGCCGAGCGAACGTAGAAAGGTCAGCACTCCCGTCGCTACGCCAAGATGCATGCGGTCGACGGCGTTCTGCACGGATACGGTGGTTACCGGAAATGTCGTCCCCGTCCCCAGTCCGATACAGATGGTCAGGACTTCGACGATAAGCAGCGATGCATGGCCGGCGACAAAGGCCAGCAGGCCCATGCACAGGATGGCGAAGATGACGCCGACCATGGCGATGCGCTTGTAGTGGGTGAAGCGCGGTATCAGGCGGCCGCTGGAAGCGGCGCCGGCCACGGTTCCAAGCAGAAGGCCAAGCATTGCAATGCCCGATTCGCTGGCCGTCAGGCCAAGGATCGATTGCAGATAGACGGGCAGATAGACGGCGAGGCCGACGCTGGAGGCCTGGAGCAGGAACATCGACAGAGTGCCAGCCAGGACGATCGGGTTGCCCAGTACCTCGAGCGAAATGAGCGGTTCGGCCGCCCGCGTCAGCCGCAGGGCAAAGGCGCCCCAGAAAAGCACGGAGCACGCCAGGACGCCAATGACTTCCGGCGATAACCAGGGATAGGCGCTGCCGCCCCAGTTCAGCGCCAGCAGCAACAGCGCCGTGGCGACGATGAGCAGCAATGCGCCGAGACCATCGATGCTGTGATTCTTGGCCACGATCGGCAGCTTCTTGAGCGGCTTGTTGATGATCGCCATCGCAACAAAGCCCAGCGGGATATTGATCCAGAAGATGAGTGACCAGTGCAGATGCTCGGCAAAAGTGCCGCCCAGCAGCGGACCGGCGACGCTGGCGACGGCCCAGGTGCCTGAGAACCACGCTGCATAGCGCGCCCGCTCGCGCGGCGGGACGAGGTCTCCGACCACGGTCTGCGTCAGCGCGAAAAGGCCACCGCCACCGGCCCCCTGGATCGCGCGCCCCAGGATAAGGACGAACATGTTGGGGGCCAGTGCGCTGACCAGCGATCCGGCGAGAAAGATGAGGATTGCCGCGTAGACGGTCGGCCGACGCCCATGGACGTCGGAAATCTTGCCGTAGAGCGGTGCCACGGCGGTTGCGGTCAAGAGATAACCGGTGACGATCCATGGCAGATATTCGGCATGGCCGAGCGAGCGCCCGATGGTCGGCATGGCGGGCGCGACGATGGTCTGGTCGAGGGCTGCCAGCAGCATCGACAGGAGAACGCCGCCGATGATGGCGTTCTTTTCGCTTTCTGTCAGCGGCGCGCTCGCCGCCGCCACGGCCTGCTTGTCGACAGCCTGGTCCATGTCTTCTCGTCCACGCGCTTTGCGCTGCCGCATCGGGTCTGCCTGGTGCATCCGCGTCACGATCGATCGTGATGCCCGTGCTTCCAGTTCGTGCCCGTGGCAACCCTGGATATGTCGTTCCGTATAGGCCGATTTCGCCTGGTGCTCGAAAAAAAATCGAAACTGGCTCTACGCTTCCACCCGGTTGGCTTGGACCCTGGCGAATGGAGGCGGCGAGGAAATTCAGGTCGGCGGCTGCAATTGGCCACTTCCGATGCGTTCCATCCGGTAGCGCATCAGCCGCAGGATGCGGCTTTCGAAATTGACACCTTCGACACGGTCGAACCGCAGTTGGTCCTGATCGTGTCTGGCAAGCTCAGCCGCCGTGATCTCGGCGGCCTTGGCCTTTGCCGCATCGCAATCCTTCTGCGGATAGGTCGCCTTGAGCGCATCTTCCAATGCGCGGCCGTGGTTCTTGGCGATCTCGACATGGCGGTCTTCATGGCGCTTGATGTCGGCCGACAATGTATCCCAGAACAGCCGCACATCGGCGTCGGCTTTGCGCGGGCGGCGCCATTCGGGAAGGATCACCTTGACCTTGACGGTGACGACCGCGTCGGCGATCCGGCAGGAGCCGGACTGGCTGGCGTAGCTGATGCGTGTCGTGAAGGCCATCTGGGTGGCGCCAGGGTGGCGCGACCCCGTGCTTTTGACCTGCGGCCCGTGTTTGGCGAGTTGCTGCTCGATATCCTCCAGCGTTCTGCCGCCAATGGCGAAATAGCTGTATGTCTTCACCAGATTAGCCGCATCCGCCGGAACGGCGACGGTAAGCAGCAGTGCGCAGAGCAGGGATCGTGTCATCATGTTGCCTCTTCGGTCACCTTGCTTTACGGCCTTTGCCGGCGCAACGGAACTGATCCGATGCGGATCACACATCGTTGATGGCCCCTTGGTTGATGAACCCATGGTTGATGCGCAATGACGGCGAGGCGATGGCAGCTGGCGCATGGGCGTCATCTCGAGCTTGGCGGCAAGGCCGTGGTCGTCGGCATCCTCAATATCACGCCCGACAGCTTCTCCGATGGCGGCCTGTTTGATGCTCCCGAAACCGCGATGGTCCAGGCGCACCGCATGATCGGGGAAGGCGCCGCGATCATCGATATCGGCGGAGAATCGACCCGGCCGGGCGCCGCCGCGATATCGGCCGGCGAGGAGCAGGCCCGTATCCTGCCCGTGATCGAAGCACTGGCGCATGCCGGCGACGTGCTGATCTCGGTCGACACCTATCGTGCGGAGACAGCGCGGCTCGCGGTGGCTGCCGGCGCGCACATCGTCAATGATGTCTGGGGTCTGCAGCGCGAACCCGACATTGCGCGGGTGGCGGCCGAAACCGGCGCCGGGCTTGTCATCATGCATACCGGCCGGGATCGCGAGAAGCTGCCCGACGTGATCGCCGACCAGCTGGCGTTCCTGGGAAAATCGCTGGAGATCGGGCGCGGGCAGGGTGTCGCCGACGACCACATCGTGCTGGACCCCGGCTTCGGCTTCGCCAAGGAGACCGCGGAGGAAAACCTCGACCTGATGGCGCGGTTCTCCGAGCTCTGCGCACTCGGCTTCCCGCTGATGGCCGGCACGTCGCGAAAACGCTTCATCGGCACCGTCACCGGTCGCGACGCCGCCGACCGGGCTGCCGGGACAGCGGCGACCAGCGTCATTCTCCGACTCAAGGGCGCGCATCTGTTTCGCGTCCATGATGTCGCAATCAACGTGGACGCGCTGGCCGTGGCGGATGCTATGCTGGCGCGGGAAACCGGATCGGAACGCTGAGCCATGTACGTCATCCGCATGAAGAATTGCGCCTTCTTTGCCCGGCACGGCGTGCTGGATGAGGAAGAAGCGCTCGGTCAGCGCTTCTATGTCGATGCCTCGCTCACCGTCGAGCCCGGACGCGCGCTCGTCGATGACGCCATCGGGGAAACGGTCAATTACGGCGTTGCCTTCACCGTCATCGAGGAAATCATCACCGGACACAGGCGCTTCCTGATCGAGGCCTTGGCCTTGGAAGTCGCAAAGGCTCTCACTGGGCGCTTTCCCCAGATCAGGAAAGCCGAGATCACCGTTCGCAAGCCCAATGCGCCGGTGCCTGGCGTGCTCGATTACGTCGAGGTGACCGTTGTCTGGCCCGAGTAACACCGTCTATCTGAGCCTCGGCGGCAATCTGGGCGATCCGGCCAAGTCGATGGGGGCTGCGTTGCGCCTGCTCGACGCCGATCCCGATACTGACGTGGCCGCCGTTTCTTCGCTCTATCGGACACCGCCCTGGGGCAAGCTCGACCAGCCGGATTTCCTCAACGCTACGGCCGAATTGTCGACGCGGCTGTCGCCGCGGGCATTGCTCGACCTGTGCCTCGATGCCGAGCGAAAGCTCAAACGCGTGCGCGAGGAGAGGTGGGGGCCGCGTCTGATCGACATCGACATCCTGGTGTTCGGCGACCGCATCATCCATGAAACGGGCCTGGAAGTGCCACATCCGCGGATGCTGGAGCGCGCCTTCGTGCTGGCGCCGCTGGCCGAGATCGCGCCGGACCTTACCGTAGACGGCAAACGCGTTGTCGATCGGTTGGGCTCGGTCGATGCGGCCGGCATCGAGCGGCTGCCATCCGGCCAGGATTGGTGGGTGGCCTAGAACGGCGGTATCAGCCCGAGAAACCACCGTCATCCAGGAATGCTTTTTCCTCAGCCGTCGTCTCGCGGCCGAGCATTCTGTTGCGGTGCGGGAAGCGGCCGAAGCGTTGGATGATGTCACGGTGTTCCAGCGCGTATTTCAGATTGAACGCGGCCCTGGCGGTGTGAAGTTCGACGGACAGGTCCTGGTCGGCAAAGTTTTCCGAATGTTCGAACGGCAGATAAAGGAACACGCGGACCTCCGGCTCCAGTACGACATCATGGCCGGCATCGACCGCCTTTTGCGCGAAGTGCTTTGCCAGTGGGTCGGTCGCGAACATGTGGCCGGTGTCGCGGAAGCAATTGCGCGGAAACTGGTCGAGCAGGATCATCAGCGCCAGCGAGCCGTCGGCATGGTTTGACCAGTCGTCGCACTCGCGCCGCGCCGCAGCGTAGTGGAGGTCGAGAAAGCGATCGCGGAAATCGGCATCGAAAGCGTTGTTCTTCTCGAACCACGCATCCTCGCCGGCGTCGCGCCAGAATTTGGTGACCGACAGGGCTCTGCTGTCCAATTCCATGCCTGATTCCCTCGTTCAATCCGCCCGTTCGGATTTATGCAGTACGCCGGCCGTTTCCTCGTTGAGCGCCTGGCCAGGACGGCGGGGCGTGGAGAGCGGAGTCGGGATTGGCGTGCCGATATTGCCTTTCAGGAAACGCTGTCCCGAGCGGATGCCTTCGGCGAGCTGGGTCTCGAAGCGGGCCGTGTCGCGGCGCCTGACGTCCTCGATCGTTTCGGCGACGTCTTCGGGGTCAACGCCCAGCGCTTCCAGCGTCGAGCCGCCAAAGACGAGCGCCGATTCGAAGGTCTCGCGCAACTGATAATCGACGCCGGCGCGGATGAGCTGCAACGCCGTACCGCGGTCGAACGCACGTGCCAGCACCGTAAGCAAGGGAAATTCCGCCTTGACGAGTTCGGCGATGCGGATGGCGGCGTCGGGCTTGTCAACACAGATGAGCACGGCCCGCGCGCGGCCGGCCCCGGCAGCGTGCAGGATGTCCAGCCGCGTGCCGTCGCCATAGTAGACCTTGAAGCCGAAATCGGCGGCCGCCTGGATCATCTCGACATCATTGTCGATGATCGAGACGTCGATGCCGCGCAAGAGCAGCGGTTGGCTGGCGATCTGGCCGAAGCGGCCAAAGCCGATGATCAGCACGCTGCCGGTCAGGCCGTCGGCGACTTCGACGCCGTCCAGCGACTGCTCGTCACGCGGCGTGAAATAGCGCAAGGCAATGATCGCCAGCGGCGTCAGGACCATAGAGATGATGACTATCGCCGTCAGCGTCGCGTTTGCCTGGCCGTCGATGATGCCGACTGCGGCGGCCGCGGAATAGAGCACGAAGGCGAATTCACCGCCTTGCGCCATGAAGACCGCGCGCTCGAGCGCCTCGCGGTGGCCTGATTTCAGGATGCGGGCGACGATGTAGATGCCGAAGGCCTTCATCACCATGTAGGCGACGACATAGATGGCGATCAGCTTCCAGTTCGCGGCCACCACATGCAGATCGAGCGACATGCCGACCGCAAGGAAGAACAGGCCGAGCAGGATTCCACGGAACGGCTCGATGTCGGCTTCGAGCTGATGGCGGAAAGTCGATTCCGAAAGCAGCACGCCGGCCAGGAACGCGCCCATCGCCATCGACAGGCCGCTGAGCTGCATGGCGAGCGCCGACCCGAGAACGACCAGCAGAGCCGCGGCAGTCATCACCTCGCGTGCACGGGCATCCGCCAGGATGCGGAAGAAGGGGTTGAGCAGGTAGCGTCCCGCCACCACCAGTCCGACGATCGCGGCGATGCCGATACCGACCTCGGTCAGCCGCTCCGACAGGCTGGTATCGGCACCGCCGGGCGCCAGGAAGGCGATCAGGGCGAGCAGAGGCACGATGGCCAGATCCTCCAGCAGCAGGATGGAGACGATGCGCTGGCCCTTGGGCGAGGCGATTTCGCCGCGCTCCTCCAGAAGCTGCATGACGATGGCCGTCGAGGTCAGCACGAAACCGGCGCCGGCGACGAAGGATTGCGCGATCGGAAACCCTCCGGCCATGCCGACACCGGTCAGCAGCACCGCGCAGACCCCGACCTGGAGCGCGCCAAGCCCAAAGATCTCGCGGCGCAGGCCCCACAGCCGCGACGGCTGCATTTCCAGGCCGATGATGAACAGGAACATGACGACGCCGAGTTCGGCGACATGGAGGATGGCTCCCGATTCGGAAAAGACGCCGATGCCGAACGGGCCGATCACCGCGCCGGCGGCCAGGTAACCGAGAATCGAACCGAGACCCATGCGCTTGAAGATCGGGACGGCCACCACGCCTGCCGCCAACAACGCCACCACCTGAACTAGATCGCTGCCCGATGCTTCCGCTGCCATGCCTCTTGTCCCTGTGTCCGACAGCACTCCTTGCATGCAGTTGGAGCGGGAGGCAAGGGCGGGAAGCCTGCCAGGACAGGCAGGGGGTGCCGTTGAAGCGATTCCCCTGGTGGAACAGCGGTCTCCGCTTGCCTGCCGGACGTTTGGTATCTATATCGGCGGGATGACTGACCATTCGTCCCGGCCGGGTCCCCCGCCTCACATCCCGATGGATGCGCTCAGCGAAGTTCTACAGGACTTTCGCTTGAGTGGAGTCAATTATGGCCGCTGCGAGCTCCGACATCCTTGGAGCATAGAATTTCCGCAACAATCGCTGCTTCGTTTCCACTTTGTTGGTCAGGGTCCATGCTGGATTCATACCGAAGCGCAAGGCTGGCAGGAGTTGCGCGATGGCGATCTGGTGCTGCTGCCGCAAGGTATCGCCCATCGGCTGGCGAGTGCGCCGGACGTCGTGGGCGACTCGCTCGAGGGTTGCCAGGTGACCAAGTTGGGGGGCAACGTCTGCGAAGTGGTGCGGGAAGGCACGGGCGCGACAAGCACCCTTTTCTGCGGCTCGATGGCCTTGGGTGCCTGTGCGCTAAACCCGTTGATTACGTTGATGCCGCCCATCATCAAGGGTTGCCACGTGGCCGGCAATGACCCGGTCGTTGGTCCTTTACTGGCGGCTATGACCGCGGAAGCCGCGCAACCGCAGATGGGCAGCGCCACCATCTTGTCTCGGATGGCGGACTTGCTGACAGCCCGGCTCATTCGTTGCTGGGTCAATTGCACGGGGGCTTCGACCTCCGGTTGGCTCGCGGCCATCCGCGACCCCCATATTGGCCGCGCTCTGGCAGCCATGCACAGAGACCCCGGCCATAACTGGACGCTCGAAAGCCTCGCCGGCCTGGCAGGCCAATCTCGCTCGATTTTCGCGGAGCGCTTCAGTGCCGTGTTGGGAGAAGGCGCGGCACGCTATCTAGCCCGTCTGCGCATGCAGCTTGCCCGCGAGTTGTTGGGGCAAAACGGCTTGTCGGTGGCCGAGGTTGCCACCCGCCTGGGCTATGATTCCGAGGCGTCCTTCGCTCGCGCCTTCAAGCGCATCACCAATGTCTCGCCGGGCGTTGTGCGTCGCACAATTCCCGGACGAATAGATATGAATTTCGGATTTTAAGATACATATCATCCGGAAAGAGTCGTTTATGAAGATCTCCAAACTTTGGAGATCCTTCCGTGACTGACACAACATTACAGCTTGAAGACGCGGCGATAGACCTTGATGCCGCCGCGCCGGCCACATGGAGCGCAACCACATGGTTCGCGGTCCTTTCGTTGGCGGCCACCAGCTTTGCGCTGGTGTCCGCCGAATTCCTGCCGGCAGGTCTGTTGACGCCGATGGCGCGCGATCTCGGCATCAGCGAGGGGACGGCCGGGCAGGTGGTCACCGCCACCGCTTCCGTCGGCGCCGTGACGGCCATGTTGAGCAATGTCCTCATCGGCCGATTGAACCGCAAGACGGTGCTTGTCGGCCTCATGGCCTTGGCGGTCGGTTCCAACATTCTTGCGGCGCTGGCGCCCAATTTCTGGCTGTTATTGTTGGGCCGGGCCGGGCTGGGGATCGCTCTCAGCGCTTTCTGGGCACTTTCTGTAGCCGTCGTGGCGAGGCTGGTTGGCGCCAATGCGACGGGGCGGGGCATGGCTATCGTCACCCTCGGCGTCTCGCTCGCAACAATTGCCGCACCGTCGATGGGCGCGTTGATCAGCGACTGGCTGGGTTGGCGCAGCGCCATGGCCATGACGGCGGGGTTGGCCTTGCTTGCCATGCTGCTGCAGTTACTCAGCCTGCCGACCTTGCCTGCAACGGCAAGCAATAGTCTTGCAGACGTCCTTCGCCTGACACGGCGGCGTGGCATTCAACTCGGTATGCTTGCTATCCTTTTGCTGATGACGGGGCATTTTGCCGGCTCGGTCTATGTGCGTCCGTTTCTCGAACACGTGACGCTCCTTGCGACCGGGCCAATTGCCCTGGCGTTGCTCGGATTCGGCATCGCGGCTGTGATCGGCAATATTGCCGGTGGCCGCATGGCCGACGCCAGTGTCCACGTGGCTCTCGTGGTTACGGCCGCATTGATGGCGTTCGCGGCGCTGGCATTGGTGCTTTGGGGCGTGCACATCGGCGTTGCCTTTGGCTTCGCCACACTATGGGGTTTCGCCTTCGGCATGGCGCCGGTGGTGCTGCCGACAAATCTGTCTCGCGCGGCGCCGGACGCGCTGGAAGCAGCGGGCAGCCTGATGGTCGCGTCCTTTCAGGTCGCCATCACCATCGGCGCGGTTGTCGGCGGCTATGTTGTGGACACTTATGGCCCGACAGCGCCTTTGACTGCGACTGCCATCCTTGCCGCATCGACGGCCGTCTTGGCGCTGCTACAACCGCGCAGCTGAACTTTGCCGCCGCCGACGCAGTAGCCTGAATCCGGCCGTTGGCGATGTTGCAGGCGCTTACACAAGTTGACGTCGGTAACGCGTTGCATCTTGCCACGGTCGAAGGCTAAGCACGCTCGGCTTCGGCCATTGGGGGTGAGCGGCGATCAAGTCGCACCCCTTTGAGGAGATGACTGACATGAAGAAGTTTTTGCTCGTCGCCGTCGGGCTGGCGGTGCTTGCCGGTTCGGCCTGTTCGAAGGCGCCGGAATGCACGACCGAGATGGCGACCAAGAAGGCGCAGGACATGGCCGCCGCGCTGCAGGAGGCGATCACCAAGGATCCGACCAAGGCGGCTGACCTGACCGCCAAAGTCCAGGCGGTGACGACCAAGTATCAGGGCTCCACGACCCTGGCCGACGCCTGCAAGGCGTATGACGAGGTGACCGCCGCGATCAAGGGCTGACGCCCGGTTCGTCTGCTCAAAGGAGGCGGTGGCGATGGGTTGCCGCCTCTTTGCTTTGTGGGGGTATTTCGAGCAATTCCAAGAAAAGTGTCCGGAATTTCGTAAAGAAATAGAGGCGGGGTGTGCTCAGTTCGGCGCGATGGAGCCGACTTCGACGGCATCGACCCGCTTCAGGCTCATACCGATGACCGGCACCAACTGGTCCTGAACGCGCACGGCGACCGTCACCGTCATCGAATTGTCGTCGGGAATGCGTGCCTGCATGACGCCGCGCAGCTGGTTGCGGTTGATGGTGAAGACCACCTTGCGGGCGTCGACGACGTTGCCGCCGATGATATCGAGCCCGGCGCCGGCCGAGCCACCCATGAAGGAGCCCTTGTAGTCGCGGCCCTTGCGCTCGATCCTGGCCGACATCGGCTGGGTGAACACGCCGACCCGGCAACCGCCGTCAAGCGTCATGCCCATCTTGCCGTCGGGCGTGGAGCCGGTGAAGCTGCAGTTGAATTTCGTACCCTTGTACTTGCCGGCGACGATTTCGCCGGGGCCGACCCATTTGCCTTCGGCTGACTGGAAAAACTGCTTGTCCGGCTCTCCGGCGCAAGCCCCGGAGGCAATACCGGCGACCGCTGTGATCGCCGCCACCAGGGGCAGGATGCTGGACAGAATTACGCTTTTCATCGACGACACCCGGCAACAACGAGGCTGTTTGAAACCGGTTTGACCATGAAGAAGATTGGTTAATGCTTCGTCACCGGGAGCCTTCGAAACCGCAATCCGAGCACCGTCCCAAAGAGCCGGACGCTATTTGCCGGGACCGGCTGTTTCGGCGTCTTTCTTGGTCGCGAACGATGTCAGTGCGGCGAGGAAGTCGCCCAGTCCCGGGCGCCTGGCGGCGCTGAAGGGCAGGGGGCGCGCCGTTTCCATCGCCGCGATGCCGATGCGCGCCGTCATCATGCCGTTGACGACGCCCTCTCCGAGCTTGGCCGAAAGGCGCGCCGCCAGGCCATGGCCGACGATCTGCTGGACAAAACTGTCGCCGACGGCGATCGAACCGGTGACCGCCAGATGCGCCAGCACGCTGCGCGCCAGGCGGAAGAAACCCAGCGTTCCGGGCCGTCCGCCATAGAGTTCCGACAGCCGGCGGATGAGGCGCCCGGCCTCGAAGACGACATAGGCGACATCGACGAGCGCGCGCGGGCTGACCGCCGTCACCAGAGAGACGCGCTTGGCGGCCTCGAGGATCATCACCTTGGCCCTGACATCGAGGGGACCGAGGATTTCCGCTTCCGCCAGGCGCACCAGATTGGCGCCGTCGATGATCTCGCCGCGCAATTCGGCCAGCGCGCGCCGGCCGGCCGCGGTCTCGGGCTTGGCCGCGACAAAGGCCGACAGTTCGTCGACCACCGCGCGTGCTGCCTTCGGATCGTCGCGCGCGGTGGCATCGAGCGCGCGCTTCTGCAGCTTTTCGACCTCGGCGAGGCGGGCGATCGCCAGGAATTCGCGTATCAGGATCACCAGAAGCGCCAGCAGCGCAATCGCCGCCATGCCGGCGGCCAGCCAGCCCAGCCATTCGGCGCGGGCAAAGAGATCGCGTATCAGCTGGTCGGTCCACAGGCCGACAGCCAGCGAAACCAGCACGCCGGCGGCGCCGAAGAAGATGCTGCCGAGAACCGAGCGCTTTCTGGGGGCGATCGACGGCGGCGGCTCGGCGGCAATCATGTCCGGTTCGTCGAAGACGTCGACCTCCGCCGGGATGACCAGCGCCACATCGGCCTTCATCGGGCGCGGTCTGCGCGACGGTTCGGCCTGGCGTGCTTGTGGCGCGTTTTGTTTCGGCGCGGCTTCCTGCTCGATACGGAATGCCGCCGGTTTGCGGGGCGCAGTCATGCCAGGTGGTCTCCGATCAGGAACTGCAAGGCGCGGTCGAGCCTGATATGTGGCAGCGACAGCGTGACACCTTCGGCCGTGCGTTCGAGTTTCGGCGGGCGGAACCGGACGAAGCGGATTGCCGGGTCCGTGGAGTCCTGCCTGTGGTCCGGCCCCGAAAGGTCGAAAACAGCATCAATGTTTTCCGGTAAATCTCCAGGAAATATAGCTGTTTCTGTTTTTCCGTCGAATGTTTCGCCATTGATCTTCTCGCCGGCCATCGGCGTGCCGATGATGACAGGCAATGTTTCGCGGCCCTGCTTTACGGTGCCTTCGCGGGTCGCGCGCATCGCCGCCATGGCGACCACGTCGACATCGGCGCCAGTGAAATTCGCCCGCGCCACGGCGCGGTCGGCAAGGCGCCGCACGATCGCCTGCAACCGGTCATGGCTCTCGTGATGCAGATGATCGGCCTTGGTCGCTGCAACCAGGATGCGGTCGATACGCCGGGAGAAAAGGTCGGTGAGGAAGCTGCCCCGGCCGGGACGGAAACAGCTCAGGATCTCGGTGACCGCGCGCTCCAGGTCGGCCATGGCACCAGGCCCGGCGTTCAGCGCCTGCATGGCGTCGATGAGCACGATCTGGCGGTCCAGACGGGTGATATGCTCGCGGAAGAACGGTTTGACGACATGTGTCTTGTAGGCCTCGTAGCGTCGTTCCATCATGGCGTACAGGGAACCGTTGCGCGCGCGCCTGTCGCCGAGGCCTGCCAGCGGCGCGAAGGTCAGCGCGGGCGAGCCTTCGAGGTCGCCGGGCATCAGGAAGCGTCCGGGCGGCAAGGTGGAAAGCGCCCGCTCGTCCAGCTTGCATGCCTTGAGGTAGGCGGCGAAGCTTTCAGCCAGTCGGCGTGCCGTCATTTCGTCGGCGTCGGCATTCGGATCGATTTCCTCCAAGATCGCTCGCCAGTCCCGCGAAAGGTCCTCGCGCACCGGCAGCGTGGCCATTTCGAGGGCCTCGCGCGAAAAATCGGCGAAGGATTTGCCGAGCAGCGGCAGGTCGAGCAGCCATTCGCCGGGGTAATCGACGATGTCGACCGACAGTTTGCCTGACGAGAACATGCGGCTCCAGCCGGAGGCCGATTCATATTCGATCGTCAGCCGCAGCTCCGAAATGGCGCGGGTCGAGTCCGGCCAGACGCGATCGTTGACCAAAGCGGCGATGTGGTCCTCGTACTGAAAACGCGGCACGGCGTCGTCGGGCTGCTGTTCGAGGAAGGCGCGCGCGATACGCCCCGATTTCTGCGCCTCGAACAGCGGCAGGCGTCCGCCGTGGATCAGATTGTGGACGAAGGCCGAAATGAAGACGGTCTTGCCGGCGCGGGAGAGACCCGTGACACCCAAACGCAGCGATGGAGAAAAAAGTCCGGTGGCACGTCCCGACAATGTGTCGAGGGCAATTCTTGCCTCGTCGGTGAAGGTGGTCAGCGATGATGCCAAAATATGATCTCTCGGACTTGCGTCCGCTCGATATAGGCGCTGGAACCCGGCTTTGAAATGGCGCCGGAAATCGGCATCAGAGATCGACCGGTGTCAGGAACGCTTCGAGATAGCCCGCTCCCTGGGCCGCTTTCGCCAGGTTGCCGGGGAAACGGACGACCGCGAGGCCCGAGGTCGGAAAGCCATGATTGAGCATTGCCCGCGCCGTCTCGCCACCATCGCCAGAAACCGCCATGGCGAGATCCTCCGTCATCGGATTGTGGCCTATGACCAGCAATGAGCCGGATCCGCCATGATCCTGGACGAGCCGGAGATAGCCGGCCGCGTCTTCGCTGTAGAGCGAGTCGAAAAACAGCACCTTGCCCGTGTCTGTCTTGCTGGCCAGCCCCTCGAGCGTTTCCCTGGCGCGTTTGGCATTGGAGCACAGCGTCAGGTCCGGCACATAGGAACGGGATCGCATCGCGGTCCCCATCTTTTCGGCATCGGCGCGGCCGGATGCGTCGAGTGGACGATCGAAATCACGCATGCCCGGCAAGGCCCAGCCGGCCTTGGCGTGTCGCAACAGATAAAGCCTGCTCACCCAACCTCCAATGACGCCCGAGAGCCGATGTCCCGCCGCGATTAGCCACGAGAAAAGCTTCACGCACAATGGCGCGCGCTCTTCAGCGCGGCGAATCACTTGCGGGGCGAGCGGTGAAGATCGTCCTACTTTCGCCATCAAAACAGACCCATCCCCCTCCGGAGAAGGCTGCGGACGCACTTTAACAATTGCGTGAGACAGCCGCTGATTGCGCTTGTACAGGCGTCAGGCGACGAATATATAGGCGCCAAATTTGGGGCAGTTGGGTGAGTCGAATGAACGACATCGTTACCGCCGATTACGTACCCTCCGAAGACGAGCCGTTCATGAACGAACGGCAGAAATCCTACTTCCGCCTGAAGCTCGTCACCTGGAAAAATGACATCTTGCGCGAAGCGCGCGAAACCCTCGAAATCCTGCAGCAGGAAAACGCCAACCATCCCGACCTCGCCGACCGCGCCTCTTCGGAAACCGACCGCGCCATCGAGCTCAGGGCCCGCGACCGTCAGCGGAAGCTCATCTCAAAGATCGATTCGGCGCTGCAGCGCATCGACGAAGGCACTTATGGCTATTGCGAGGAGACCGGTGAGCCGATCGCGTTGAAGCGGCTCGACGCGCGCCCGATCGCTACCTTGTCGATCGAAGCGCAGGAGCGGCACGAGCGCCGTGAAAAAGTCTATCGCGACGACTGATAGATCGCCTCCGCATTGATTTCCAAATGGCCGGTTTTCCGGCCATTTTTGTTCGATGTCGCCGCGCACTTCAACAGGCCAAGCGCGCTTGAACGTCGACCAGTTCAATTCACTGGCGGGCGGTCCAGGTGCAAATCATTTCTTCTGGCTCGAGAGTTCGCCCAAAAGCCTGGTCATTTCATCGTCGAGCGACGGCGGCGCCTTGGCCGCCGGTTTGCCTGTCGAGGCGCCGGACCGGGGCTGGTCCAGCGAAACCTCGAGCTCCTTCATCAGCGTGTCGTCTATGCTGTCCTGCCTCGGAGGCGGTGGCGCTTGCCTGGCGCCATTGGTGTTGGCGGAGCCATAGGCAGGCAGCGGCGTGACATTGGTCGACTGGTAGTTTTGCGTCGCTGGTTTCGGCGCGGGCGTGGGCGCCGGTGGTGGCGCAGCCGGACGCTGGCGGGCGGGCCCTGCCACCGGCTGCGGTGCGGGTGCTTGTCGGGGAGGCGCGGGAGCGGGCTGCGGCGGCCGCGGCTTCGCGGCCGGGGCCGCGGCCGCCGGGACGGGCTGCAGGCCGCCATCTCCGGTCAACGCCGGACGGCGCGGCGCGGCGAGGCGGATGTCGCGTTCGACAACGACGTCGGTCGGGCCACCGATCAGAAGCAGATGTTCGATGTCGTCGCGTCGCACCAGCACCAGTCGGCGATGGCTGTCGACGGCGGTGGCGTCCATGACAGCGAGCCGCGTCTTGCGGTTGCGGCCGCCGGCGACAAACGTGCCGAAGGTCAGGTTGCGCACGAGCCTGACGATGATGAGAACGATGACCAGCAGGATCAGCGCCGCGAAAGTCCACAGGAGTGCCGCCGCATAACCGGGACCCGCCACGCTATCCAGCCACTGCATTGGTTTCCCCTGATCGGTTTTGGAAAGTGACGCGACACTAGACCGTTGCGACTGGCCACGGCAAGTTGCCTTTCACGCATCGTGAACAGGCTTGAAACACTCGAAGGCCGGCCGACATCATTTTTATCCGACATTTGCCGCCCGGGCCTTTTCCGGACTAGGAGAATGTGATTCAACCGGCTAAAGCGCGTCGCGCTGAAACGGATTCATGCGACGCGCTTTAGGTCCTTGTTTTTCATGCTTGTCGTTTTCCCGAAACCGAAGTCACTTTTGGGCGATATGCATTAGGGGCGGGTGTCGGAAACTCGGATTTCACGAGCAGGGGGCATATGGCCAAGGAAGCGCGCGCCGATTTCTATCCGATACCGATCGTCGACCAGAATACGCGGCCGGGCGCAGTCACCCGGCTGATCATCTTCATCGTCGTCCTGACGGGCGCGGCCGTCGTCTTCGGCCTTTTCCGCGAGCGCCTCGGCGATCCCTTCCTGCTTGGCATGCTCGGCGTGCTGGCGATGATCGGCGTCGGCTTCCTGTTCGCGACCGCGATCGGCTTTGTGCAGATCACACCGCGCTCGACGGGTGACGAACTGTCCAAGGCTTTCGTCGATTCGATGTCGCAAGGCCTGCTGGTCACGGACACCAAGGGCCGCGTCATCTACGCCAACCGAGCCTATGCCGATATGACCGGAGCCGCCTCGGCTGCCGACCTGAAGACGGTCGAAGGATTGCTCTCGGATGTCCCCGAGGCCTCGGTGACCATCTATCGGCTGGCGTCGGGATTGCGTGACGGGCAGCCGGGCGATGGCGAGTTCCGGCTCGCGCAATCGATCCGGCCCGGCGCCGAACCGGGCGCCCGCTGGTACCGGGCACGCGCACGCACATTCAGCGTTCCGGGCCAGCGCTTGCCGATGCTGGCATGGCAGCTCGCCGATATTTCGCAGGAGCGGGCCGAGCAGGAGCGTTTCTTCCTCGACCTGCAGAAAGCCATCGATCACCTCGACCACGCACCGGCCGGTTTCTTTTCGGCGGACCAGGACGGCCGCGTCACCTACATCAACGCCACGCTCGCCGGATGGCTGGGCATCGACCTTGCCAGCTTCACGCCCGGAGCCGTCACCTTGCCCGATATCGTTGCCGGCGACGGCATGGCGCTTGTGCGCTCCGTCAAGGCGGACCCCGGAACGACGCGCAATGCGGTCATCGATCTCGACTTGACGACGATGACCGGCGAGGCGCTGCCAGTACGCTTCATGCATCGCGTGTCCGCCAGCCGCGAAGGTGTCGGCGGGCCGACGCGCACGATCGTGCTCAACCGCACGCAAGGCGAGGATGCCTCGGCCGATCTGCGGGCTTCGGAAGTGCGCTTCACCCGCTTCTTCAATTCGACACCGATGGCGATCGCCGGCGTCGATGCCGGCGGGCGCATCCTGCGCACCAACGCACCATTCCTGTCGCTGTTTTCCTCGGTCGTCGACCGCGATGCCGTGGATCGCCGTGTGCGGCTCGACACGGTAATCCATGATCGCGACCGGCCGGCCTTTGCCGCCGCGTTCGAGAAAGCCCGGCAGCGGCAGGCCGATATCGATCCGATCGACACCGTTCTGCCCGGCAATGAAGAGCGGCATATCCGTTTCTACGTCAACGCCGTCGCCGACGGCACGGGCGGCGAAGGAGCCGAGGAATCGGCCATCGTCTACGCTGTCGAGACGACCGAGCAGAAGGCGCTCGAAGGGCAGATGGCGCAAAGCCAGAAGATGCAGGCCGTCGGCCAGCTCGCCGGTGGCATCGCGCACGACTTCAACAATGTGCTGACCGCCATAATCATGGCATCCGACCTGCTTTTGACCAATCACAGGCCGTCGGATCCGTCCTTCCCGGACATCATGAACATCAAGCAGAATGCCAATCGCGCGGCCTCCCTGGTGAGACAGTTGCTGGCCTTCTCGCGCAAGCAGACGCTGCGGCCGGAAGTGCTGAACCTCACCGACGTGCTCGCCGATCTCAGGATGCTGCTTGCCCGCCTCGTTGGCAACGACATCAAGCTCAAGATCGACCATGGCCGCGACCTGTGGCCGGTCAAGGTCGATATCGGCCAGTTCGAGCAAGTGGTGGTCAACCTGGCGGTCAACGCGCGCGACGCGATGCCGGCCGGCGGCGATCTTACGGTGCGCACCCGCAACGTGACCGCCGAGGAGTGCAAGACCTTTCCCTATCGCGAACTTGCAGCCGCCGACTATGTGGTGGTCGAAGTCGAGGATACCGGCAGCGGCATCGCGCCCGACGTGCTGAAGAAGATCTTCGAGCCGTTCTTCACCACCAAGGAGGTCGGCAAGGGCACGGGCCTTGGCCTGTCCATGGTCTACGGCATCATCAAGCAGACCGGCGGTTTCATTTTCTGTGATTCCGAACTCAGCAAGGGATCGACCTTCCGCATCTTCCTGCCGCGTCACGTCGCTGAAGCGAAAAAAGCAGCCGAACCCGGCGAAGCGCCGGCCGCGGCACCGGTCAAACCGGTCGACAATGCCAAGGACCTGTCCGGGTCGGCCACGGTGCTGCTGGTCGAGGACGAGGACGCGGTGCGCATGGGCGGCATGCGGGCGCTGACCTCGCGCGGCTACACCGTTCACGAGGCGTCCTCGGGCGTCGAGGCGCTGGAAGTGTTCGAA
The DNA here is from genome assembly GCF_020164795.1 of Mesorhizobium sp. ES1-3. NCBI lineage: Bacteria > Pseudomonadati > Pseudomonadota > Alphaproteobacteria > Hyphomicrobiales > Phyllobacteriaceae > Mesorhizobium > Mesorhizobium sp. ES1-3. The sequence goes on from NZ_JAIUGW010000002.1 coordinate 214,571, forward strand.
GCACTCGGCGGCAAGGTCGATATCGTCGTTTCCGACGTGGTGATGCCGGAAATGGACGGGCCGACGCTGCTCGGTGAATTGCGCAAACGTCAGCCGGACATCAAGTTCGTCTTCGTCTCCGGCTATGCCGAGGACGCGTTCGCCAGGAACCTGCCGGCGGAGGCGCATTTCGGCTTCCTGCCAAAGCCGTTCTCGCTCAAGCAACTGGCCACGATCGTGAAGGATGTGCTTGAAGCTTAGGTATTTCTGATGCTGCGCCCTTGCACAACGCCGTAACAACGCCATGATTATTGGCAATACGGCAGGCGGGCTCGGGGGAGCAGCTGTTGACGCCACACATCGAGGCAGGCAAAGGCGACTACGCCGACACGGTATTGTTGCCGGGCGACCCGCAGCGCGCGGAGTGGATGGCGCAGGCATTCCTGGACGCGCCGCGTTGCGTCAATCGCCGACGCGGTGCGCTCGGTTTTACCGGTTCGTTTCGCGGCAAGCCTGTCAGCATTCAGATGACAGGAATCGGCGTGTCGTCGTTCCTGATCTATGCGCATGAATTGCTTGAGTATTATGGCGCCCGAACACTGATCCGCACCGGCACCTGCGGTACCCTGAGCCCCGAGGCAAAGCTTCGCAGCCTTGTGATCTCGCAATCGGCGCGGCCTGAAAACACCGAGAGCGGTCGCGTCTTTGGCCTTTACGATGCTGATGTCGGCCCGGATCCAGCGCTGCTCGCTTGCGCATTGGTCAAGGCAGCCGAACTCGGCATCGATCACCACGCCGGCCTGACAGCCTGCACCGACGTATTCTACCATCCTGAAGCACGCGTCCGCTATGCCGACGTAAGGGCGCTCGGAGCGCTGGCCGTAGACATGGAAACCAGCGCTCTCTATCGCATCTCGGCGCATTTCGGCGCGAGGGCATTGTCGCTGCTGACCGTCGTCGACGATCTGGTCACCGGCGAACCGACCGCCTATTCCGAACGCCAGGAACTTTTCACCGACATGAGCCGCCTGGCGCTCGAAATTGCCACGGCAGGGCGCTAGGCGGCCTCGCGCTTCAGCACCTCCTCCATGGATGGCCGGTGGCCACGCAGATAGAGTGCGCAAGTGGTGCGCAGCATCGACGCGAAGTTCGGGATTTCGCCGTTGATCTCGATCGCTTCGTCGTAGAGCTTCGAGATGAACTTCGGCGTTGTCAGATTCTGGCTTTCCGCGATTTCGTCAAGCAAGGCCCAGAACGTGGCCTCGAGCTGAATGCTGGTCGAATGTCCGTCGATGCGGATCGACCGGTTGATCTGGCGATAGCCTTCCGGATCCTGTGCGGCAAAGACTCTGCACATCGTTACCTCCCGTTTTTGTTGGTCTTGGGCACCGACGGGCGGTCGGTGCCTTTTGAACACTGCCTGCGGTTTCATCATCGACCGGACGGTCGTCAACGGCAAGCAGACTTTCGTCCTTAGGATGGGGACATATCGGTTTTTCCAATCTCATGCGTGGTAATCGGCTGCCACCACCTTTCTTCGCAGGCGCGCATAATCACCCTCGAAAGCACGAAGCTGCGGAGTCTGATTTGGCGAAGGCAATCCACACCATGATCCGGGTTCTCGACGATGCCCGCTCCATCGATTTCTACACCAAGGCATTCGGCCTGGAGGTCGCCGAACGGCTGGATTTCGAAACCTTCACGCTGGTCTACCTCGGCAATGCCGATGTACCTTTCGAGGTCGAACTGACCGTCAACAAGGGGCGGCAGGAGCCCTATGTGCTGGGCGACGGCTATGGCCACCTAGCAGTCTCGGTCGCCGATCTCGACAGCGAGCACGACCGGCTCGGCGCGCTCGGCCTCAACCCGAAGAAGATCGTCGAATTCAATCGCGAAGGTGCGCTCATCGCCCGCTTCTTCTTCATCGAGGATCCCGACGGCTACAAGATCGAGGTCCTACAGCGCGGAGGGCGCTTCCAATAGGGGACAACCGGCTGCGCGGGTCGGCGCGGCTCCAGCAACGGCACCCTCGGCGGTGCGAACAGCAAGCAGGGAGGAACATATGGTCACGATCTATGACGGAAAGCCCGGACTTTCACGTCGCGAACTCTTGAAACGCAGTGGTATCGGCGCGCTGCTCGTCATTGCCGGCAGTGCCGTTATCAGCCCAGAACACGCCTGGGGACTCGAAACCTCGTCTCTGAAGCCCGAGACGATGGCGACGCTGATCCAGATGGCGCGCGACGTCTATCCGCATGATCAGGTTCCCGACAAGTACTACGCCGTCGCGGTCAAGGGCCATGACGAGATGGCCGCCAAGGACCCGGCTCACAAGGAGCTGATCGAAAACGGCATCGCCGATCTCGACAAGAGAGCCGGCGAGGGCGGTTATCGCGGGCTCGGCTGGGAAGAGCAACGTGTGGCGCTGCTTCGGGACATCGAGAGCTCGCCTTTCTTTCAGGCGGTGCGCGGCGGCCTCGTCGTCAGCCTCTATAACCAGAAGGAGGTCTGGCCGATCTTCGGCTACGAGGGCGAATCCTACTCCAAAGGCGGCTATATCGCGCGCGGTTTCAGCGACATCGAATGGCTCTGACCTCACTGCGCGCAACCGCATTCAATTGATTTCATGGGAGGAAACCATGGCAGCAGCATTTGACCTGAAAAACGATGGCGTGGTCGTCATCATCGGCTCCGGCGCCGGCGGCGGCACGCTCGGCAACGAACTGGCGCAGAAGGGCATCGACGTCGTCATCCTCGAGGCCGGCGCCCGCCATGAATATGAGGACTTCATCAACGACGAGTGGGATTCGTTCGCCCAGCTCGCCTGGAAGGACAAGCGCACCACCTCCGGCGACTGGCGCGTGGCCAAGGATTTTCCCAACCTGCCGGCCTGGATCGTCAAATCTGTCGGCGGCTCGACCACCCACTGGGCGGGCGCTTCGCTGCGCTTCCAGGAGCATGAGTTCAAGACGCTGTCGACCTACGGCAAGCTGGACGGCGCCAATCTTCTGGATTGGCCGGTGACGCTCGCCGAAATGGGGCCCTACTACGCCAAGGCGGAGGCCAAGATGGGCGTCACCGGCACCAATGACTGGCCGCGGCTGCCGGGCAACAACAATTTCAAGGTGCTGAAGGCTGGTGCCGACAAGCTCGGCTACAAGGAGTGCCATACCGGCAACATGGCGATCAATTCGGTCGAACGCGATGACCGCAATTCCTGCCAGCAGACCGGCTTCTGCTTTCAAGGCTGCAAATGGGGCGCCAAATGGTCGACGCTCTATACCGAAATCCCCAAGGGCGAGGCGACGGGCCATCTCGAAGTCCGGCCGAACGCCATGGCGATCAAGATCAACCATGACGCCTCGGGAAAGGTCACCGGCGTCGTCTATGCGGACAAGGACGGCAAGCTGCAGGAACAGAAGGCCCGCATCGTCGCCGTCGCCGGCAACTCGATCGAGAGCCCGCGCCTGCTGCTCAATTCGCAATCGGCCAAGTTCCCGCACGGCCTTGCCAATTCGTCGGGGCAGGTAGGCAAGAACTACATGCGTCATACGACGGGATCGGTCTATGCGATCTTCGACAAGCCGGTGCACATGTATCGCGGCACCACCATGGCCGGTATCATCCGCGACGAGGCTCGCCATGATCCATCGCGAGGGTTCGTCGGCGGTTACGAGTTCGAGACGCTTTCGCTCGGGCTGCCGTTCATGGCTGCCTTCCTCGACCCAGGCAGCTGGGGTAGGTCGTTCACCACCGCACTCGACCACTACGACCACATGGCCGGCCTGTGGATCGTCGGCGAGGACATGCCGCGCGAAGAGAACCGCATCACACTGCATGCCGACGAGAAGGACGAGCACGGCATGCCGATCGCCGATGTGCATTTCGACGACCATCCCAACGACACGGCGATGCGCAACCATGCCTACAAGCAGGCCTCGGCGCTTTACGATGCGGTCGGCGCCACGCGCACCTTCCCGACGCCACCCTATCCCTCGACCCACAATCTCGGCACAAACCGGATGAGCGAGAAGGCGGCCGACGGCGTCGTCAACAAGCATGGCCAGACGCACGACATCAAGAACCTGTTCGTGTCGGACGGCAGCCAGTTCACCACGGGTGCCGCCGAGAATCCGACCCTCACAATCGTGTCGCTGGCGATCCGCCAGGCCGATTACATCGCTGCGCAAATGTCGGCGAAAACCATCTGACCTCCCGACTGCCTGCTGGTGCGGAACCTGACCGGGTTCCGCGCCATTTTTTGTTGTTCGCGGCCTCAGGCTCCGACCGGCCGGCGGTCGTTGCGGCAACATCCAAATGACGTGATAAGACGGGCAGGGTTGCAGACCGCACCGAGGCGGTGCCGTTGCAAGGGAAGACCTACTGATTGCCTCCCCGGGTGCAGGTCGAGGCGGTGAAGGCACCATCGGGCTGCTTCATGATGATGTCGAAGGAGGGCGGGCTCTCGCCGTCCAGCGTGGCCTGGGTCATCGAGAGCGCGTTGCCGCCAGTAGTGTAGCCGCCCAGTGGACCCAGCCAGGAGATCACACCGTTTGCGTCCATCTGGTAATTGTAAGCCTGTTGGGCGGTACCGAAGGTGACGGGGCCTGTATAGATGTTTCCCTTGATGGTGATGTCGCCGAGATTGAGGAACATGCCGAGCAGGTAGACTTCGCAGTGATAGGTGCCGTCGGGCATCTTGCCGTCGCTGAAATCGGCCCGCGCCGCCCCGGTTGCCGCCGCCAGAAGCACTGTGCCAATAAAAGTGCGGGAAATCAGGGATGCCATGACGTTGCTCGGTTGAAACGCGAGCTTGCCCTATTTCCGTTCCGTGCCGCAACATCCGCTGTCTGCGATCTGTTTGTCGAGATCAAAAACTAGGCACTTGATCAATTTGGGCAAAATTTAGGCAAATGCCTGTGTGCTGCGCAAAATTCCCTCAGCCAATTCTTAACCGGCTCTCTTTATTTTGTTCAGTCTAATATAATAACTAACTGACAAAGTTCGATTATTTTCCCATTTTCGGCATACCCACAGCGGTTGGCATGGGGGTTGCATCGTAGTGTTGCGGTGCAATCAACCAGCTTGGGAGTCTTCCGCAATGAGGGGTAATTTCTCGACAATAACAAAAATGTTCTCGGCGAGCGTGGTTGCCGCCGGTCTGGTGATGTCCGCTCCGGCCAGGGCTGCCGACGACACGATCAAGGTCGGCATTCTCCATTCGCTGTCGGGCACGATGGCGATTTCGGAGACGACGCTCAAGGACGCCATGCTGATGCTCATCGACGAGCAGAACGCCAAGGGCGGCCTGCTCGGCAAGAAGCTCGAAGCTGTCGTCGTCGATCCGGCTTCCAACTGGCCCCTGTTCGCCGAAAAGGCGCGCGAGCTGATCTCGAAGGACAAGGTCGCGGCGGTGTTCGGCTGCTGGACCTCGGTGTCGCGCAAGTCGGTGCTGCCGGTGTTCTCCGAGCTCGACAACATCCTGTTCTACCCCGTCCAGTATGAAGGCGAGGAGAGCGAGCGCAACGTGTTCTACACGGGTGCCGCGCCGAACCAGCAGGCCATTCCGGCGGTCGATTACTTGATGAGCGAGGATGGCGGTTCGGTGAAGCGCTGGGTGCTCGAAGGCACCGACTACGTTTATCCACGCACCACCAACAAGATCCTCGAAGCCTATCTGAAAGCCAAGGGCGTCGCGGCTGAAGACATCATGGTCAACTATACGCCGTTCGGCTTCTCCGACTGGCAGACCGAAGTCTCGGCGATCAAGAAATTCGGCTCGGCCGGCAAGAAGACCGCCGTCGTGTCGACCGTCAATGGCGATGCCAACGTGCCGTTCTACAAGGAACTCGGCAACCAGGGCATCAAGGCCGAGGACATCCCGGTCATGGCCTTCTCTGTCGGTGAGGAAGAGCTTGCCGGTCTCGACACCGCGCCCCTGGTCGGCCATCTCGCCGCCTGGAACTACTTCGAGAGTGTCGATACGCCGGAGAACAAGAAGTTCATCGCCGACTGGCACAAGTTCATCAAGAACGACAAGCGCACCACAAACGACCCGATGGAAGCCCACTATATCGGCTTCAACATGTGGGTGAAGGCGGTCGAGAAGGCCGGCACCACCGATCCGGACAAAGTCATCGACGCCATGGTCGGCGTTTCTGTGCCGAACCTGACCGGCGGCTACTCGACGATGATGCCGAACCATCACATCACCAAGCCGGTGCTGATCGGCGAAATCCAGGCCGACGGCCAGTTCGAAACGGTTTCGCGCACGCCGGGCCTGGTGATGGGCGACGAATGGTCGGATTACCTGCCCGACTCCAAGGACCTGATCTCCGATTGGCGCAAGCCTCTGTCCTGCGGCAACTTCAACGTTGCCACGGGCAAGTGCGGCGGCAAGGGAACGAACTGATCCTCCCAGGTCTACCGGGCTGGGCCTTCGGGCCCATGCCCAAGACCGCGCGCGTCCGGACGGTTTCCTCCATCGTCCGGACGCCCCATTTCAAGCCTCCAAGGGTTCACGGAAGCCGATGACCTTGATCCGCACGATTGGCCTGACGCTGTTGTTCCTGCTGGCGACGCTGTCGTCGTCGGGGGCAGGCGAAGCCGATCTGCGTGCCATCATCGCCAAATTCGCGACGGCCAAGGGTTTTTCGGAGACCGGAGCTGTCGTCCATGAACTGGCGGCTACCGGCGACCCGACCGTCGAACGCCCGCTCTCGGCGCTCGCCGACGGCAACCTCTATATCCGCAAGACCGATTCCCTGGTCTTCGTCGGCAAGGAAACCGGCGAAAGCGTCCAGCTTTTCGATCCGCTGAGCAGCGATGCATCTGGCGAGGCTGCCAAGGACGGCGTCGCCAAGATCAAGGTCAACAACACGCTGCGCCGCGTCATCCGCGACGCACTGGGCACGTTGACGCTTGGCGCCAAGGATCCGGCTGTTCGGTTGGCCGCGGCCGACACCATGTTCAAGACGCCCGATGCCGCAAATATCGGGCCGCTCGACACGGCGATCGCCAGCGAGACCGTGGCCAGCGTCAAGGCCCTTCTAGAACAGGCTCGTGCGGCCTCGGTGCTTGTTTCCGATAGGCCTGAGGCCGACAAACTCGCCGCAGTCGCCTTGATCGGTGCGCGTGGCGACCGCGATGGGGTTTCGGTGCTTACCTCGGTCGAAGCCAGTGCCTCCGGCACCGTCAAGGACGCGGCGACGGCTGCGATCGCCAGTATCAATTCGACGCTGGCCTTGTGGGATGCCGGCCAGAACATCTGGTACGGGATTTCGCTGGGGTCGGTCTTGCTGCTGGCCGCGATCGGTCTTGCCATCACGTTCGGCGTCATGGGCGTCATCAACATGGCACATGGCGAGATGGTGATGCTTGGCGCCTACACGACCTTCGTCGTCCAGCAGGTGATCCGGACATCCTTTCCCTCATTGTTCGACTGGTCGCTGGTGATTGCGCTGCCGCTTGCCTTCCTGGTTGCGGCGTTCGTCGGTCTCATCATAGAACGCGGTGTGATCCGCTTCCTCTACGGCCGGCCGCTGGAGACGCTGCTGGCGACCTGGGGCGTCTCGCTTATCCTGCAGCAGGCGGTGCGCTCGATCTTCGGACCGACCAACCAGGAGGTCGGCAATCCGTCTTGGATGTCCGGCTCATTCGACATCGGACAACTGGCCATCACCTGGAACCGTCTGTGGATTCTGGTGTTCGCGCTCACGGTGTTCGGCATGCTGCTCTACGTGATGAAGCGCACGCCCTGGGGTTTGCAGATGCGCGCCGTCACCGCCAACCGGCGCATGGCCGCCTCGATGGGCATCAGGACGCCCTGGGTCGACGCGCTGACTTTCGCGCTGGGATCGGGAATTGCCGGCATTGCCGGCGTCGCGCTCAGCCAGATCGACAATGTCTCGCCCAATCTCGGCCGCGGCTACATCATCGACAGCTTCATGGTCGTCGTCTTCGGCGGTGTCGGCAATCTCTGGGGCACGTTGGTCGGCGCCTTTTCGCTGGGCATCGTCAACAAGGTTCTCGAGCCCTATGCCGGCGCCGTGCTCGGCAAGATCGTCGTCCTGGTGCTGATCATCCTGTTCATTCAGAAGCGCCCGCGCGGCCTGTTCGCGCTCAAGGGCAGGGCGGTGGAAGCATGATGTCAGGACGCTTCTTCGCCGCGGGCGCTGACCGCCGCATCGCCATCACCATTTTCGTCCTGCTGGCGGTGGCCGTCATCGTGCCGCTGCTCAACCTGGCCGTTTCGCCGACCAGCGCCTTCTACGTGCCGTCCTACATCGTGGCGCTGACCGGCAAATATCTCTGCTATGCGCTGCTGGCGCTCTCGCTCGACCTGGTCTGGGGGTATTGCGGCATCCTCTCGCTCGGCCACGGCGCGTTTTTCGCGCTCGGCGGCTATGCGATGGGAATGTATCTGATGCGCCAGATCGGCTCGCGCGGCGTCTACGGCAACCCGATCCTGCCCGATTTCATGGTGTTCCTGAACTACAAGGAATTGCCCTGGTTCTGGACCGGCTTCGACCATTTCTGGTTCGCCGGCCTCATGGTGCTGGCAGTGCCCGGCCTGCTTGCCTTCATCTTCGGCTGGTTCGCTTTCCGCAGCCGTGTCACCGGCGTCTATCTCTCGATCATCACCCAGGCGATGACCTATGCGCTGCTGCTTGCCTTCTTCCGCAACGACATGGGTTTCGGCGGCAACAACGGGCTCACCGATTTCAAGGATATTCTGGGCTTCAACGTGCAAGCCGATGCGACCCGTTCGGCACTGTTCGCCGCCAGCGCCATCATGCTCGCACTCGCCGTCTTCATCACCTGGGCGATCGTCGGCTCCAAATACGGCAAGCTGCTGATGGCCGTGCGCGACGCCGAGAGCCGCACGCGCTTCCTCGGCTGGCGGGCGGAGAACGTAAAGCTGTTTGCCTTCACCGTTTCGGCCGTCATGGCCGGCATTGCCGGCGCGCTCTACGTGCCGCAGGTCGGCATCATCAATCCCGGCGAGTTCGAGCCGTCCAACTCCATCGAGGTGGTGATCTGGGCGGCGGTCGGCGGGCGGGGCACCATTGTCGGACCGATCATCGGCGCGTTGCTCGTCAATGCCGGCAAATCCTGGTTCACCGGCGTGCTGCCGGAATTCTGGTTGTTTGCGCTGGGCGGCCTGTTCGTCGCCGTCACCTTGCTCTTGCCGAAGGGCATCATCGGCATGTGGGACAGCTGGCGCGGCAATGCCAGGGCGTTGCGCGCGGCCTCCGCCGCTGAAGAAGCCGGCACCGAGGTTGGGATCGTGTCCGCGACCTCGAAGCCGGTTCGTTCGCCGGCGAGAAATCCGGGCGAATGGTCCTGGTCCGCCCCCGAGCCGCAGGCGGCGGAGTAAGCGGCCATGAGCAAATCCAACACCATCCTCTATCTCGACGGCGTCTCGGTCTCCTTCGACGGCTTTCGTGCCATCAACAATCTGTCGCTGGTGCTCGACAAGGGCGAGATGCGCGCCATCATCGGTCCCAACGGCGCCGGCAAGACGACAATGATGGACATCGTCACGGGCAAGACACGGCCCGACGAAGGCGAAGTATTCTTCGACGGCCAGGTGGACCTCACCAGGCATGACGAAGCCGAAATCGCCATGATGGGCATCGGTCGCAAATTCCAGAAGCCCACCGTCTTCGAAAGCCACAGCGTTGAAGACAACCTGATGCTGGCGCTAAAGGGGCCGCGTTCGATCTTCCCGGCGCTGTTCCACCGCCAATCGGCCGCCGAGGCTCGGCGGATCGATGACATCCTCGGCATCATCCGGTTGGGTGACAAGCGCCGCGAGCTCGCCGCCAATCTCAGCCACGGCCAGAAACAATGGCTCGAGATCGGTATGCTGCTGGCGCAGGACCCGAAGCTGCTTCTGGTCGATGAGCCGGTTGCCGGCATGACCGATGCCGAGACCGAGGAAACCGCGCGGCTGCTCAGGGATATCGCCCACGACCATTCGGTCATCGTCGTCGAGCATGACATGCACTTCGTGCGCGAACTCGGCGTGAAGGTGACCTGTCTGCATGAAGGTTCGGTGCTCTCCGAAGGGACGCTCGATTTCGTCTCGGCCGACGAGCGCGTCGTCGAAGTCTATCTGGGAAGATGAGCATGATCTGGCGGGTGCAATTCCATCACTTCGACATGTCGTTCCTCCGGTTCTGGAGAAGGCGCTGACATGCTCGAAGTTTCCAATGCCACGCTCCACTATGGCGCCGCCCAGGCGCTGCGCGGCGTGTCGCTGAAGGCGGGTGCGGGCAAGATCACCTGCGTGCTCGGCCGCAACGGCGTCGGCAAGACCAGTTTGATGAGATCGATCGTCGGCCACCACCGGCTGACGAGCGGGAGCGTTGCCTTCGAGGGGAAGGCGCTCGACCGGAGCGCGGCGTATGACCGCGCCCGGTCGGGCATCGCATTCGTGCCGCAGGGCAGAGAGATTTTTCCGCTGCTCAGCGTGCGGGAAAACCTCGAATCCGGCTTCGCCCCCTTGAGGCGCGCCGACCGCAACGTGCCGGCGCACGTCTTCGAGCTGTTTCCGGTGCTGAGGCAGATGCTTGGCCGCCGTGGCGGCGATCTTTCCGGCGGCCAACAGCAGCAGTTGGCCATCGGCAGGGCGCTGGTAATGCGGCCGAAGCTGCTGGTGCTCGATGAGCCGACCGAAGGCATCCAGCCCTCTGTCATCAAGGATATCGGCCGCGCCATACGCTATCTGCGCGACCAGGCCGGCATCGCCGTGCTGCTGGTCGAACAGTATCTCGACTTCTGCCGCGAACTCGCCGACGAGGTCAACATCATGGATCGCGGCCAGATCGTCCACACCGGCCCGGCGGAAGATTTAGACCGGGCTGATGTTCGCAAATTCCTCACGGTCTAGAATCGGCACTGAACTTCATTTGAAGATTTCAAGTTCTTGGCAAGTCCAATATTTCTTCCGTCCATCATCTGCGTCTCTGGCACATGCAATATCGCATGCTAGTCTTTTCCAGGCTTTGTGAGTCGGCCGTTTCCGTATCAGTCTGGTTATAGCAGATCGAGGCGCGGCGAAGGTTCTGCAAGTTCCACGCAAGCAAGGCTTCCTAGCTTCCCGATCTGATTGTCGTTCAAACGCGTTTGGGCACACAGGCTAAGGGACAGCCATGGAACGTTACGTCGAGGACTACCAGAAGCGGCGGCTTACCGAACGCGTCGACATCATCGCCGCCATCAATATCTTGAGGTCACAGGGCTGCGACTACGACGATCTGATCGAGGAGATCACCAAGGTCTTCTACGTCGACCTCGATGCCTTCAATGAAATCGTCATGGCGGCCTAAGGGCGGCCTCCGCTATCCAACAATCACAGGCTCGGCATGTACGCGTGATCAGCTCGCGCGCCGGAAGGGAGAGGCGGTCACGACGCGGTTGCGACCGCCTCGCTTGGCGTCGTAGAGCGCCTTGTCGGCGGCGTTGAGCACCTTGTCGAAGCTGAGCCCTTCCTTGCTGCCAAACGCAAAACCGGCGCTAACCGTGCAGCTCAGCGAGCCGTTTTCGGTTTCTATCTGCCGCGTCGCGAACACGGCCCGGATGCGCTCTGCCGATTCCTCGACCGTTTCCGGCAGCGTGCGCTTCAGTACCAGTGCGAATTCTTCGCCGCCCATGCGCGCGGCGACGTCGGTCTGGCGAAGATTGCCAGCGAGTTCCCTGGCGAACACCTTCAGCACTTCATCGCCCGCCGCGTGGCCGAATTCGTCGTTGATGGCTTTGAAATTGTCGAGGTCGAAGACGACCACCGCGGTAAAGGCGCCGACCGGGACGTCGCCGTGCATCTCGAACAGAGCGCGCCGGTTGAGCAGGCCGGTCAAGGAATCCGTCAGGGCGTTGCGGTGGTGGTGCCGCGCCAGACGCCCCTGGTTGAGGGCAAGCGAAAGCGCGCCAATACCCGTCATGCTGGCGATAACCACGATGAGGCTTAGCTCCTCGGCCCAGTTGCTTGGTGCGTGTCCGAGCACCAGTTCGCCATCCCAGGCAAGAACCATGGCGCAGAGCGCGAAGGACGTGGCCGTGGCCGAATAGAGCGCGATGATGCCGATCGTCAGGGCGGGTGCCTCATCGCGGCCTCTCCAATATTCGAACGCCGTGGCAAACAGGAGCAAGGCGGCGAACATGTTCTCGAACATGAAGCCGAGGCCATCATAGCCCAAACCCATGGGAGGCAACGCTATCGCCAAGGAAACGCAACCCCACAGCGCCCGTGGCAATGGCGAGCCGCCGGTTCGGAACTGATAGGCAGCACCCAGCATGGCCGAAAAGCCGATCAGCAGGAACGCCGAGGTGGCGATGCCGAGCAGGCGTCCCGGCATCTCGATATAGGCGTCATAGATGAAGATATCGCCGACCACGAACACCAGACTGATCGCCCATGTCAGCAGGAATTTTTCCGTGCGGGCGGTCAGCCACATGCCAAACAATGTGAGGCTGAGGCAAGCGGCGGAGAACCCGACGGCCAGCAGAAGCGAAGTGTAGTCGAGCGACATGCCTCTCTTTCCCTGCCGGCGGTCCCAGCTCTGCGGCTTGGCGTCGGCACATTCATGCGGCAAGGAAGTGTCGATAAGGTTACGATGGGCCGAGAACGCCAAGGATTTCTCTGTGTCAGAGAATTGCCACCGACAACAGCATGATGATGCCGATCGCCATCATCAGCAAACCCGGCCAATGTTGCGAGAGGCCCAGGAAGCGAAGGCCACGCCGGGGTGGCTCAAGCGTCGGACCCGTCATTGCCAGGTTTGGCTTCGGTCGATCCGAGCCCGCAGGCACCGAGCCGCCGCTCAACTGGCCGCGCCTCAGGGCTGCAACCGCCATGTACACAAGGCCGGCTATAGTCAGCAACGCTCCGATGAGGATGATAGCCATCTCTCCTCGCTTTTGCCCACCCGGCCGCCGTGGAAACCGGCTCTCGGGGAGATAGGCAAAACGGTCAAGATGCCCCGCAGGTTCCGAACACGCAGCAACACCCGACCTCGAAGTCGCGACAAAAGACATGACCGCGGCGCAAGCTTGCCACTTTAATCGGCCACACGCTTCATCAGCGCCATCGCCCCGAAGGGTGCGCGCACCTTGCCCTCGGTGATGAAGTAGACGAACACGTCGCGCGGCAGGACCGGGGCGTCGGTGGCGGGGTCGGCGTGCCGCAGATCGGCCGGCTGCTTGCCTTCCGCCCAGATTTTTGCGCGCTCCGCCCATTCGTCGAGGCCCTTTGGCGTGTAGCAATCAGGATTGTCGTCGCTGCCGGTCTGCAGCCGCGCATAGACGAAATCGCCGGTGATATCGGCGATGTCAGGATATTTGGCATGGTCGGCATAGACGATCGCCGCCTTGTATTTTCGGGCAAGCGCGGCGAATTCCGGCACGATAAAGCTGTCGTTGCGGACTTCGAGCGCGTGGCGCAGCGCGACGCCGTCCTGCCTTTCCGGCAGCAGCTTCAGAAACGCTTCGAAATCGTCCGGATCGAACTTCTTGGTCGGCGCGAACTGCCACAGGATCGGCCCGAGCTTGTCGCCGAGTGCTGCAACGCCGGAACTCAGGAAACGCATCATCGATTCGCCGGCTTCGCCCAGCACGCGTCTGTTGGTGACGAAGCGGTTGCCTTTCAGCGAATAGACGAAACCGTCCGGCGCCTCGTTGGCCCATTTGACGAAGGTCGGCTCCTTGAAGCTCGAATAATAGGTGCCGTTGACCTCGATGCTCGGCACCTGCCGGGTGGCATATTGCAGTTGCTTCGCCTTCGACAGTTTTTCGGGATAGAAGGACGTGTCCCAGGGCTCGAAGGTCCAGCCGCCCATGCCGGCGCGGATTGTTCCCGATGTGCTCATTGTCGTCCTACCAGATTTCTCAAAGCGATCAGGCCGCGCTGGGCCTTCCTACGGGTTTGGCCATGTCGACCAGTATCCACCCTGGCCGATAGGGGTTGGGTCGGCGACTCGTTTCGTGAAAACCATAGGCCAGATAGAGCGCGATGTTCCGCTCCATCTTGGCGTTGGTGTAGAGCCGCACCTCCGGCAAACCCCACAGACGCGCTTGCTCGTCGGCATGATTGAGCAGCGCGATGCCGAACCCCTTGCCTTGAAAGCCGGGGGCGACCGCGACGGAGAAGATCATCGCGTGATCAGGATGGCGTTCCAGCGTGATCAGCCCGGCAAGCGCGCCGTCGCTCTCAAGAAGCCGGACCTCGCCCTGGGCGATGCGTGGCGCGTAGTCCTCGGTAACCGGGATCGGTGGCGCGTCGAGTATCGCACTGTAGGGAGCATAGGCCGCTTGCGTCAGCGCGACGATCGCGGCGAGATCTTCGGGACGGGCAAGCCTCATGCCAAAGCGGCTCTGGACCGTGATCAGACCATCCTCTGTCATCACTCCGCCGCTTCGCGCTTGCCTCCGGGGCGGCGCTCCAGAAGCTCTTTCAGGAACTGGCCGGTGTAGCTGCGTTTCTCGCGCACGATGGCTTCCGGCGTGCCGGAGGCGACCAGTTCGCCGCCGCCATCTCCGCCTTCGGGGCCGAGATCAAGCACCCAGTCGGCGGTCTTTATCACTTCGAGATTGTGCTCGATGACGACCACCGTATTGCCCTGGTCGACCAGTTCGTGCAGCACTTCCAACAGCTTGGCGACGTCGTGGAAATGCAGGCCGGTGGTCGGCTCGTCGAGGATGTAGAGCGTCTTGCCGGTCGCCTTGCGCGACAGTTCCTTGGCCAGCTTGATGCGCTGCGCCTCGCCGCCGGACAGCGTCGTCGCCTGCTGGCCTATATGGATGTAGCCAAGGCCGACCTGCTTCAGCGTCTCCAGCTTGTCGCGCACGCCAGGCACGGCTGCGAAGAAATCGACACCTTCCTCGACGGTCATATCGAGCACGTCGGCGATCGACTTGCCCTTGAACAGGACGTCGAGCGTCTCCCTGTTGTAGCGCTTGCCGTGGCAGACGTCGCAGGTGACGTAGACGTCGGGCAAAAAGTGCATCTCGATCTTGATGACGCCGTCGCCCTGGCAGGCTTCGCAGCGGCCGCCCTTGACGTTGAAGGAAAAACGTCCCGGCTGGTAGCCGCGCGCCTTCGCCTCGGGAAGACCTGCGAACCAGTCGCGGATCGGCGTGAAGGCACCGGTATAGGTGGCGGGGTTCGAACGCGGCGTCCGCCCAATGGGCGACTGGTCGATGTCGATGACCTTGTCGAGGAATTCCAGCCCCTCGATGCGGTCATGCTCGGCCGGATGCTCGCGCGAGCCCATGATGCGGCGCGAAGCCGCCTTGAACAGTGTCTCGATCAGGAAGGTCGACTTGCCGCCGCCCGACACGCCGGTGACGGCGGTGAAGGTGCCGAGCGGGATTTCGGCGGTGACGTTCTTCAGATTGTTGCCGCGCGCGCCGACAATCTTCAGCCGCCGGTTCTTCTTGGCTTCGCGGCGAATGGCTGGCGTTGCCACTTCGAGTGCGCCCGAAAGATATTTGCCGGTGATCGAATTGGGGTTGGCCATCACCTGCT
Organism: Mesorhizobium sp. ES1-3; assembly: GCF_020164795.1. Taxonomy (NCBI): domain Bacteria; kingdom Pseudomonadati; phylum Pseudomonadota; class Alphaproteobacteria; order Hyphomicrobiales; family Phyllobacteriaceae; genus Mesorhizobium; species Mesorhizobium sp. ES1-3. The sequence goes on from NZ_JAIUGW010000002.1 coordinate 230,079, forward strand.
GTGGCGTGCCCTGGGCGATGATCTCGCCGCCATGGATGCCGGCGGCCGGACCCATATCGACGACATAGTCGGCATGTAGGATGGCGTCCTCGTCATGCTCGACGACGATCACCGTGTTGCCGATGTCGCGCAGATGCTTGAGCGTGTCGAGCAGGCGGGTGTTGTCACGCTGGTGCAGGCCGATCGATGGCTCGTCCAGCACATAGAGCACGCCGGTCAGCCCAGAGCCGATCTGCGAGGCCAGCCGGATGCGCTGGCTTTCGCCGCCCGACAGCGTGCCGGAATTGCGCGACAAGGTGAGATAGTCGAGCCCGACATCGTTGAGAAAGCGCAGGCGCTCGCGGATTTCCTTCAAGACGCGGACAGCGATCTCGTTCTGCTTGTCGTTGAGCTGCGCCGGCAGATCGGTGAACCATTTGTCGGCGTTGCGGATCGACTGTTCCGTGACCTCGCCAATGTGCTTGCCGGCGATCTTCACCGCCAGCGCTTCTGGCTTCAGCCGGTAGCCCTTGCAGACCGGGCAGGGTGTTGCCGACATGAAGCGCTCGATCTCCTCGCGCATCCAGGCGGATTCGGTCTCTTTCCAACGCCGCTCGAGATTGGGGATGACGCCTTCGAAGGTCTTGGTGGTTTTGTAGGAGCGCAGTCCGTCATCATATTGGAAGGTGATTTCGCGCTCGCCGGTGCCGCGCAGGATCGCCTCCTGGGCTTGCGTCGAAAGATCCTTGAACTTGTCGCCGAGCTTGAAGTCGTACGCCTTGCCCAATGCCTCGAGCGTCTGCGAGTAATAGGGCGAAGTTGACTTCGCCCACGGGCTGACGGCGCCGTCGCGCAGCGACACGTTTTCGTCGGGCACGACGAGGTTGGGATCGATGGCGCGCTGGCTGCCGAGACCGTCACAGGTCGGGCAAGCGCCGAACGGGTTGTTGAAGGAGAACAGCCTGGGTTCGATCTCCGGAATGGTGAAGCCGGACACGGGGCAAGCGAATTTCTCCGAGAACAGGATGCGCTCATGCGTCTCGTTCTTCGATTTGTTGACCGAATCCTCACCGGTCTGGCTGGCGTCGAGCGGCTTGTCGGCGAACTCGGCCACCGCCAGCCCCTCGGCCAGTTTCAGCGCTGTCTCGATAGAGTCGGCGAGACGCGTGGCAAGGTCGCCGCGCACGACGATGCGGTCGACGACGACGTCGATGTCGTGCTTGTATTTCTTGTCCAGCGCCGGCACGTCGGCGATTTCATAGAAGATGCCGTCGACCTTGACGCGCTGGAACCCCTTCTTCTGCAACTCCAGCAGTTCCTTGCGGTACTCGCCCTTGCGGCCCCGCACGATGGGCGCCAGCAGGAACAGGCGCGTGCCTTCCTCGACCGCCAATACCCGGTCGACCATCTGGCTGACCGTCTGGCTCTCGATCGGCAGGCCGGTGGCCGGCGAATAGGGCACGCCGACCCGGGCAAACAGAAGCCGCATATAGTCGTAGATCTCGGTGACGGTGCCGACCGTCGAACGCGGGTTCTTCGACGTGGTCTTCTGCTCGATGGAGATGGCCGGCGAAAGGCCATCGATCTGGTCGACGTCGGGCTTCTGCATCATTTCGAGGAATTGCCGTGCATAGGCCGAGAGGCTCTCGACATAGCGGCGCTGGCCCTCGGCATAGATGGTGTCGAAGGCGAGCGACGATTTGCCGGAGCCCGACAGGCCGGTCATGACGATCAGGCTGTCACGCGGCAGGTCGAGATCGACGTTCTTCAGATTGTGTTCGCGCGCCCCGCGAATGGAAAGGAATTTATGGTCGGCCATCGCCGGTCGCCGCCTCAGATCTGGAATTCGTGGGATTGGCGGGTTTTCCCAGCCATCCCCTATGTAGGTCTTTTTGCCGCCACGTCGAGAGACGCCACAACTCCCGACAGAACTCGTTTAACCGTCTTTCGCGCGAGGGGGCAAGCGGAAAGAACAAAGGCCGAACACGCTCCTGACAAAGCTGTGCGGAAACTGACCTGGACGTAACCTCCCGGCGATCACATTTTCCCGTAACCGGCTATTGATGGTTGACGCGGCCAACTCACGGGAGCAGTCTTCGGAAGTCAGCGAAGCCGGCCGTCTTTCGATGGCCTCGCCGCCCCAAGGCGGCCTGCGAGACGCCGCAGGCATTAGCGATTTGCGCTTCGCCAGGACAATGTCGCAATGGACACAGGAGCGGAGCATGACGCCACCGGATAGTCCACCAGGGCTTCAGTTGTCATTGGAGCCGCGGCAGGCATAAGTGCCAGAGGCAGGCGTTTACGCCGCCCGACAAACCGTGACCTGCCGTATCCCTTAAAATCAGAGACTATGGTCGGATCGTCGGCTGAATGCCGCGAAGCATCCGAAATCAAACGCCGGCAGTACACTCCCGGCAAGAATGGATTAAAAATCCAGAAAAAGCCCCGTCCGTTTGCCCCAAGGCACGGCGGGGCTGTTCTTTTGGGCGGGCCCGAGTTGCCAGGCCCGATCTCTGCCTATCTAGGCGGCTTGATCCCGCCAACTCCGACATCGACGGTGATGCTGCCGGAAATCCTGACATCCGTATTGCCGATCTTGAACTGCCCGTTGCCGCTGCTGGGGAACGCGTCGTCGGGTTCGGGCACCGGGGCCGGCTTGGCGATGCGATAGTCGCCGGTCACGCCAGGCAGGGCACTTTTTTGCGCCGACAACGAAGCGCCGTCGGCAAGTGCCGAACTGGACGCGAGGCAGACGACGACGAGCACCATGGCGGCTGTGACACGGTGCGATGTTCCGGATCGGTGAGTGTCGGTCATCCCCCGTTATAGGGACCTGCCGCCAGCGGAACCAGACCGGTATCGTTAAATCTTCGACACCTAACAGGATTTGATCTGGGCTTTGCCTCATGCCGCCTTTTTGCGGGTGTCGAAGACATGGTCGACAATGCCCCATGCCTGGGCCTCGCGGGCCGTCATGAAATGGTCGCGGTCGAGCGTGCGTTCGACCTCTTCATAGCTGCGGCCACAATGCTGGGCGTAGAGTTCGGTCATGTGGCGTTTGGTCTGGCCAATGCGTTCGGCGTGCCGCTGGATGTCGGAAGCCTGGCCCTGGAAGCCGCCCAGCGGCTGATGCAGCAGGATGGTGGCGTTCGGCAGCGCGATGCGGCGCCCGGCCGCACCCGCCATCAGCAGGAACGATCCCATCGATGCGGCAAAGCCCATGCACACGGTCGACACCGGACAGCTGATATACTGCATCGTGTCGTAGATGGCGAAGCCGCTGGTCACCATGCCACCGGGCGAGTTGATGTAGAGCGAGATCTCCTTCTCGGGATTGTCCGACTCCAGCGACAAAAGCTGCGCGCAGACCAGCGCCGAGACGTCGTCGTTGATCTCGCCGTTGATGAACACGATGCGTTCGCGCAGCAGCCGCGAAAAAATGTCGAAGGCGCGTTCGCCGCGGCTCGATTGCTCGATCACCATCGGTACAAGACTGGCAACACCACTCATTTTTCTTCTCCGATTTTCCGTGTTCAGGCCGCGCGCAGCAGCTGAAGGCGTGGTGTGTTCGCGGCGATAGGTTTTCCGGCCCCGCGCAGCGAAAGCCGGCAGCCGGCGCCAGCCATCGCAACTGCGGGCATCGTCTTGCGGGCAAAGCCGTCATGGACGATGCGCAGATGCGTGCCGCCGGAGACGGTACGGGCGAGCGTGAAGGTGACGGTGCTGTCGAGTGGATGCGCCGCATCGTCCGACTGCTCGCGCCAGGAATAGCGCAGCAGGCGCTCGGGCTCGGCGTCGAGGATCTCGCATTCGATCGGCGCGTCAGACCCGGCGAAGGCAAAGCGGCTGCCAGTCCGAGGCCTAATGTCATTCGGCATCATCCAGGCGGCGAGCAATTCCGGCACGGTCAGCGCCCGCCAAACCTTTTCCGGCGGCTCGGCAAGGTCGTATTCGAACTCGAGCGCATCTGGAGCGACTTCGCTTTGGTTCTTCATTGATCCATGTCCTTCAAAACGGCCTTCAGTCTTTCGATGCGTTCCGGCCAGAACGTCCGATAGCGTTCAATCCAGGAGAGCAGCGGGGCAAGTCCCTGTGGATTGGCGCGGTAATAGGCGTTGCGGCCGGCACGTCGTTCGACCACCAGGCCGGCGCCGCGCAGCACCGCCAGATGCTGGGAGACGCCTGGCTGCGAAACCGTGAGGCCGCTGCGCAGTTCCGACACGCTCATCTCGCTCGTCGCGAGACGCTCGAAGACGGCGCGGCGCGTCGGGTCGGCCAGGGCGCGGAAAATCTCTGCTTCGATCATGGCAAAAGCATAAGTCGATACTTATTGATTTGGCAAGCGCTGTTCTGAGACCCATATGCAGCGTGGAGGCATTGCTGCCATTCCTTGACAATCAGCGGCAGTGCATATAGGAACGAAAAGGGAACAAAAACCTTGTGGGAAAAGCCAGCCTTGGCAGGCGGCTGACGTCGGTAGCCTGTAAGGTGCTGCGACAAAATTTGTTAGAGATGAGCGCGGAGAAATATCATGGCGGGTAGCGTCAACAAGGTCATTCTGGTCGGCAATCTCGGCGCGGACCCTGAAATCCGCCGCCTCAATTCGGGCGAGCCGGTCGTCAACATCCGCATCGCCACGTCGGAAAGCTGGCGCGACAAGAATTCCGGCGAGCGCAAGGAAAAGACCGAGTGGCATAACGTCGTCATCTTCAATGAGGGCATCGCCAAGGTGGCCGAGCAGTATCTGAAGAAGGGCATGAAGGTCTATGTCGAGGGCCAGCTGCAGACGCGCAAATGGCAGGACCAGACCGGTGCCGACAAATACACGACCGAAGTCGTGCTGCAGAAATTCCGTGGCGAACTGCAGATGCTCGACGCGCGCGGCCAGGGTGAGGGCGGTCAGGTCGGCGGCTACAGCGGTGGCAGCAGCAGCCGCGGTTCCGATTTCGGCCAGTCGAGCCCGAATGAAGGGTTCAACCGCGGTGGCGGCAACGCTCCCAGGGGTGGCGGTGGTTCGTCGCGCGAACTGGACGACGAAATTCCGTTCTGATCGGAAGCCGTACCAAACGGCGAATGCTTGTGCTCGATATGCCCCGAGGGTCCGGATGGACTTTCGGGGTTTTGCATTGGTGGTTTTGAGCTGACGCCAGCTCGATCAAGGGCTGAAAGGACTGAGCGATGAAGGCACGGGTAAAATGGGTCGAGGAGCGCACCTTCGTCGGCGAGTCCGGCAGCGGCCACAAGGTCGTGCTGGGCACGGCGTCCAGTCCGGAAGGCAAGACGCCGGGACCGAGCCCGATGGAGCTGGTGCTGATCGGCACCGGCGGCTGCTCGGCCTATGATGTCGTCCATATCCTCGAAAAAGGCCGCGAGGCGGTCGAGGACTGCGTGGTCGAACTCGAAGCCGACCGGGCCGAGACCGACCCGAAGGTGTTCACCCGCATCCATATGCATTTCATCGTCAAGGGCCGTGCGCTGTCACGCGACAAGGTCAAGCGCGCGATCGATCTTTCCATCGACAAATACTGCTCGGCTTCCGCCATGATGGCCAAGACGGCCACGCTTACGCATGATTTCGAGATCGTCGACACGGCGAAGTAGGGCGGTAGGGCTCAACCGGCCATCAGCGCCTTGATGCCATCTGCCACGAACTGCACCGCCAATGCCGCCAGGATGACGCCGAGCAGGCGGGTCAGGATCGAGCGGCCGGTCTGGCCGAGGACGCGGTCGATGCGTTCCGACAGCACGAACACCAGATAGGTTATGACGAGGCAGACGAGAATGATGCCGACCAGGGCCGCCTGCGCCGCAAAGCCCTGAAACGAGCCGGAGAGCAGCACCGTCGCTGAAATCGCGCCGGGGCCGGCGATCAGCGGGATCGCCAGCGGGAAGGCGGCGATGTTGTGGATCATGTCCTTGGTGATGGCGACGTCGCCGATCTTCTCCTTGCGGTCCTGCCGGCGCTCGAAGACCATTTCGAAGGCGATGAAGAACAGCAGGAACCCGCCGGCGACGCGGAAAGCCGGCAAGGTGATGCCGAACACCGACAGGATAGAGGCGCCGGCGACGGCGAACAGCGCCATCACCAGGAAACCGATGATCGAGGCGCGCACGGAAACTTGGCTGCGCTCCTCGCGGTTCATGCCGCGTGTCACGGCCAGGAACAGAGGCGCCAGGCCGGGCGGATCGATGGTCACGAGAATGGTGACGAAGGCGTTGAACAGGCTGTCGAAACTCGGCATTACTGACCCTCCCGCCGGGCCAGGCCCGTACCCGCATTGGTAGAGCAAAGCCCGGTCGGTGGGAACTGTCGGAGGGCTGGAGACTTCGATGCGGTATGTCGCGTCGAGTCGAAAACCGATTCAGGCGACGCGCTTTGTTCGGTGGGCTAAATGTTCATAGGTGATTTGCCAAGCGTCGCTCTCGGAAGGTCGTTCCTCGCCGATCCAATGGAAGCTGTTGGCCGTGATCTCGGTGAAACGCCATCGAGTTTGCAGACCGCGCGAGTCATCGCCGATCTGGACAATGTCCCTACCCTCGGCCCGCCCGATCTGGCGCGAGTAATCCTGGTTGAGCGGATCATTCCAGATGATGTGCCAGCCACCGATCCCAGGATCGAAGATGCGCAAAGTCGTGCCATACATAGTGGACCGCGCAGGGCGCCTTGGCCTGATCCAGATATCCTGAATCGCGCGGCCTTCGAGCACCCAGCCGAAATGGCATTCTCCAGTCCATTTCTGGATTGTGCCATCGTCAAGGTGGCGGACCGTGTCCATTTCCCAGCTTCCGATCAGCCAGCGGTACAGCTCCATTTCCCAGCTTCCGATCAGCCAGCGGTACAGCTCCATGTCTTTCGCTCGATCGGCTGTGGGAGCTTCGGATCCAAGAGCGGTGAGAAACGAAGAAATCGCCATAGTCACGAGGCCTTTTCGTATCTGGTATATTGGGCGTCGCGGACACCGATTGAGACATGATCGAACATGTTTTTCTCGATTCTTACAATGTATTACAGCCTCATCTTGTTGCCGTCCGCCGCGCCAGGAACTCGACTTCGAGGTGCCAGTCCGCACCGTCGTGCGAGCGCTCGCCGAGCCATCGGAAGGAATCTTCGGTAATGCGCGAAAAGCTCCAGCGCACGGAGGAGCCGGTGCCATCGGCGCCGACCTGCACGATCGTGTCGCCTTCGGCGCGGCCGAGCTGGCGGCTGAAATACTGGTTGCGCGGATCGCTCCAGAAAATGTGCCAGGCGTCGACGCCGGGGTCATAGACTCGCAGCGTCGTGCCGTAAAAGGTCCATTTGCCGAGCGAGGGCGAGGGGCCGGCGTCACGCGCGGGCAGGATCCAGACGTCCTGAATGGCGCGGCCTTCGAGCACCCAGCCGAAATGCACCTCGCCGCGTCCGGTCAGCACCGTGCCATCTTCGAGATGTCGCGCGGCGTCAAACGTCCAGGCGCCGACGAAGCGGCCGTAAAGGTTCAGTTTTTCGGCAAGCCCTTCGATCGGTCCGGGACTGTGCAAGGCTTCGGCAAACGAGGATTGGTCGAACATGGCTGGGGTCTCTTCTTGTCAGGAGACCGCGAGGAATAGGCGCTGACGGGGTTCTGGGCTTGGGAAAAATTGCTATATTTCAGCCATGACGGCGATTGCGGATACCCTTGCATCCGGACCCGGTTGGCACGTGGCGGATGTAATCTGCACGGCCAGCGCCGGCGATCGGCCGTACGAGGAAGCGCATCGGGATTTCTGCGTCGCGGCGGTCACCAGCGGCTCATTCCGCTACCGCGCGCAGCAAGGCACGGCAATGCTCGCGCCAGGCAGCCTCCTGCTCGGCAATTCCGGCACATGCTACGAATGCGGGCACGAGCACGGCAGCGGCGACCGTTGCCTCTCCTTCCATTTCGGGCCGACCTATATGGACCGAATCGTGGCCGACGTACCGGGCGCCCGGACGCTCGCCTTCGCGGCGCCACGCCTGCCGCCGTTAGCGGCCTTGGCGCCGCTGCTGGCCGAGGTGGAAGCCGCGCGCGACATGGGCGACACGGGCGCATTCGAGGAACTCGCCCTACGCATTGGGGGTGCCGTTGTGGCCACAATCTCCGGCGCCACGCATGCCCGTTGCGACCCAAGCCGCCGCGATCAGAAAAGGGTTGCCGAAGCGGTACGGCGGATCGAACTGGATGCCGACGGACCGATCTCGCTTCCGGCGCTGGCGGATGAGACCGCGACCAGTCCCTATCATTTCCTGCGCAGCTTCCGGCATGTCGCTGGCATGACGCCCTATCAGTACCTGCTCAGGACCCGGTTGCATCGCGCGGCGGTGCGATTGCGCACATCGAACGATGCCATCTCGGCAATTGCTTTCGAGTCCGGTTTCAACGATCTGTCGACGTTCAATCGGCGGTTTCGGCGTGTCATGGGCGAGACGCCGGGCCGCTATCGCGCCAGGCGCGCGGGCCGCAGCTGAAAAGTCGCGTCACACCCGCGGCATCAGTCCATGATCGGCCCGCACCAGCCGGGCAGATAGTCGGCGTCCTTGCCCTTGGCCAGCACGAGCGCGTCCTTCATCGCCTTGTCGAAATTTTTCGCCACCGCACTCCTGTCGATGCGCCGGCGCAGGAAATCCGCCCACAGGAATTCGCTGAACGGGGTGGTGTCCTTGGCATAACCGCCCAGCCGCCGCAGTTCGCCCGCCATGCTCCGGTAGGGGTCGTCGACGAGTTCGCCGATGGTCTTTGGCAGGGCGGCATAGTCGCGGCGCTGGCCGTTTTCATCGAACGGGTGCATCCAGCCGCGATTGTCGAGCATGAAAAGGAACGCGTCCTTGTCCAGGGCCGACAGGTCGCTGATCACCGTCACGAGCACATCCTTGACACCTTCGTCGATCAGGGCGCGGGCGAGATGATGGTGGTCGGTGACGTAGTTGCGCTTTTTGGGCCCCAACACGACTGGGATCATGTGCTTGCCCAGAAAAGCGCCTGTTTTCGCGGCGCTCTGCGAGCGGATCAGCTGGCGTTTGAGGTCCACCTCGCGCATCCCGACGGTAATCTGCGTTGGCCGCAGTTCCTTGACCGGAACCGGGGTCACCAGCGGTTCTCTCAGGACGACCATGGCGTACTCTCCTGGTTTTCCGGCTGGCCGGAATGCAGAGCCCTGATGGCGGCATCGACACTGTGAAAGATCCGCTGCGGGCCGACGAGATCGATGATGCCGAACCTTGCAAGGGCTTCTTGGGCACGCACCGACTCCATTCGAGCAATGGCGAATATTGCGCCCGCATTGCGGCAATAGGCGATGGTTTCGATCAATGCCTGGGCGGCGGTGTAGTCGATCTCGACAATGTTACTGGCCTCCAGCACGGCGAGTTTTACATCGCCCTTGCCGGCGTCGACCAGATCGCAAAAGCCGCGTTTGAAACGGTCGGCATTGACGAAGGACAATGGCGCCTGGAACGCCGCGACCAGCACGCCGGGGAGTTTTTCGCCAGCGCCCGGCTTGGCCGGCGGCCACCAGACCGAAGTTCCCGGCACTTGTTCCAGTTCGATCGGCAGCGTCCGGGTCGCGCTCCAGATTCCATGCAGCAGCGAGAGGCCGATGCCGACCGCCACGCCGGTTTCGATGGGCAGCACGACGATGGCCGCCATGGTGATCAGGATCAATGCGAATTCGACCGGCGCCTGCCGGTAGACGCTGGCGAACACCTTCCAGCGCAAAATGTGCTGGGCGACGAACATCAGGACCCCGGCGAGGGCGGCCTGCGGGACGTCGGCGAGCAGACCGCCGCCAAAGGCGCCAAGGGCCAGAACGATCGCCGCTGCAACAAGGCTCGAGAATTGCGAGCGGCCGCCCGACTGGGAGACGATTGCCGTGCGTGGTGGGCTGGCGTTGACGGCGAAGGCGCCGAACAGGCTGGACGCGATGCTGCCAGCGCCGACACCAACGAAATCGCGATTGACGTCGGGCGCGTCGCCCTGCTGGGCGAAGGAGCGGGACGTGGCGGCCGTCTGCACCATGACGACGATGGCGATCAGCAATGCCAGCGGAACGAGCGCCTGCACATCGTTGAGACTGGCAAGCGGCAGTCCGGCGTGCGGCAGCCCATTGGGCAGGGCGCCAAGCACCTCGACGCCACGATCCTCGAGGCCGAAGACGGCGACCGCTGTCGTGGCAAGCACCATGCCAATCAAGGCGCCGGGAATGCGGGGGCTGATGTGGTCGGCGCCAAGGACGATCGCGAACACGCCAAGGCCGAGCCCGAGGCTCCAGGGATTGGTGAGATGGAGACTGCCGGCAATCTCGCCGACACGTCGTAAGGTTTCACCGCTCTCGGGGGGCAAGCCGAGCAGTCCGGGCATCTGTGAAACGATGATATGGACGGCGATGCCGGCCAGAAATCCCGTGGTGACCGGAACCGACAAAAGATCGGCAAGCCAGCCAAGGCGAAGGATGCCGCTCAACGTCACAATCAGCCCGACCATCAGCGCCAGTATGGCGGCCAGCGCCAGATAGTGCGGCGAACCGGATGCGGCCAGCATGGCGAGGCCGCCGGCAAACAGTGGCGTGATCGTCGAATCCGCGCCCGCCGAAAGGTGGCGATTGGCGCCGAACAGGGCAAACGCCACCGAACCGGCGACAAAGGCGAAAAAACCAAGCTCGGGAGCAAAACCGCCGAGCCTGGCTGTCGCCATCTGTTCGGGAATGGCGATCGCGGCCAGTGTCATACCGGCGATGAGATCGCCATTGAGATCACGCGGTGTCCAGCCGCGCGGCGCCCGCAAAGGCAGCCACGAGCTCAGGCTCATCGCGCTCGCTGCTTTCGACTGGGGGAAACGGTCCATTGCCGGCTTTTGCCTTGGTGGCGGCGAAAAGCGTAACGGCCATATCGTCGCAATTGGCGGTATCCTTTTGAAATTACCACTAAAAATGACACTGGAAAAGTGCCGCGGACATTGGAGTTTCAGCCTCGCTTCCTATATAAGCAGCGAGTGATTCCTGTTTAGATTGTGATCCGATTTGACCGACCAAAAGACACCGCGCGGCGCCGACGGCGGCCCCACCGGCATTGAACCCATCTCCATCATCGAGGAGATGCAGAGTTCTTATCTTTCTTACGCCATGAGCGTGATCGTCAGCCGTGCGTTGCCCGATGTGCGCGATGGCCTGAAGCCGGTGCACCGTCGCATTCTCTATGCGGCGCATGAGAGCGGCTACCACTGGAACCGCAAATATGTGAAGTCGGCGCGTCCGGTTGCCGACGTGATGGGTAAATATCATCCGCATGGCGATGCCTCGATCTATGACGCCTTGGTACGCATGGCGCAGGATTGGTCGCTGCGCGTGCCGTTGATCGACGGGCAAGGCAATTTCGGCTCGATCGACGGCGATCCGCCGGCGGCGATGCGCTATACCGAATCGCGCCTGACCAAGGTCGCGCACGAGCTTCTCGAGGATATCGACAAGGACACGGTCGATTTCCAGGACACATATGATGCTTCGGACACCGAGCCGAAGGTTCTGCCGGCGCGCTTTCCCAATCTACTGGTCAACGGCTCGGGCGGCATTGCCGTCGGCATGGCCACCAACATCCCGCCACACAATCTCGGCGAAGTCTGCAACGCCGCCATCGCCGTCATCGACAATCCGGCAATCGACCTGCCGGCGCTGATGGAGATCATTCCTGGCCCCGATTTCCCGACCGGCGGCATCGTGCTTGGCCGCTCCGGCATCTACAGCGCCTATTCGACCGGCCGCGGCTCCATCGTCATGCGCGGCAAGGTCAACATCGAACAGCGCGGCAACGACCGCGAATCGATCATCATCACCGAGGTTCCCTATCAGGTGAACAAGGCCTCGATGATCGAGAAGATGGCCGAACTGGTGCGCGACAAGCGCGTCGAGGGTATTTCCGACATCCGCGACGAAAGCGACCGTCAGGGTTATCGTGTCGTCATCGAGCTCAAGCGTGACGCCGTTGCCGACGTCGTCCTCAACCAGCTCTACCGGTTCACCCCGCTGCAGACGTCTTTCGGGGCCAATATGGTGGCGCTGAACGGCGGCAAACCGGAACTGCTGAACCTGATCGACATGCTGACGGCGTTCGTCACCTTCCGCGAGGAGGTGATCAGCCGGCGGACAAAGTTCCTGCTCCGCAAGGCGCGCGACCGCGCCCATGTGCTGGTTGGTCTGGCAATCGCCGTCGCCAACATCGATGAAGTGATCAAGCTTATCCGCACCGCGCCGGATCCGCAGACGGCGCGCGAGCAGTTGATGGAGCGGCGCTGGCCCGCGGGTGACGTCGAATCGCTGATCCTTCTGATCGACGATCCGCGTCACCGCATCAACGAGGACGGTACCTACAATCTGTCCGAGGAACAGGCGCGCGCCATCCTCGAACTGCGCCTGCAGCGCCTGACCGCGCTCGGCCGCGACGAAATCGCCGATGAGTTGAACACGATCGGCGACGAGATCAAGGACTACCTCGACATCCTGTCGTCTCGCGCGCGTATTCAGCAGATCGTCAAGGACGAGCTCGCCGCCGTACGCGACGAGTTCGGCACGCCACGCCGCACCGAGCTCACCGACGGCGGCGCGGACATGGAAGACGAGGACCTGATCCAGCGCGAGGACATGGTCGTGACGGTGAGCCATTCCGGCTACATCAAGCGCGTGCCGCTTTCGCTCTACCGGGCGCAGCGCCGCGGCGGCAAGGGCCGCTCCGGCATGTCGACCAAGGAAGAGGATTTCGTCACCCGGCTGTTCGTCGCCAACACGCACACGCCGGTACTGTTCTTCTCCTCGCGCGGCATCGTCTACAAGGAAAAGGTCTGGCGCCTGCCGATCGGCAATCCGCAGTCACGCGGCAAGGCACTGATCAACATGCTGCCGCTGGAGCAGGGCGAGCGCATCACCACGATCATGCCGCTGCCCGAGGACGAGACGAGTTGGGGCGAGCTCGACGTGATGTTCGCCACCACGCGCGGAACCGTGCGCCGCAACAAACTGTCCGACTTCGTACAGGTCAATCGCAACGGCAAGATCGCCATGAAGCTGGAGGAGGAGGGCGACGAGATCCTCGGCGTCGAGACCTGCACCGACAATGACGACGTGCTTTTGACCGCCAGCTCCGGCCAGTGCATCCGCTTCTCGGTCGGCGACGTGCGCGTCTTCCAGAGCCGCAACTCTGTCGGTGTGCGCGGCATCACCATGGCAGACACCGACCGCATCATCTCAATGTCGGTGATCGAGAATGTCGATGCGCCGCCGGCCGAACGCGCCGCCTATCTCAAGCGGGCGGCGGCCGAACGGCGGCTCGCCGCCGGTATCGCCGCCGGTGAAGAGGAAGAGATCGCGCTGACCAACGAAGAGGTCGGCGAGGAGACGGAGCTTTCAGACGAACGCTACGAGTTCCTCAAGATGCACGAACAATACGTGCTGACAGTGACTGAATATGGCTACGGTAAGCGCTCTTCGTCCTATGATTTCCGCCTGACCGGGCGTGGCGGCAAGGGCATCCGAGCCACAGATGTCTCGAAGACGGCCGAAATCGGCCGTCTGGTGGCAACTTTCCCGGTCGGCAACGACGACCAGATCATGCTGGTTTCGGACGGTGGCACCGTCATTCGGGTGCCCGTCAACGGCATCCGTTTCGCCAGCCGCGCCACCAAGGGCGTGACCATCTTCAACACGGCTGAAGGTGAAAAGGTGGTTTCGGTCGAGCGAATCTCGGAGCCGCAATCCGACGAGGAAGTGGAAGAGGCCGTCGAGGATGGCGCGGAGCCCAATTCGACGACTGACGGTCCGGATAGCGCCGAATAGTTCCTGGAGCGGTTTGACATAGCAACGCCGGCCTGATCGCCGGCGCGGCAGCAAGTCAAGACTGACTTAGTAGTGACGATACGGCTTCCGGAGGCCGAAGCCTTCGAAGCGCTTTGTGGTTGCCTTGACGCGGATGCGGTGTGCCTCCTGATGCAGCCCGAATACTGTGGCGATCAGCATGGCGACGGTCATCGCTGTGGCGAGCATGTAGATCAGCATGTGCGTGTTCTCCTGCGTCTTACCAACGGATATATGGGAGTTTGGTTTCATCTTATTAAGGGTGGAACCTAGTGAACGCTGCGTGAAGGCTGCGTGATCAGCGTATTCATCTGTCGTTCATGTGCCGGAAAAGGTTCACGGGCCGCCTGCCGATCGGATTTGCCTTTGTTAGAGAGGCTCGCTAGAAGCTCCCGCATGACCGAACGCATCGCCCTATATGCCGGCTCCTTCGACCCGCTGACCAACGGCCATCTCGATGTGCTGAAAGCGTCGCTGGCGGTTGCCGACATCGTTTATGCCGCGATCGGCATTCATCCGGGCAAGAAGCCGCTGTTCTCCTTCGAGGAGCGGGTGCGCTTGATCGAAGCCGCCACGAAAGCCGAATTCGGACGCGATGGCGCCCGCATCAAGGTCGTCGCCTTCGATGGGCTGGTGATCGATGCCGCCAGAAGAGAAGGCGCCTCGATCATGATCCGAGGTCTGCGCGACGGCACCGACCTCGACTACGAAATGCAGATGGCCGGCATGAACGAAACCATGGCGCCGGAGCTGCAGACGGTTTTCCTGCCCGCCAGCCCGTCGGTGCGAACCATTACCGCCACACTTGTGCGCCAGATAGCCTCGATGGGTGGCGACATCCGCCCCTTCGTGCCGGCGGCCGTGGCCGGTGCACTCATCGCAAAATTCGCGAAATAAGCTTGGAGAAAATCCTCATGCAGCTCAAAAGGCTTGCCTCATTCTTTGTTGTGCTCGCCGGTCTCTTGACCGCATCCGTTTCGGCCTATGCCGCCGACCCGGAAAACACCATGATCATCACGCTGAAAGATGGCGACGTGACCGTCGCGCTGCGCCCCGACCTGGCGCCCAAGCATGTAGCGCAGATCAAGAAGCTGGTGCGCGATCATGCCTATGACAATGTCGCTTTCCATCGCGTCATCGACGGCTTCATGGCGCAGACCGGCGACGTCAAGTTCGGCAACATGGAGAAGGGATTCAATGCCCAGGCCGTCGGCACCGGTGGTTCCGACCTGCCCGACCTGCCGGCCGAATTCTCGCAGACCGAGCACTACAAGCGTGGCGTGGTCGGCATGGCCCGTTCGCAGGATCCGAACTCCGCCAATTCGCAGTTCTTCATCATGTTCGCACCGGCACCGCCGCTCGATGGCCAGTACACCATCGTCGGCAATGTCGTCAGCGGCATGGACCTGGTGGACAAGATCAAGAAGGGCGACGAGGCGGACAATGGCGCGGTCACCGAGCCCGACCGCATGATCAAAGTGCGCATCGCCGCCGACAAATAGTTTCATTTTCTCGAAAGGATATCTGACATGGCTGAGATCAAGGACCGCGAGAACGCGCTCATCATGGAAACGACCAAGGGCAAGGTCGTCATCGAACTGTTTCCCGATTTGGCCCCCGGCCATGTCGCCCGCATCAAGGAACTGGCGCGCGAAGGCGCCTATGACGGAGTCGTCTTCCATCGCGTCATCGAAGGCTTCATGGCGCAGACCGGTGACGTCAAGTTCGGCAATTCGAGCAAGCCCTCGTTTGCGCCGTCGCGCGCTGGCATGGGCGGCTCTGAAAAGCCTGACTTGAAGGCTGAATTCTCCAACGCGAACCACGGGCGCGGCACCTGCTCGATGGCCCGTTCGCAGAACCCGAACTCGGCCAACTCGCAGTTCTTCATCTGCTTCGACGATGCCGCTTTCCTCAACCGCCAGTACACGGTCTGGGGTCAGGTCATCGAAGGCATGGACAATGTCGACAAGATCAAGCGCGGCGAGCCGGTGCAGGATCCCGACAAGATCGTGTCGCTGAAGGTCGCGGCAGACGTCAAGTAAGGCGAAACGACAATGATGGGCGTCGTCTGGTCGCTTCTCGGCATCCTGTCCGGCGCCTTCATTGCCATTCAGGCGCCGATCAACTCGCAGCTTGCACGCGGCCTGGGCCTCCCGGTCGCGGCGGCAGCGTTTTCATTCCTGTCGGGCGCGGTCGTGCTTGGCATCATCTCGGTCATGCTGGTGAAGCTGCAAGGCATATCGCTCGACTGGAAGGCGCCGGCGCCGTGGTTGTTCGTCGCCGGCGGTATGCTCGGCGGCTTCTACGTAACGCTTTCAACCATCTTGACGCCGCGCATCGGTGCGGCCGCCCTGATGGCGTTCCTGGTGGCCGGTCAGTTGATCGCCGGCATGCTCATCGACCGCATCGGCTTCCTTGGCGTTGCGGTGCGTGAAATCTCGCTCGGCCGGATCGCCGGCGCGGTGCTTCTGCTGGCCGGAGCGCTGCTCGTTCGGCTGTTTTGATTCCCGATGCGCGTCGACCTCTTTGATTTCGACCTGCCGGAGGAGCGTATCGCGCTTCGCCCGGCGGAACCGCGCGACAGCGCCAAAATGCTCGTCATCAAGCCGGGCGAGGAGCTGGAGGACCGGACGGTTGGCGATCTGCCGTCCTCGCTCGGCGCCGGCGACGTGCTGGTCTTCAACGACACCAAGGTCATTCCAGCGCAGCTGAAGGGCATGAGGCGGCGCGGCGAAACACAAGCGCAGGTCGAGGCCACGCTGCACATGCGCATGGCTCCTGACCGTTGGCTGGCGTTCATGCGGCCGGGAAAGCGCATCGCCGCCGGCGACCGCATCCATTTCGGCCATGACGGCAATTCCTGTTTCCTCGGCCAGCTCGACGCCACCGTGATCGAAAAAGGCGAGGGCGGTGAAGCGCTGCTCGGCTTTGATCTATCCGGGCCTTTCCTCGACGAAGCGCTGCACGCGGTCGGCCACATTCCGCTGCCGCCCTACATCGCCTCGAAGCGCGACGACGACGAGCGCGATCGTGCCGATTACCAGACCATCTACGCCAGGGAAGAGGGTGCGGTAGCGGCACCCACCGCGGGCCTGCATTTCACGCCGGAGCTTTTCGCGGCGCTGGATGCCAAGGGGGTCGAGCGCCGTTTCGTCACCTTACATGTGGGCGCCGGTACGTTCCTGCCGGTGAAAGCGGATGACACCGCCGACCACAAGATGCATGCCGAGATCGGCTCGGTCAGCGCGGGGACCGCCGAGGCGCTCAACGCCGCGAAGGCGAGGGGCGCGCGCATCGTTGCCGTCGGTACGACCTCGCTGCGCCTGCTGGAGAGCGCGGCGCGTGAAGACGGCACGCTGGCGCCATGGTCCGGACCGACCGACATCTTCATCACGCCCGGTTACCGCTTTCGCACCGCCGACATGCTGATGACCAATTTCCATCTGCCGCGCTCGACGCTGTTCATGCTGGTTTCGGCCTTCAGTGGCCTCGACACGATGCGTGCCGCCTATGCGCATGCCATCGCGAACCGTTACAGGTTCTACTCCTATGGCGATGCAAGCCTGCTTTACCGAGCGGAGATGAGCGATGGACGATGATCTGCAAACCCTCGATCGCGAAAGCCTGATCGCGGAAGTGAAAAAGCTGCGCGCCGGCATTCGCGCGCACCGCGATACATCAGGCCACGATCTGTGCTGGCATCACCCCGATCTGTGGGACCTGCTGCCTGAGAAGACCGAGCCATCGATCGCCGTGCCGCCCTGGCCCAAATTCATGCGAGGCTGCATCCGGTACCGTCAATCGCTCGACAGGCAGGCGCCGGATGCGCCGGTCCACGACAAGGAATTCAATGACTGAGACGTTCAGCTTCAAGGTGCTGGCGACCGATGGCAAGGCGCGGCGCGGCCTGATCGACATGCCGCGCGGCGAAATCCGCACGCCGGCCTTCATGCCGGTCGGCACCGGTGGCACGGTCAAGGCCATGTACATGGACCAGGTGCGCGGCGTCGGCGCCGACATCATCCTTGGCAACACCTATCACCTGATGCTGCGGCCCGGGGCCGAGCGCGTGGCGCGGCTCGGCGGTCTGCACGAATTCGCCCGCTGGCCGCACCCGATCCTGACCGACAGCGGCGGATTCCAGGTGATGTCGCTGTCGAAGCTGAGAAAGCTGACCGAGAAAGGCGTCACCTTCCGTTCGCACATCGATGGCGCGGCCTATGAAATGTCACCGGAGCGCTCCATAGAAATTCAAGGATTGCTCGATTCCGACATCCAGATGCAGCTCGACGAATGCACGGCGCTGCCTGCCGAGGTGAAAGAGATCGAGCGCGCCATGGAACTGTCGCTGCGCTGGGCGGAGCGCTGCAAGACGGCGTTCGGCGACCAGCCAGGCAAGGCGATGTTCGGCATCGTGCAGGGCGGCGACAACGCCGCGCTCAGGGTGCGCTCGGCGCAGGCGCTGAGCGCGATGAACCTGAAGGGCTATGCTGTCGGCGGCCTGGCTGTCGGCGAGCCGCAAGCGGTGATGCTCGATATGCTCGACATCACGTGCCCGGAACTGCCCGACAACAAGCCGCGCTACCTGATGGGCGTGGGCACGCCGGACGATATCCTGAAATCGGTGGCGCGCGGCATCGACATGTTCGACTGCGTGATGCCGACGCGAGCCGGCCGGCATGGTCTTGCCTATACCAGGCGCGGCAAGGTCAATCTGCGCAACGCCCGCCACGCCGACGATCCGCGCCCGCTCGACGAAGAGAGCGATTGCCCCGCGGCGCGCGACTATTCGCGCGCCTATCTGCACCATCTGGTGCGCTCGCAGGAGGCGCTCGGGGCGATGCTGCTGACCTGGAACAACCTTTCCTACTACCAGAAGCTGATGCAGGACATCCGGGCCGCGATCGAAGCGGGCAGCTTCGAGGCACGCGGCGCGGAGATCAGCGAAGGCTGGGCGAGGGGCGATATCCCGGTGTTGTAACGCCCCGACGCTGCAGCGTTCAGGTGCTCAGCGAATTCGACGCCCGCAGGCTGCAGCCGGTGATCTGGAACGTGCCGTCGGGCTGTTGCTGTAGCGTGTAGACCGCCTCGTAGTCCTTGCCGTCGGGGCCGACGATCAGCACCTGCTGGACGATCGAACCCGGGCCCCTCTGCTCGACCTTGCCGAAAGAGTAGGACTGTGGCCTGCGCACAGGCGGATAGCCGTTGGTCACCATGTTCATGAAGGCGTCGACGGTCGGGAATACCTGCTTCACATTCGGGGCGGCGAAGCTGTAGGCCTTGGCGCCGTCATTGGCGACGAGGGCCTTCAATTGACCGTCGATGACGGCCTGGCCAGCCTTGATCTCGGCATCGCCGGCAAACGCCTGGGAAACCAGCATGAGCGAAACGAATGCGAATGCGAAAAAGCCGCGGCGCATGGCCTGTCTCCACCGTCCCTTCGAAAAGCCGCCTCCAGAAACGCTGTTCCAGGAGGCATCCTAACATATGGGTGACGGTGCTTCACGGTTTCAGAGGCGCCAATGATGGACCCCGAGGGAGAGAGCGTGTGCTGCGCGAGGCCGTTGCCAAAGCAGGTGCCCGGCCAAGTGCGCATTCCAACGCTTGAAAGGCCGCCTCCAGTCTGCCAGAAGGGCCGCTGGACCTGGAAGTTAGCGGGACGAAGCCATGAAGGCGTTTTTCGTGCAGATCAAATGCGAGCTGGGCAAATCCTATGAGGTTGCCAGCGCGCTTGCCGACGCCGAGATCGCCTCGGAAATCTATTCCACCGCCGGCAATTACGATCTGCTCGCGAAATTCTATGTCGACGATGAGGAAGACGTCGGCCATTTCGTCAACGAGAAGGTGCAGATTCTTCCCGGCATCAAGGACACGTTCACCGTCGTCACCTTTCGCGCCTTTTAGCAGCGCGAGGCATTTGCCCGGGCATGAGGCAAAGCCTGATCAAGCTCATATTTAGGCTGCCTCAATTTTAGGCAGCCGCAACATACTGATCGTCCGGACCTCCCAAATCACCGATTGCGCTTGATTTTCTCCGACGACGCCAGTGAAATGGCGTCACAGGGGAGTATGCGATTGGCCGCGTTCGATGAAATGCTTCCGGAGGTCTCCGGACTTAGAAGACCGTATTCGGCTTACGATCGCTGGCTGAAGGAGCAGGATCCAGCCAGACTTACCGAAAAGATGCAGGACGCCGAACGCGTCTTTCGCAAGACCGGCATCACGTTTGCGGTCTACGGCGAGCAGGAAGCATCCGAACGGCTGATCCCGTTCGATATCGTTCCCCGCATCATTTCAGGCAATGAGTGGCGCCGCCTGACGCAAGGCATCGAGCAGCGCGTACAGGCGCTGAACGCCTTCCTCGACGACATCTACCATCGCCAGGAAATCCTTCGCGCCGGCCGCGTCCCCAGGGACCTGATCGCCAGGAACGAGGCGTTCCTGCCGGAAATGATTGGCGTGCGGCCGCCGGCCGGCGTCTACACCCACATCATCGGCGTCGACATCGTGCGTATCGGCGAGGACGAGTTCTACGTGCTGGAAGACAATGCACGCACGCCGTCCGGTGTCTCCTACATGCTGGAGAACCGCGAAACGATGATGCAACTGTTCCCCGAGCTGTTCCAGAAGATCAAGGTGCGGCCGGTGGAGAATTATCCGCAGCTGCTGCGCCAGTCGCTGGCGGCGGTGCGGCCACAAGGCACCAAGGGCGCGCCGACCATCGCGGTTCTGACGCCCGGCAGTTTCAATTCCGCCTATTTCGAACACGCCTTCCTTGCAGATCAGATGGGCGTGCAACTGGTGGAGGGGCAGGATCTGCGCGTCGTCGACGGCCATGTCGCGATGCGGACGACCGAAGGCTACAAGCAGATCGACGTTCTCTACCGCCGCGTGGATGATTCTTTCCTGGACCCGCTGACCTTCAGGCCGGATTCGGCCCTTGGCATACCCGGCATCATGGATGTCTACCGCGCCGGCAACATCACCATCGCCAATGCGCCGGGAACAGGCATCGCCGACGACAAGGCGATCTATTCCTACATGCCCGAGATCGTCGAATTCTACACCGGCCGCAAGGCGATCCTCGGCAACATCCCGACCTGGCGCTGTTCCGAGCCGGACAGCCTGAAATATGTGCTCGAACACATCGACGAGCTGGTGATCAAGGAAGTGCATGGTTCCGGCGGCTACGGCATGCTGGTCGGCCCGGCGGCGACCAAGAAAGAATGTCAGGATTTTGCCAAGAAGCTGCAGGCCAAGCCGTCTAATTACATCGCCCAGCCGACGCTCGCGCTCTCGACCTGTCCGATCCTGACTGAAAAGGGGCTGGCGCCGCGCCACGTCGACTTGCGGCCTTATGTGCTGGTTTCCGACCGCATCCAGATCGTGCCTGGTGGGCTGACGCGTGTCGCGCTGAAGGAAGGCTCGCTGGTTGTCAATTCCTCTCAGGGCGGCGGGACAAAGGATACGTGGGTGCTGGATGATTAAAATGGGTGAGTAGGGAATAGTCAGTAGTCAGTAGTGGAAGCAGAGGGGACAGGGAAATGCCATATTCCGTTGAAATTCAATCGCTTGCTATTCGCTGCTCGCTAATTCCTACTCACTAGCCCGAAGGGCCATTCCATGCTTCTCGGCCGCACCGCCAACGGGCTCTACTGGATGAACCGCTATATCGAGCGGGCGGAAAACATGGCGCGGCTGGTCGACGCCGGGCTGCGCATGGCGCTGACCCGCACCCAGAATGCGTCCGAGGAATGGAATTCGGTGCTGCTCAGCGCCGGCTCCGACGTCGCCTTCAAGCAGAAATACCCGGACTATACGGCGGCCAATGTCTCCGATTTCCTTTTGCGCGACACGTCGAACCCATCGAGCACGATGTCGTCGATCGAGACTGCCCGCAACAATGCGCGCATGGTGCGTACCGCACTGACGCGCGAGACCTGGGAGAGCATCAACGAAGCCTGGATGGCACTGAAACGGATGCTGGCGAGGCCGATCGACGAGCGCGACCTGCCCAACGTGCTCGACGCGATCAAGCGCGAGACCGCGCTGATCCGTGGCTCGTTCTACGGCACCATGCTGCGCAACGAAATTTTCGATTTCTCGCAGCTCGGCACCTATGTCGAGCGCGCCGACAACACCGCGCGCATCCTCGACGTGAAATACTATGTGCTGTTGCCGTCGATCTCCTGGGTCGGCTCGACGCTCGACAACTATCAGTGGGAATCGATCCTGCGCTCGGTGTCGGCGCATCGCTCCTACCGTTGGGTCTACGACGCAGACTACAAGCCGACCAATATCGCGGACTACCTGATCCTCAACGTCCGCATGCCGCGGTCGCTGACCTTCTGCTATCGCTTCCTGGCAGAGCATCTGAAGTTCCTCTCCGACGACTATGGCGAGCGCCATGCGTGTCACGCAACGGCGGAAAAGACGCAGGCAATGCTGAGGGCAGGGTCGATCAAGGATATATTCGACGCCGGTCTGCATGAGTTCCTGGCTGGGTTCATTCGCGACAACACCAGGCTCGGCGACGAGATCGCGCAGGACTACAGGTTTTATTGAGGAAGCCATGCGGCTGAAAATCACGCACCGGACCGAATACCGCTACGACGCACCGGTGCAGTATTTGCTTCAGAGGCTGCGGCTGCTGCCCATGAGCGGGCCGACCCAGACCGTGCTGTCCTGGGCGCTGAAGGTCGAAGGCGCGCGCGAGGAAGTGCGATTTGCCGACCACTACGGCAACGACAACAGGCTGTTGAGCGTCGAAGGTGATCACGACTTCATCACAGTCGAAGCGTTGGGCGAGGTGGTGACGCGCGATACATCGGGCGTCTGTGGGCCGCACCAAGGCTTCGCGCCGCTCTGGCTGTTCGCGCAGGAGACCGCTTTGACCGCCATAGGCGACGGTATCCGTAATCTTACCGAGGCGGTCGGCAAGGGCAACGACCTCGAAAGACTGCACCGGCTGATGGCCGCCATCGGCGAACGCGTCGCCTACACGCCGGGAACCACCAATGCGACAACCTCGGCCGAGGAGGCCTTGGTCCTGAAAACCGGAGTCTGCCAGGACCATAGCCACATTTTTGCCGCCGCCGCGCGCGCCATGGGATTTCCTGCTCGCTACGTCAGCGGCTATCTGATGATGGATGCGGTGGAGCAGGCGGCGAGCCACGCCTGGGCCGAGGCTCATGTCGCCGGCCTCGGTTGGGTTGCCTTCGATCCCGCCAACGGTATTTCTCCCGACGAACGCTATGTGAAGGTGGCCACCGGCCGCGACTACCGTGACGCTTCGCCGGTGTCGGGAATTCGGCTGGGACAGGCGGAAGAACTGCTTGCGGTCACCGTCACGGTAGAGCAGTAATCCCCCAGGGATTGCTGCCTCAAGAGATTCCATGACCTATTGCGTCGGCCTCAAGATCGATCGCGGGCTCGTGTTCATGTCGGACACGCGCACCAATGCCGGCATGGATTCGATCTCGACCTTCAAGAAGATGCATGTCTGGGAACAGCCTGGCGAGCGTGTCATCGTCTTGATGTCGGCCGGCAATCTGGCGACGACGCAGGCCGTGGTCAGCCTGCTGGACGAGCGTACCAAGGCGGTGAGCGACCGCCACGAGAAGCTGCTCGAAACGCCGTCCATGTACCAGACGGTGCGGCTGGTCGGCGACACGGTGAAAGAGGTGATCGCGCAATCGTCGCCCGCCGGCGAGAAGGCCGATTCCTATTTCAATGCCTCCTTCATCCTCGGCGGGCAGATCAAGGGCAGCCCGCCGCGCCTTTTCATGATCTATCCCGAAGGCAATTTCATCGAATCGACCGACGACACGCCGTTCTTCCAGATCGGCGAAACCAAATACGGCAAACCGATCATCATTCGCGCCTACGAAAAGACGATGAGCCTCGCCGCGACGGTGAAACTCCTGCTGGTGTCGTTCGATTCGACGTTGAAGTCGAACCTGTCGGTCGGCTTGCCGCTCGACCTCCTTTTTCTGGAACAGGACGCCTTTCGGGTCGGCCTGAAAAAGCGGATCGCCCAGGACGATCA
This sequence comes from Mesorhizobium sp. ES1-3, assembly GCF_020164795.1. Taxonomy (NCBI): domain Bacteria; kingdom Pseudomonadati; phylum Pseudomonadota; class Alphaproteobacteria; order Hyphomicrobiales; family Phyllobacteriaceae; genus Mesorhizobium; species Mesorhizobium sp. ES1-3. The sequence continues at coordinate 253,936 of NZ_JAIUGW010000002.1, forward strand.
GTATTACCGCACGATCTCTGACGGATGGTCGAATGCCCTGAAGACGGCTTTCGCCAGTTTGCCGGATTTTCCTGGCTAGTCCGCTGTTTCGCCACTTGACGGCGATTGCAATTATTTCACATGTTAATTAATATCTGAAGAGCCGGCGGCAACCACCGGCAGCTAAGGATCATGTCGGGAGGACAAGATGAACAATGATGATTTCCGGGAATGGTCGCAACGCGCCGCCGTTTGGGGCGCCGACTATCGCAACAATTTGCGTGAGCAGCCGGTGCGGCCGCTGGTCGAGCCGGGCGACATTTTCAGGAGCATCGAGGCATCGCCGCCCGAAGAGGCGGAACCGATGGACAGGATTTTCGCCGACTTTGAAGCCAAGATCGTGCCAGGGATGACCCATTGGCAGCACCCGCGCTTCTTCGCCTATTTCCCGGCAAACGCGGCGCCCGTCTCGGTGGTGGCGGAGTATCTGGTGTCGGCGATGGCCGCGCAATGCATGCTTTGGCAGACGTCACCGGCGGCGACCGAGCTTGAAACACGCACCGTCGACTGGATGCGCCAGGCGCTCGGCCTGCCGGAAGGCTTTTCCGGCGTCATCCAGGATTCGGCCTCCTCGGCGACACTGAACGCCGTGCTGACGATGCGCGAGCGGGTGCTCGATTGGCAAGGCAACAAAAAGGGCTTGTTTGGACAGTCGAGGTTGCGGATCTATTCTTCCGACCAGGTGCATACATCGATCGACCGGGCGATCTGGGTGTCAGGCATCGGTGAGGACAATCTGGTGCGCATTCCGGTCGCCGGCCGTTTTCGCGCCATGGACACGGCGGCCCTGGAAGCAGCCATCATCGCCGACCGGAAAGCCGGCATGCTGCCGGCCGGCATTATCGCCTGCGTCGGCGGCACTAGCACCGGCGGCACGGACGATATTGCAGCGGTCGCGGAGATTGCCCGGCGGCACGGGCTCTACCTGCATGTCGATGCCGCCTGGGCCGGGTCGGCGATGATCTGTCCGGAGTTCCGGCATTTCTGGATCGGCGTCGAAGGCGCGGACTCGATCGTCTTCAATCCGCACAAATGGCTCGGCGCGCAGTTCGATTGCTCGATCCAGTTCCTGCGTGACCCCTCGAGCCATGTCAGGACGCTGGCCATCAAGCCCGACTATCTCAAGACGCACGGCCATGACGGCATCATCAACTACTCAGAATGGTCGGTGCCGCTCGGCCGGCGCTTCCGCGCGCTGAAGCTTTGGTTTCTGCTGCGCGCCCATGGACTGGAAAATCTGCGAACCATGATCCGCAACCATGTCGCCTGGAGCGAAGGCCTTGCCACGCGCCTGGCAAGGGAGCCGGATTTCGAGATTGTCAGCGAGCCGATGCTGTCGCTGTTTTCGTTCCGGCACAAGGCTGGCTCGGGCGCCGATGCCGGCGAGCACAATCTGCGGCTGGTCAACATGATCAACGACGATGGCCGCATCTACCTGACGCAAACGAAAGTCGATGGCAGGGTGGCGATCCGCTTCCAGGTCGGCCAGTTCGATACGACGGCAGAGGATGTCGATATTGCTTTCACCGTCATTACCGAAATTGCGCGTGCCACGGCCTGAAAAGGCTGGATCGAGGTCGCGGGGAGGTTCACCCGTGCAATCATCGGATTTCGTTAGCCGGCTTATGCCTTTTCAACGGTTTCGTTTTCGATTATAAGCAAGAAAAACGAAAACGGGAGCTTGTCTGATGTATCTGTCGCCGCGCCATGCCGAGATCATTCAGATGGCCAAGGACAATGGCCGCGTGCTGGTCGATGACCTGGCCACGCATTTCAACGTGACGCCGCAGACCATACGCAAGGACCTCAATGATCTGTGCGACCAACGGCTACTTTCGCGCATTCATGGCGGCGCCTTGTTCCCGTCTGGTATCGAGAACATGGAGTATGAAGCCAGGCGCAAGATCGCGGCGGACGAGAAGGAAGCGATCGGCCGCGCGGCGGCCAGGTTGATCCCCGACAACGCCTCGCTGTTCATCAACATCGGCACCACGACGGAAGCGGTCAGCAAGGCATTGCTCGATCATGACGGCCTGATGGTCATCACCAATAACATTAACGTTGCCAATAGGATGCGCATCTATCCCTCGATCGAGGTGGTGATTGCAGGGGGCGTGGTGCGCGGCTCGGACGGGGGTGTCGTCGGCGAGGCGGCAGTCGATTTCATCCGGCAGTTCAAAGTCGATTATGCTGTTATCGGCGCCTCTGCCATCGATCATGATGGCGCCTTGCTCGACTTCGATTTTCGAGAGGTGAAGGTAGCGCAAGCGATCATCGCCAATGCCAGGCACGTCATCCTTGTATCCGACCAGACCAAATTCGAGCGTACGGCGCCGGTGCGCATTGGTCACCTGTCGCAGGTCAACACCTTCATCACCGATCGCTGCGATATCGCGTCGGTGCGCAAAATCTGCCAGGAGGCCGAGGTTCAGCTGATCGAGACATCGCTTGGCTAGGCATTTCGCCGTCCTCTCACAGGCTCGTGATATTTCGTTTGACATTCGTTATGAGTTCGAAATAATTCCGCCACGGTTTCGTAAAAGACCCAAAATGGTGCAATGCGAAATCGTGGAGGAATTGGGTGGACACATCTTCAGTCCGGGACATTTTCGTCATAGGTGGCGGCATCAACGGCTGCGGCATCGCCCGTGATGCCGTTGGGCGCGGGTTTTCGGTCTTTCTTGCCGAGATGAACGATCTCGCCAGCGGAACCTCGTCCGGCTCGACCAAGCTGATCCATGGCGGGCTGCGCTATCTCGAATTCTACGAATTCCGCCTGGTGCGCGAGGCGCTCATGGAGCGCGAGGTTCTGTGGAAGAACGCGCCGCACATCATCTGGCCTATGCGCTTCGTGCTGCCCTATGCCAAGGGCCTGCGCCCCGCCTGGCTGATCCGGCTTGGCCTATTCCTTTACGACCACATTGGCGGGCGCAAATTGCTGCCGGCGACCAGGACGCTCGACATGACAAGCGACCCGGCAGGCAAGCCTTTGAAACCACTGTTCAAGAAGGCTTTCGAATATTCCGACGGCTGGGTCAACGATGCGCGGCTGGTGGCGCTGAATGCACGTGACGCCGCTGACCGGGGCGCAACAATCCGGACCCGCACGAAAGTGGTCGGAGCCCGCCGCGAAGGCGGCATCTGGACGATAAAGATCGAGAACCTGCAGACCGGCGAGACCGAAGAGGTCAAGGCAAGGTTGCTGGTCAATGCGGCGGGTCCTTGGGTCGACCACGTGCTGTCCGGCGTTGTCGGCCTCAACGACGTTCACAATGTCCGCCTCGTCCAGGGCAGCCACATCGTCATCGCCAAGAAGTTCGACGATCCGCGCGCCTATTTTTTCCAGAACAAGGATGGCCGCATCATCTTCGCCATTCCCTACGAGGACGAGTTCACGCTGATCGGCACCACCGATCAGGATTATCCAGGCGATCCGCACGATGTGAAGATCAGTGACACAGAGATCGATTATCTCTGCGCCGCGGCCAGCGAGTATTTCGCGGTTCCCGTCAAGCATTCGGACATCGTCTGGACCTATTCGGCCGTGCGTCCGCTCTATGATGACGGCGCCTCCAAGGCGCAGGAAGCGACACGTGACTATGTGCTGAAGGCCGATGGCGGCGAGGGTGCCGCGCCGCTGGTCAACGCGTTTGGCGGCAAGATCACCACCTACCGCCGGCTGTCGGAATCGATGCTGGAGAAGGTCGAAGGTTTTCTCGGCAAGCGCGGCAAGCCGTGGACATCAGATGCGCCGCTGCCAGGCGGCGAATTCCCGGCCACGGGTTTTGATGCGCAGGTTGCGAAGCTGAAAAGCGCCTATCCTTTTCTCGACCAGCGCTTGGCGCGCCGGCTGACCCGGCTCTACGGGACGCGTGCACAGATTTTGCTCGGCTTGGCCAAGTCGATTGCCGATCTCGGCCGCAATTTCGGTGGCGATCTCCACGAGGCCGAGGTGCGCTATCTCGTTGAAAACGAATGGGCCGTCACGGCGGAAGATGTTTTGTGGCGGCGGACCAAGCACGGCCTGCATCTTGGCCGCGAGCAGGTCGCGGCACTCGATGAATTCATGCGCGGCATAAGCAGGCGGCATGTCGCGGCTGCTGAATGAAGGGGGCTTTGAGCTGATGCGGAAAGCCTGGGAGGAGGCGTCATGCTTGAACTGAGGAATGTCACCAAGACGGTGGGTGCGGTCGAGCACATCCGCGATGTGTCGCTGACGCTTCAGCACGGCTCGCTCAACGTTTTGCTCGGGCCCACGCTTTCCGGCAAGACCAGCCTGATGCGCCTGATGGCCGGCCTCGATGTGCCGACTTCCGGCTCGGTCTGGTTCGACGGCCAGAATGTCACCGGCACGCCGGTGCAGAAGCGCAAGATCGCCATGGTCTACCAGCAGTTCATCAACTATCCGGCGATGACCGTCTACGACAACATCGCTTCGCCGCTCAGGGTGGCCGGCGTCGAGCAGGACAAAATCGACAGCCAGGTGCGCGAAGCGGCGGCACTCCTAAAGCTGACACCCTATCTCGACCGCACCCCGCTCAGCCTGTCGGGCGGCCAGCAGCAGCGCACGGCGCTGGCGCGTGCCATCGTCAAGAATGCCAGCCTGGTGCTGCTCGACGAGCCGCTTGCCAATCTCGACTACAAGCTGCGCGAGGAATTGCGGGCCGAGCTGCCGAGGATCTTTGCCGCCGCCGGCACCATCTTCGTCTATGCCACCACCGAGCCGCACGAGGCCCTGCTGCTCGGCGGCAACACGGCAACGCTGTCGGAAGGCCGCATCACCCAGTTCGGGCCGACCATCGACGTATTCCGCAAACCGGTCGATCTGGTGACGGCCAGGACCTTCGCCGATCCTCCGCTCAACACCATCGTGCTGGCCAAGAAAGGCCCGGACTTCCTGCTCGAGGGTGGCGTCAAGCTGCCGGTGCCCTCAGCACTCGCCGGCATCACCGATACGAACTATACGATTGGCTTCCAGCCGCACCATCTTTCGCTCGACCGGCCCAATGCCTCCGCGGTGCCGGTGCGGGCAAAGGTCACCATCACCGAAATCACCGGGTCCGAAAGCTTCATCCATCTCGACTTTGCCGATGCGCGCTGGGTGATGCTGACCCACGGCATCAGGGATTTCGAGACCGATGCAGTGGTCGAGGTGTTCATCGATCCGCGTCACATCATGGTCTTCGACGAGCACGGCCGCGCCGTGACCGCGCCGAAGCTGGCGGCTTAGGAGGGACGATATGGCACGCATCGACGTCAACCATGTCAGGCATTCCTATCTGCCGAACCCGCGCACGGATGCCGATTTCGCGCTACGCGAAGTGCACCACACTTTCGAGGATGGTGGTGCCTATGCGCTGCTCGGGCCGTCCGGCTGCGGCAAGACCACGCTGCTCAACATCATTTCAGGCCTGCTTCATCCCTCGCACGGCCAGCTGCTGTTCAACGGCCGGGACGTGACTACCCTGTCAACGCAGGAGCGCAACATCGCGCAGGTGTTCCAGTTCCCGGTCATCTACGACACCATGACGGTCTACGACAATCTGGCCTTCCCGCTGCGCAACCGCGGCGTGCCGGAGGCCGACGTCGACCGCAAGGTGCGCGAGACGCTGGAGATGATCGACCTGGCCTCCTGGGCGAAGAAGAAGGCGAGGGGCCTGACCGCCGACCAGAAGCAGAAGATATCGCTCGGCCGCGGGTTGGTGCGCTCGGACGTCAACGCCATCCTGTTCGACGAACCGCTGACCGTCATCGATCCGCATATGAAATGGGTGCTGCGCTCGCAGTTGAAGCAGTTGCACCGCCGCTTCGGCTACACGATGGTCTATGTCACGCACGACCAGACCGAGGCGCTGACCTTCGCCGACCAGGTCGTGGTGATGTATGATGGCGGCATCGTGCAGATCGGCACGCCGGCGGAACTGTTCGAGCGGCCGCGTCACACTTTTGTCGGCTATTTCATCGGCTCGCCAGGCATGAATGTGGTGCCGGTGGCAATCGAAGGCAGGATGGCGACGCTCGGCTCGCAACGGATCGAATTGCCTGGAGTGCCGAAGGCCAGCGCCGGAGCCGTCGAGCTTGGTATCCGCCCGGAATATGTACGGCTCGGCCGCGACGGCATGGCCGTCTCAATCACCAAGGTCGAGGATGTCGGCCGCCACAAGGTGGTGCGCGCCAAGCTGGAGGGCCGCGACATCGCGGCGGTGATCGGCGAGGACGAGACCGTTCCGGCCGAACCGAAGGTGCGGTTCGATCCGGCCGGTATCAACATCTATGCCGATTCCTGGCGTGTCGAGATGGGGGCATAGATGGACAAGACCTGGAACAACAAGGCCTGGTTCCTGGTGCTGCCGGTGCTGGTTCTGGTGGCCTTCACCGCCGTCATTCCGTTGATGACGGTCGTCAACTATTCGGTGCAGGACACTTTCGGCAACAACGTCTTCTTCTGGGCAGGCACGGAGTGGTTCGAAGAACTGCTTTCATCAAGCCGCTTCTGGGAAGCGATGGTTCGCAACCTGATCTTTTCCTTCATCATCCTGGCGATCGAGGTACCGCTCGGCATCTTCATCGCGCTCAACATGCCGAAAAAGGGCTGGGGCGTGCCGGTGTGCCTGGTGCTGATGTCGTTGCCGCTGCTGATACCGTGGAACGTGGTCGGCACCATCTGGCAGGTGTTCGGGCGCAGCGACATCGGTCTGATGGGCTACTACCTCAACGCGATCGGCATCGACTACAACTACGTGCAGGATCCGTTCGACGCATGGGTGACGATCGTCATCATGGACGTCTGGCACTGGACCAGCCTTGTCGTGCTGCTCTGCTATGCCGGTCTGGTCTCGATCCCCGATGCTTTCTACCAGGCGGCCAAGATCGACGGCGCCTCGCGCTGGGCAGTCTTTCGCTACATTCAGTTGCCGAAGATGCAGCGCGTGCTTCTGATCGCCGTGCTGCTGCGCTTCATGGACAGCTTCATGATCTACACCGAACCCTTCGTCGTCACCGGGGGCGGTCCGGGCAATTCGACGACGTTCCTGTCGATCGACCTCGTCAAGACGGCGCTAGGCCAGTTCGACCTTGGTCCGGCGGCGGCAATGTCGCTGGTCTACTTCCTCATCATCCTGTTGTTGTCGTGGGTGTTCTACACCGTGATGACCAACTACGACGCGGAGCGCTGACATGGCTCACGCCAACGAACGCACCGAGCGCAATGCAATGAACGGCACTGCCGCCACCGAAGGGATTGCCAGTTCGCTGTCACAGGGCGAACTCGACCGGCGCATGCGCCGGCGCGGCGAGGAATCGCGCTGGTGGTGGATCGTGCCAACGCTTTACATCATCGTTCTGCTGCTGCCGATCTACTGGCTCATCAACATGAGCTTCAAGACCAATGCCGAGATCGTCAACTCGCTGACGCTTTATCCGCACGCGCCCACGATTGCCAACTACGTCACCATCTTCACGCAGAAGGCCTGGTATTCCGGCTACATCAACTCGATCACCTATGTCGTCATGAACATGGTGATTTCGGTGTCGGTGGCGCTGCCGGCGGCCTACGCTTTCTCGCGATATCGTTTCCTTGGCGACAAGCATCTGTTCTTCTGGCTGCTGACCAACCGCATGGCGCCGCCGGCGGTGTTCGCGCTGCCGTTCTTCCAGCTCTATTCGGCCTTCGGCCTCATCGACACGCACATAGCCGTGGCGCTGGCGCACTGCCTGTTCAATGTGCCGCTGGCGGTGTGGATCCTGGAAGGTTTCATGTCCGGCGTGCCGAAGGAGATCGACGAGACCGCCTATATCGACGGCTATTCCTTCCCGCGTTTCTTCATCAAGATCTTCATGCCTCTGATCGCCAGCGGCATCGGCGTCGCCTGCTTCTTCTGCTTCATGTTTTCGTGGGTCGAGCTGCTGATCGCCCGCACGCTGACCACGACCGACGCCAAGCCGATCGCCGCGACCATGACGCGTACGGTGTCGGCGTCGGGCATGGACTGGGGTCTGCTGGCAGCCGCCGGCGTGCTGACGCTGATCCCCGGCGCGCTCGTGATCTGGTTCGTGCGAAACTATATCGCCAAGGGCTTCGCCCTGGGGAGGGTGTGACATGAACCTCGACTTCTCGTGGATGGCATGGACCTGGCCGACGGCCGCGTTCTTCAGCGTCATCGCGGCGCTTCTGCTTGGCATGGGTGTCTGGGAATACGCCTCGCCCGGCGGCAACCCACGTATCGGCGTGCTGCGCTTCGAGACGACGCGCGGCGACCGCCTCTTCGTTTCGCTGCTTGGCAGCGCCTTCATCCATCTCGCTTGGCTGGGTCTGGTTGGACCCAACCTGTGGTGGGCTCTCGCTCTCTCCGTGGTCTACGCCGTTGGCGTGTTCCGCTACGTATAGAGGGGGATACTGATGGAGCGGCCGCCCGTAGATGGTCGCTCCAGATCGCACTTGAAACCTTTTAAAAACTCGGAGGAGACACAATGCGACGGCAAATTTTAACGTCAACGACTGCCCTTGTCCTGTTGCTCGGCGCGGGCAATGCCTATGCCGGAATGGATGAAGCAAAGACCTTTCTCGACAAGGAGATAGGACCTCTTTCGACGCTCTCGCGCGCCGATCAGGAAAAGGAAATGCAGTGGTTCATCGATGCGGCCAAGCCGTTTGCCGGCATGGACATCAAGGTCGTCTCGGAAACCTTGACCACGCACCAGTATGAATCGCAGGTGCTTGCGCCTGCCTTCACCGCCATCACCGGCATCAAGGTCACGCATGACGTCATCCAGGAAGGCGACGTCGTCGAGAAGATCCAGACCCAGATGCAGACCGGCCAGAACATCTATGATGGCTGGGTCAACGATTCGGACCTGATCGGTACCCACTGGCGCTACCAGCAGGTGCGAAACCTGACTGACTGGATGGCGGGCGAAGGCAAGGACGTCACCGATCCGATGCTTGATGTCGACGACTTCATTGGCACCAAGTTCACCACAGCGCCGGACAAGAAGCTCTACCAGCTTCCCGACCAGCAGTTCGCGAACCTCTACTGGTTCCGTTACGACTGGTTCAACGACGAGAAGAACAAGGCCGACTTCAAGGCGAAATACGGCTACGACCTCGGCGTGCCCGTCAACTGGTCGGCTTACGAGGACATCGCCGAATTCTTCACCGGCCGCGACGTCGGCGGCAAGAAGGTCTATGGCCACATGGACTACGGCAAGAAGGATCCGTCACTCGGCTGGCGGTTTACGGACGCCTGGCTGTCGATGGCCGGCAATGGCGACAAGGGCCTGCCAAACGGCCTGCCGGTTGACGAATGGGGCATCAAGGTGGACGAGAACTCTCGTCCGGTCGGCTCATGCGTGGCGCGCGGCGGCGATACCAACGGCCCGGCGTCGGTCTATGCGATCCAGAAATACCTCGACTGGTTGAAGGCCTATGCGCCGCCGGAGGCGCAAGGCATGACCTTCTCTGAATCGGGCCCGGTTCCGTCGCAGGGCAATGTGGCGCAACAAATATTCTGGTACACCGCCTTCACCGCCGACATGGTCAAGCCCGGCCTGCCGGTCATGAACGACGACGGCACGCCGAAATGGCGCATGGCGCCGTCGCCGCACGGCTCCTACTGGAAGGACGGCATGAAGCTCGGCTACCAGGACGTCGGCTCGTGGACGCTGATGAAGTCGACGCCGACCGACCGCGCCAAGGCCGCGTGGCTCTACGCGCAGTTCGTGATCTCCAAGACCGTGGATGTGAAGAAGAGCCATGTCGGCCTGACCTTCATCCGCGACTCCACGATCCACGACAAGAGCTTCACCGAACGCGCTCCCAAGCTCGGCGGCCTGATCGAGTTCTACCGTTCGCCGGCGCGCGTACAGTGGACGCCGACCGGCACCAACGTTCCCGATTATCCGAAGCTGGCACAGCTCTGGTGGCAGAACATCGGTGACGCCTCGTCGGGCGCCAAGTCGCCGCAGGAGGCCATGAATGGCCTGTGCGCCGATCAGGAGAAGGTTCTGGAGCGCATCGAGAAGTCGGGCGTCCAGGGCGATATCGGTCCGAAGATGGCCGAAGAGCAAGACCTTGCTTACTGGAATGCGGACGCGGTCAAGAAAGGCAACCTCGCACCGCAGCTGAAGCTAGACAACGAGAAGGAAAAGCCGGTCACCATCAACTACGACGAGTTGGTCAAGAGCTGGCAGAAGTAAGACGGTCTATGCGGGCGTTCGCGCTCGTGTGAAATTGAGGGAGGCGGCGCGTTGCCGTCTCCCTTCTTTGTGTCAAGGCGGAGGATGCGGGAATGAGCGGTTTTGTGCTGGCAATCGACCAGGGAACGACATCGACGCGGGCGATCCTGTTCGACGGCCAGATGAAGGTGGTGGCCAGCGGGCAGAAGGAATTCACCCAGCATTATCCGGCCTCGGGCTGGGTCGAGCACGACCCGGAAGAGATCTGGGCAAGTGTGGTGACGACCGTGAAGGCCGCGTTGAAAAAAGCTGGCTGCAATGCGTCGGAGGTGGCCGCCATCGGCATCACCAACCAGCGCGAAACCGTCATCGTATGGGACAAGGCGACCGGCAAGCCGATCCACAATGCCATCGTCTGGCAGGACCGCCGCACAGCACCGCTGTGCCAGAAGCTGAAGAAGCAGGGGCTGGAGAAGAAATTTACACGCAAGACAGGGCTGCTGCTCGACCCCTATTTCTCGGGTACCAAGATCGCCTGGATGCTGGACAAGGTGAAGGGCGGGAGGAAACGCGCCGAGAAGGGCGAATTGCTCGCCGGCACCATCGACAGTTTTTTAATCTGGCGGCTGACTGGCGGCAAGGTGCACGCCACCGACGCCACCAACGCCTCACGCACGCTGGTCTACAACATCGCGGAGAATGCCTGGGATGAGGAGCTTTTGGCGATTCTCAATATTCCGGCTAAAATGCTTCCCGAAGTCAAAGACTGCGCCGATGATTATGGAATCACAGACAAAAACCTGTTTGGCGCCGAGATAAGAATCCTCGGCGTTGCCGGCGACCAGCATGCCGCGACCATCGGCCAGGCCTGTTTCGAGCCTGGCATGATGAAATCTACTTACGGCACCGGCTGTTTTGCGCTGCTCAACACCGGCAGCGATCTGGTGCGTTCGAAGAACCGCCTCTTGACGACCATCGCCTACCGGCTGAACGGCAAGACCACCTATGCGCTGGAAGGCTCGATCTTCATCGCGGGTGCCGCGGTGCAATGGCTGCGCGACGGCATCAAGGTGATCGGCAAGGCCGAGCAGAGCGGCAAGCTGGCTGCCGAGGCCGATCCGACGCAGAACGTCTATCTGGTTCCGGCCTTTGTCGGGCTTGGCGCGCCGCACTGGGACGCCGAGGCGCGCGGCGCCATCTTTGGGTTGACCCGCAATTCCGGTCCGGCCGAGTTCGCCCGGGCGGCTTTGGAATCAGTCGCTTACCAGACCCGCGACCTACTCGACGCCATGCACAAGGATTGGAAGGGCGCCAAGGCAAAAACCGTGCTCAGGGTCGATGGCGGCATGGTGGCGTCGGACTGGACCATGCAGCGCCTGGCGGACATTCTCGATGCGCCGGTCGATCGGCCGACAATCCTGGAGACGACCGCGCTGGGGGCCGCCTGGCTCGCCGGCTCGAAGGCGGGCGTGTGGCCCGCGGCGAGGGAGTTTGCGAAAAGCTGGGCGCTTGAGCGACGGTTCGAGCCTGATATGAATAGCTCGATCCGATCCACCAAGTTGGCAGGCTGGCGCGATGCGGTGCGCAGGACGCTGAGCGCATAAGGAAAGGCCCGCGCTGTTTCTGCCGCGGGCCTTCCACTCACACTTGCAGGTCACTCATAGTTACCCACGCATCAGTAAGGCGAACGGCATTCCCGGCGAGGACCACTGTTCGGTTGGAAGGTGTTGTCCGAGGCGCGGTAGCTCCGATAGTGATCGTAGCACCACTGCACATGGGCATTGCCTTCATAGACGCGGTTGTTCTCGTTGACGATCGCGCCGGTGATCAGGGCGCCAGTCGCGAAGGCGGCCAGCGGGAACCAGTAGTCGCCATGACGGCGATAGCCGCGGCGATATTCACGATAGCCGCGATGGCCATTCCAATACATGTCACCGTTGCGGCTAAAGCTGCGATTGCGCGAGAAATTGCGGTGGAAGGAGCGGTTCCTTCTCCACTCCTGGTACTGCACTGTCTGTACGTCCGGCGTTGCCGCCTGGGATAATGGCACGTAGGCCGGCTGGGCGTTCACCGGCACCACCTCCGCCGCGACGAATGTGGCCGAGAGCGTGGCGGCAAGCAGGCCCGTTGTGATTCTATTCATTGGTATTCTCCTCAAGGGTTTGTCGGGCGTCCCATGGGCAAAAAACGATAGCGCGTCGGATTTGTTCCCCATACCGGGTGCCGCCGCCGGACTGAGATCGAACCTGCCTGGCTGCTCGCCAGAAACCGGGGAGCAAGCAGGTGCCAGCGATTTAGGGCAAAGAGCGGGTTTGGAACCCATCTTTTCCGGTTGACCGGTCGCGGCACTCTCCCTATGTTCCGCGCAATTTCGAGGGCGGCCTTTCGAGCCCGCGGGAGCGCGTAGCTCAGCCGGTAGAGCAACTGACTTTTAATCAGTAGGTCATGGGTTCGAATCCCATCGCGCTCACCATTGTCTGAGGACATGCCAGCGCTTTTGGTTTGCTTGTGAATCCGTGCGGCGCGCAACAACCGCTCAGACGCCTGGTGACAGATGCACGTCCAAAACGGCGGCTTTCTTGGCAATCAGTCCTTCCAGATCCGCGTCGGATCGCTTGGTGCCGGTCCGTTGGCGTAGCAACGAGATCACCGCGCTCATCGAAAGCTGGACGGTGCGATCGCTCAGGATAGCGTCCACCGCGCCGGCGACATCTGGAGTCTCCGTCGGTGCTCGCATGATCGGTTCCTTTCTGTTCAAGTCGGCCTCGGCGCCGTCGGCCGGTCCCCGCACGCCCCGGTCGAAGATGACCGCCAGGCCATTCTTCACGGCGAGGGCGGCGACCATGTCGTCGAGGTGGCGATCGGAGAGCGCCGGCTCCGAAGGATCGGGTTTCAGGGTTCGGCGGATCACTCGGGCGGCCTGGTCCGTGGACACAAAGCCAAAGTGCCGTTTTCTGGCCTCGACATATTGTTCGACGATCATGCTCAGACGCCGGGCTGCGATATCCCCGGGTTCCTGCATCTGGACCTCCTTCGGCTGCCTAAGCGCAAGGTCGGCATTACTGACAGGAAATAGGGCGGCTGGTCGAATCAAACAGGGGGAACGGATCGATCATTCCACGCACCTTCCAAAGATTCAGGAACGATCCCGGCCCTGATGCATTTTGGCTCTATGACCAGCTCATTGAGGGACGCCGGGACATGAAGATTGCCCATGTCGCGCCACTTTACGAATCGGTGCCGCCAAGGCTTTACGGGGGTACCGAACGCATCATCTCATATCTTACCGAAGCTCTCGTCGATCTCGGCCACGACGTGACATTGTTCGCCAGCGGTGACACGAAGACTTCCGCCAAACTGGTGGCGTGCCGCGAAAGGGCGCTTCGTCTCGATCCGCGTCCGCTGAAGTCCGAGATCGCGGCACATCTGTCCATGCTCGACGAAGTGAGGAATCGGGCCGACGACTTTGACGTCGTTCATTTCCATCTCAGCCATTTCCTGCATTTCCCGTTTTTCCGCGATATGCCGCAACGCACGGTGACGACCCCGCATGGCAGGCTGGATTACGCGGACCTCGCGCAAGCCTATGACCGGTTTCCGCGTTTCCCCATGATTTCCATATCCCGCAGCCAGCGGGCGCGGTTCGCATCCGCGAATTGGCTGGCGACAATCCACCACGGCTTGCCGCCTGGGCTTTATGAGCCCGATTTCGAGGCAGGCTCGGACGGTACCTATCTTGCATTTCTCGGCAGAATGTCGCGCGACAAGCGGCCGGACCGGGCGATTGAGATTGCCCGCCGCACCGGTCTGAAACTGAAGCTCGCCGCCAAGATCGGCGATGGCGACCGCGCCTATTTCGAGGAAGTCGTGCAGCCGATGATCGATGGCGACCAGGTCGAGTATGTCGGCGAGATCGGCGAGGACCAGAAGAGCGGATTTCTGGGCAATGCGGCCGCTTTGCTGTTTCCCATCGATTGGCCCGAACCCTTCGGGCTTGCGGTGATCGAAGCCATGGCCTGCGGAACCCCGGTCATGGCCTGGAGTTGCGGGGCCATGCCCGAGATCGTCGACCATGGAGTCACGGGCTTTGTCGTCGAAACCATCGAAGATGCCGTCGCCTCGATGCCGACTCTCCTGCAACTCGACAGGCGACGAATAAGAACGGTCTTCGAAAGGCGGTTTTCGGCCGTCAGAATGGCCAGGGATTATGTCGCAGCCTATTCGCGGCTGAGCGGTGGCCACGAGCAGAGCAGAGCCTCGTAAACCTTCACCGTCCAGAAATCAGCACGGGACAGTCTTCTTGACCATTACCCAACTCGACGAGCGCAAGCTTGATCCTGCAATAGCACTGGCTTCCCTGGACGAAACCGCGCCCAGGGAACCGCATCGGCTTTACGCCCTCAAGCATGGCGATTGCTTTGCCGTCGCCGATGCCTATGGCGACATACGCGGCGCTGGCGACGGCTTCTTTCGTGACGACACGCGTATGCTTTCGGAATTTCGCCTGACCGTTGGCGGGCGGTCGCTGTCCTTGCTTGGCGCATCGCTTAGCCAGGACAACGTCCTGTTCACCAGCAACCTGACCAATCTGCCGATCGAGAGCGCGGCGGGCCGCCAGATCCCGCAGGGCGCGATCCATATCGAGCGGGTCAGGCTTCTGTGGGAGGAAAGGCTATATGAACGCATCACGCTCTCCAACTATAGCCGGGAGCATTCGACGGTCCTGGTGTCGCTACGCTTTGGCGTCGATTTTCGCGACATGTTCGAAGTCCGGGGTTCGACCCGCTCCAAGCGCGGCACGGCGCACACGGCCGAGATCGACCAGAGTTCGGTCGTGCTCCGCTACGAAGGCCTGGACGAAGTGGTGCGGACATCGGCGATCTCGTTTTCACTGCCGCCAGATCAACTGACCTCCGAGCGGGCGGATTTCTTCATTGCCGTCACCAAGCGCAGCCGCCAGACGTTTTACGTGGAGGTGGGGAGCAAGACAGACGCCCAACCGCAAAGTGATCGGTTCCGGGCCGCCGCGGCCCGCGCCCGTTTCGGCATGCGCGCCAAGCGCCGGCATGGGGCGACGCTCCATAGTTCGGGCCGCGTCTTCAATGATTGGATGGAGCGGGCCCGCGCCGATGTGGCGTTGCTCACGACGGAATTGGCGACGGGGCCTTATCCCTATGCCGGCATTCCGTGGTTCTCCACCGCCTTCGGCCGGGACGGCGTGATTTCAGCTCTGCAGATGCTTTGGCTCAATCCCGGCCTCGCCCGTGGTGTGCTTGCGTTTCTCGCCCAGCACCAGGCGACCGAGACCTCTCCCTTCAGCGATTCCGAGCCCGGCAAGATCATGCACGAGACCCGCAAGGGCGAGATGGCGGCGCTGAGCGAGTTGCCGTTCGGCCGCTATTATGGCGGCGTCGACACGACGCCGCTCTACATCCATCTCGCCTGTGCCTATGCCGACCGCACGGGAGACACGGATTTTATCGATGGCCTGTGGCCATCGATGTGCGCCGCCGCCGAGTGGATCGAGACAGCGAGCCGTTCGACGGGGTTCCTCACCTACCAGCGCGCCGCGGAATCCGGCCTTGCCAACCAGGGTTGGAAGGACAGTTTCGATTCCGTCTTCCATGCCGATGGCCGCATTCCGAAAGGACCGATCGCGCTGGTCGAGGTCCAGGGTTACGTCTTTGCCGCGTTCCAGGGGCTGGCAAAGCTGGCACGGCTGCGCGGCGAAGAGGAGCGGGCGGAAAATTGGGAAGTGCTCGCCGATGCGATTCGCCAACACGTCGAACGC
Source organism: Mesorhizobium sp. ES1-3 (assembly GCF_020164795.1). Taxonomy (NCBI): domain Bacteria; kingdom Pseudomonadati; phylum Pseudomonadota; class Alphaproteobacteria; order Hyphomicrobiales; family Phyllobacteriaceae; genus Mesorhizobium; species Mesorhizobium sp. ES1-3. Next base: position 269,939 of record NZ_JAIUGW010000002.1, read on the forward strand.
CATTTCTGGATCGAAGACCTCGGTTATTATGCGCTGGCGATCGATGGCGACGGCCAACCCTGCAAGGTGCGCACGTCCAACGCCGGCCATCTGCTCTATGTCGGCCTTCCCAATCCGGATCGCGCACGCATTGTCGCCGACCAACTGCTATCGGCTTCGTTCCATTCCGGCTGGGGGTTGAGGACGCTGGCGGACGACGCGATCTTCTTCAATCCGATGTCCTATCACAACGGGTCCATCTGGCCGCACGACACCGCCATCTGCGCCGCCGGACTGGCGCGCTACGGCATCCGCGACAGCGTGGTGCGGTTGATGAGTGGGACCTTCGAATCCGCCGTTCATTTCAACATGCGGCTGCCCGAACTGTTCTGCGGGTTCACGCGCGCGGCCGGCGAAGCGCCGATAGCCTACCCGGTGGCTTGCTTGCCGCAGGCCTGGTCCGCAGGCTCCGCCTTCATGCTCATGCAGGCCTGCCTCGGCCTCCAGATTGACGGTCGGACGAACGAAATCCACGTGACCCAGCCGCGCTTGCCGATCGGTATCGACAATCTCGTCATTCGTCATCTCTCGGTAGGACATGTGGTGGTGGATCTGACGTTTCAACGCGTTGGAGATCGTGTCGGCGCCTTCCTTGCGGATGCGCACGAGGGACTGGTGCCTCTGGTGGTCAGGAGTTGAAAAATCGGAACCATCATGTGTCGGGAACGTTGGACCACCACGCCATGGATGCCGGAGTTCCTGTCGGTGGATTTGCCGCGTCCCATTGAAAGGTAGTCAATTCGAAATGCCCGACAACGGTTCGTATCTAGTCGTTTCTCCGGCCGCAATGTGGCTCTTCATTCTCGCAATTGTCGGTATCTCATGCATCGTGCTTGCGGTGGTAATGGCGCGAGGGCTTCGGGCCAGAGGCGCCAAGCTCGCCCGCCTCGAAGCAGAACCCGTTCGCGGTCCTTTGCCGGAATTCGAAAAGAACGGGCAATCCGCGACCGCCGCGCTCGTCCAGTGGTCGCCGGAAACCTTGCGTCACATTTTGGCGAAGGAACTTCCCGATGCACAGGTGATCGTTGTTTCAAATCGCGAACCCTACATCCACAACCGCAAGGGGGATGATATCCAGCTGGTCGTGCCCGCCAGCGGGCTGGTCTCCGCGCTGGAGCCGATTACGCGCGCCTGCGCCGGCACATGGATCGCCTATGGCGGCGGTTCGGCCGATGCGCTTGTCGTCGACGAAAATGACCGCGTCGAGGTGCCGCCTGAAAATCCTTCCTACACCTTGCGCCGCGTCTGGCTGAGCGAGGAAGAACAGCAAGGCTATTATCTCGGCTTTGCCAATGAAGGGCTTTGGCCGCTGTGTCACATAGCCTTTACCCGGCCGATATTCCGCGCCTCCGACTGGGAAGCCTATGAGGCGGTCAACCGCAAATTCGCCGACACCGTCGTCGCGGAGGCCCGCAACGAGCGGCCCATCGTGCTGGTCCAGGACTATCATTTCGCGCTGTTGCCGCGGATGATCCGGGAGCGCCTGCCGGAAGCGATCATCATCACCTTCTGGCATATTCCGTGGCCGAATTCCGAGGTGTTCAGCATCTGCCCATGGCGAGAGAAGATTCTCGAAGGATTGCTGGGCAGTTCGATCGTCGGCTTTCACACCCAGTTTCATTGCAACAACTTCATCGATAGCGTCGACCGCTTCCTGGAGAGCAGGATCGAGCGCGAGGATTCAGCCATCTCCTATGGCGGCCAGATCAGCCTGGTTCACGCCTATCCGATTTCAATCGAATGGGAGCCGCCGCATCTGAGCAAACTGCCTGCCGTTGCAGAATGTCGCCAGCTCATTGGCGAGAGATTCGGCTTGGCCGAAAACGTCAGGCTGTGCGTCGGCGTCGAACGCCTCGACTATACCAAGGGCATCCTCGATCGCCTCAACGCGCTCGACGAGCTGCTGACGCTGCATCCGGAATGGATTGGCAAGGTGGCGTTCCTGCAGATCGCCGCGCCCAGCCGCGGCACCTTGCCCGCCTACCAACAATTGTACGAGGAATGTCTGCGCCATGCCGAGGATCTCAACCAGCGCCATGGTCGTGAAGGCTATACCCCCGTGGTGCTGGTGACCGAACATCACTCGCAAGTGCAGGTCTACGAGATTTACCGGGCCGCCGATGTCTGTATGGTCACCAGCCTGCATGACGGCATGAACCTGGTTGCAAAGGAGTTTGTGGCGGCGCGCGAGGATGAACAGGGCGTGCTGCTGCTCAGCATGTTCGCCGGCGCGTCGAAAGAGTTGCTGGAAGCGTTGATCGTCAATCCCTACGACGCGGCGATGATGGGCGATGCCCTGCTGCAGGCCTTGACCATGTCATCGGAAGAGCAACGTCAGCGCATGCGGCGCTTGCGCGAGGTCGTGCGTGAAAACAATGTCTATCGATGGGCGGGCAGCATGCTGTTCGACGCGGCGCGCCTGCGCAAACGCGATGCGGTCGATCGTGCCGTCAACGGTGCCCCCGGTTCTGCTGGCCCCGGTTCTCCTGGCCCTGGTTCTCCTGGCAATGTGATATCGCTGCACGACCGCAAGCGCGTGGCAGCGCTGTGATGTCGACATTGTCAGACTTGACCGAACCCAACGTCCCGCGGGATGCGTGGGCCTTGTTTCTCGATATCGACGGCACGCTTCTCGAACATGCCGCGCATCCCGATGCGGTGGTTGTCGGCGATGCGTTGCGGACGCTGTTGGCACGGCTCGAATTGCAATTGGACGGAGCTCTGGCATTCATCACGGGGCGGTCGATCGCCGCGGTCGACCATCTTTTCCAGCCCCTCAGACTGCGCGCTGCCGGGCTTTACGGCCTTGAGCACAGGCTCACGCGTGATGGTCCGGTCGAGGCGGCGGGAGAGCCGGCCGACATTGCGGCGCTTGCCGAGGAAATCGAGGCAGAGCTGGACAATACGGACGTCTATATCGAGCGCAAGGGCCCGATCCTGGCCATCCACACACGCGCGGCACCGCAATTGTTGCAGCGCGCCACGCAACTGGTCGAGCAGGCGCTGGACAGGTTGCCCAGGGGATATCGAGTGCTGGCCGGCAATGCCGGCGTCGAATTGATGCCGCTGGAGGCAGCGAAGGGAGCAGCAATCAGGCGCTTCTTGGACCTGCCGGCTTTCGAGGGGAGGCGGCCGGTGTTTCTGGGCGACGACACGTCCGACGAGAATGGTTTCGAGGCCGTCAATGAGATGGACGGCATTTCGATCCGCATCAAACCGCGCGGACCGACCGCCGCACGCCATGCGCTTGCAGGCGTTGGCGAGGCTTTGGCTTGGCTGGGTGCGGTGAGCCAGCGCAATGGGAATGGATCGACAGGTCTGGTCCGTTCCGTTCCTTGAAACAAAGGAGTCGGTGATGACCCAATTCACCAGTCTCATCCGGGAGATCATGCCCACCTGGCTACGCCGGCGGTCGCTCCCGAATGCGTACGAGAGCGAGCCGAGTTTCGATCCGCCACGCCCGCAGGACGCTGACGAGGTCTGGCGCCAGGTTGTCGAAAAGGATCTCTTTGGCGCCAACACGCAGGATTACGCCGAGACCGGGGACAAAAAGACCAGCCGCCACTGAGGGCGGTCAGCCTTCCCCGAAAACCAACGAAACATTGCCGCCGGCGTGACGTTCGAGGCGGCCGGCGAGATCGAGTTCCAGCAGCACCATGAACACCTGGGCGGGATGCAGGCCGGTGTGGCGGATGATTTCGTCGACCGGCACCGGTGTCGGTCCCAGCGCCTCGATCACCTTGGTCCGGTCGCTCTCGCCTGGTGGCGGTGTTGCCGAAAAATCGGGCGGATCTTCAAACGGCGGCAGATCAGGTGCTCGCATGCCGGTCAGCGGAAGGATCGCCCTGGAAACGTCTGAAGCTTCCGTCACCAGCGTGGCGCCGTCCTTGAGCAGGCCGTTGGTACCGGCTGCGCGCGGATCGAGCGGAGAGCCTGGCACGGCAAAGACCAGTCGGCCCATCTCGCCGGCAAGCCTGGCGCTGATCAGCGAGCCTGAGCGCTGCGCCGCCTCGACCACCACCAGCCCAAGGGCAGCGCCCGCGACCAGGCGGTTGCGGCGCGGGAAATCCTGGGCGCGCGGCTGCCAGCCGAACGGCATTTCCGAGATGATGGCGCCACGTTCGGCGATGTCATCGCACAGTCCGGCATTTTCGGGCGGGTAGGGCAGGTCGAGGCCTCCGGCAAGAACACCGACCGTCCCGGTCGAGAGGCTGCCCTGATGCGCCGCCGTGTCGATGCCGCGCGCCAGGCCGGAGATGATCCCGTAGCCCTCTCTTCCGAGATCGGCTGCCAGCATGCGCGCCATCTTGATGCCGGCAAGCGATGCGTTGCGGGCGCCGACAATCGCGACCCCCGGCAGCCGGAACACCGCGGCGTTCCCCTTGACCGCCAGCAGCGGCGGCGGATTGTCCATGTTGCGCAGAAGCGGCGGATAGTCTGCCTCGCCGATGCCGACAAAGCGTGCCCCGATCCGCCGCGCGGCCTCCATCTCGGCCTCGGCTTCGGCGATGGAAGGGGTGCGCACGATCCGGTTGGCGCCACCGGAAATCATCAGTTCCGGCAGCATTTCCAACGCGACCTCGGCCGAACCGAAGCGGTTGATCAGGTCGCGAAAGGAGGCCGGCCCGACATTCTGGGTGCGGATCAGCCGCAGCCAGCTCAGCCGCTGGCGATCGGTGAGACGCGGCCCGGTGGCCGGTTCGCTCACCCCTTGGCTCCGATCTTGCCTTCGGTGCCGGCAATCAGCCGCGAAATGTTGGCTCTATGCATGATGAAAACGATGATGCTCATCACCACGAACAGCACCGCAATCCGCGGGGTGCTCATGAAATACAGGGCGATCGGGACGACGACGGCCGCAGCCAGCGCTGCCAGCGAGGAGAAGCGGAAAAGAAAAGCCATCACCAGCCAGGCGACGGCGAAGATCAGTGCCACCTGCCAGGCAAGGCCAACCAGCACTCCGAGATAGGTCGCGACGCCCTTGCCCCCTTTGAACCCCAGCCATGCCGGAAACAGATGGCCCAGAAAGGCGCCAAGGCCAGCCCAGATCGCCGTTTCAGGCGCGAAATGGCCTGCTATCAGCACGGCTGCCGTACCTTTCATCGCATCGAGCAGCAAGGTCGCTGCGGCGAGCCCCTTGTTGCCGGTGCGCAGCACATTGGTGGCGCCGATATTGCCGGAGCCGATATTGCGTACATCTCCAAGGCCGGCCGCACGGGTGAGCAGCAGGCCGAACGGAATTGAGCCCAGCAAATAACCGAACGCCAACGCCAGGATCAGGCCATAAGTCATTGTTTCCCCCGCATTTTCCACAACCATGCTCGATGCCGCATGGCTACCGCCGGCTCAGGCGGAAAATACTGTGCGGCCCGCCACCAGCGTTTGCAAGACCTTGCCTTGCAGTCGTGCGCCTTCGAAGCAGGTGTTTTTCGAGCGCGAGCGGATGCCGCTTTCACTGACGATCCAGGGTTCGTCGAGGTCGACAATGGCGAGATCGGCTACCGCGCCCGGCTTCAGCGTGCCGCCGGGCAATCCAAACAACCTCGCCGGCGCGGTGGACAAGGTCTCGATCAGCCTGAGCAACGGCACGTCGCCATTGTGGTAGAGGCGCAAGGCCGCGCCCAACAGGGTTTCGAGGCCGATGGCACCGGCTGCCGCGTCGGCGAAGGGCAGCCGCTTGGTGTCGACATCCTGCGGATCATGTGAAGAGACAACGACATCGACCGTTCCGTCCTTCACCGCCTCGATCATCGCCAGCCGGTCCTCTTCGGCGCGCAGCGGCGGCGTCAGGCGGAAGAAGGTGCGGTACTCGCCGACGTCGTTTTCATTGAGCGACAGATTGTGGATCGATACGCCCGATGTCACTGCCGCGCCGTCAGCCTTCGCCCGCGCCACGGCGCTTGCCGCCATTGCCGTCGATATCTTCGCGGCATGGTACGAACCGCGCGTCAGCCGTGCCAGCGCAAGGTCCCGCTCGAGGGGTATGGATTCGGCTTCACGCGGAATGCCGGACAGACCCAGCCAACTGGCGTACAGGCCTTCATTCATGACGCCCGACGACCCAAGATCGGCGTCCTGCGTTTCATGGACGATGGTGGCGCCGAAATCGCGCGCATAGGTCAGCGCGCGGCGCATCACCAGCGCGCTCGATATGGTATGCCGACCATCGGTGAAGGCGACCGCACCCGCCTCGCGCAGCAGGCCGAACTCCGTCATCTCGCGCCCGTGGAGGCCCTTGGTGATGGCGGCGGCCGGAAAGATGTTGACGACGGCCGTGTCCTTGGCGGTGCGCAGCACGAATTCGACCAGCGCCACATTGTCGATCACCGGGTCGGTGTCGGGCATCATGACGATCGACGTCACCCCGCCGGCGGCAGCGGCGACGCTTGCCGAAGCGATGGTTTCGCGATGCTCGCCGCCCGGCTCGCCGATGAAGACGCGGCCATCGATCAAACCTGGCATGATCGCCTTGCCGGCGCAGTCGATTGCCGTGGCTCCGTCGGGGACGCCCTGGTTCAGAGCCACCTTGCCAGCGGCAACGATTTTCTTGCCATCGACTATGACGGAGCCGACTTCGTCGAGCCCGCGCGAAGGGTCGACGATGCGGGCGCGTTCAAAGACCGTGATGCTCATGCGCCGCGGCCCTCTGGATTGCGCCCCTCTTGGTTGCGACCGTCTTGATTACGACGGGGATCGAGCAGCGCTTCCATCACCGCCATGCGCACGGCGACACCCATTTCCACCTGCTCCTGGATGACGCTTTGCGGGCCGTCGGCGATTTCGGAGGCAATCTCGACACCTCGGTTCATCGGGCCGGGATGCATGACCAGCGCGTCGTCCTTGGCCGCCTTCAGCTTCTCGGCATCGAGGCCGAAATAGCGGAAGTATTCGCGCACCGACGGCACGAAGGCGCCTTCCATGCGCTCGCGCTGCAAGCGCAACATCATCACCACATCCGCGTCCTTCAGGCCTTCCGCCATCGAGCGGCAGACGATCACGCCCATCCTGTCGATGCCCGAGGGCAACAGCGTCGAGGGCGCCACCACCCGCACCTGTGCGCCGAGTGCGTTGAGCAGCATGATATTGGAGCGCGCCACACGCGAATGCAGGATGTCGCCGCAGATCGCCACGATCAGCTTCGACAGCGGACCCTTGGCGCGGCGGATGGTGAGCGCGTCGAGCAGCGCCTGTGTCGGGTGTTCATGCGCGCCATCGCCGGCATTGACCACCGAGCAGCCGACCTTCTGCGCCAGAAGGGCCGCCGCGCCCGCCGACTGATGGCGGATGATCAATATATCGGGCCGCATGGCGTTCAGTGTCATCGCGGTGTCGATGAGCGTTTCGCCCTTCTTTACGGAAGAACTCGCCACCGACATGTTCATGACATCGGCGCCGAGCCGTTTTCCGGCCAGTTCGAAGGACGACTGCGTGCGGGTCGAGGCTTCGTAGAAGAGGTTGATCTGGGTGCGGCCGCGCAATGTCGAGGTCTTTTTCTCGGACTGCCGCGAGATCGCGACCGCCCGATCCGCCCTGTCGAGCAACAGCTCGATGTCGGCGGGCGAAAGATCGCTGATGCCCAGAAGATGGCGGTGAGGATAGAGTGGCAGGGACGAAGCGTCGGTCATCTCAAGGGGCTGCTATAGGGTGCGGATTTCGCGCCCGCAAGCACCCGGGTTGGATTGACGCCGTTCTCCCCGGTATTTTCGTCGCGCGCGCAGCAACGCTTGGCTATATCTAGCCGATGGCCTCGGATTCGAGGCTTTCCGACGATAGGGCCTTTCCAGAAGGATTGGCTAGAAGGATTGGGCGTGACCGACGACGTGACGAACCAGCCGCCGCCGCTGACGGGAGGCAACGCCTGGCGAGGCGATCCGCTGCTGATCCAGCTTGCCGAGCGCTTCTCGGATCCGGTGCGCAAGGATCTCGACGGGCTTGGCCGCTTCGTGCTCACGCAAGAAGCGCAGGAACTGGCGCGTCTCGCCAATGTCGAGACGCCGAAACTCAGGACGCACGATCGCCAGGGACGGCGCATCGACCTGGTCGAATTCCATCCTGCCTACCACGCCCTGATGCGCCGTTCGGTGGCCAACGGTCTGCACTCTTCTATCTGGGAAAATGGCGATGCCGAGATCGGCCGCCGCCATCAAGTGCGGGCCGCCCGTTTCTACCTGACCGCCGAACTCGAGACCGGACACCTTTGCCCCATCACCATGACCAGCGCCTCGCTGGCGGCATTGATGGCCAGCCCGAAACTGTTTCGCGAATGGGCGCCGCGCGTGACGACGCGCAAATACGACCAGAGCCAAAAGCCGCCGGTCGAGAAGACCGGACTGACGCTCGGCATGGGCATGACCGAGAAACAGGGCGGCACGGATGTGCGTGCCAATGTGACCAGGGCCGAACGCGTCGGAAGCGGGTTCTACCGCCTGACGGGGCACAAATGGTTCATGTCGGCGCCGATGTCGGATGCCTTCCTGGTGCTGGCGCAGGCGCCGGAGGGGCTGTCGTGCTTCCTGGTGCCACGCGTGCTCGGTGACGGGTCGGGCAATGGCTTTCGCTTCCAGCGGCTGAAGGACAAGCTCGGCAACCGCTCCAACGCGTCTTCCGAAGTCGAGTTCGTCAATGCCATCGGCGAGATGGTCGGCGAGCCCGGCGCCGGCGTCAAGACGATCATGGACATGGTGACGCTGACCCGGCTCGACTGCGCGGTGGCGTCTTCGGCGATCATGCGGGCGGGGCTGGCCGAAGCGATCCATCATGCCCGCCATCGCCAGGTGTTCGGGACCAACCTGATCGAGCAACCGCTTATGCAGCGCGTGCTGGCCGACATGGCGCTCGATGTCGCCGCGGCGACCGCGCTGTCATTCCGGCTGGCGCGTTCCTTCGACGAGGCCGCGAGCGATCGCGGCGAGGCGGCGTTCGCCCGCGCCATGACGCCGGTCGTCAAATACTGGGTCTGCAAGATCGCGCCGCCGCTGCTTTACGAGGCGATGGAGTGCCTTGGCGGCAATGGCTATGTCGAGGAGGCTCCGCTCGCCCGCTACTACCGTGAAGCGCCCGTCAACGCGATCTGGGAAGGATCGGGCAATGTCATGGCGCTCGACGTGCTGCGCGTGCTTGGCCGCGCGCCGGGCCTTTTCGACGAGGTGCTGGGCGGCATCGACCGCGACCTCGGCACCGGCGGGCGCGGCACGATCGGTGTTCTGAATGCGGCCATGCAGGTCGCTTCAACGGACGAGGGCTCGGCCCGGCTGCTGACGGAACAGCTTGCACTGTCGGCGGCGGCCGCCGAGTTGCGCCGGCTGGGGGCAGGGCGGATCGCCGATGCTTTCGTCGAGACGCGGCTCGCGGGCCAATGGCGCAATACCTACGGTATGCTCGATTCGCGTCACGATGCGCGCATGATCATCGATACGCTCTATCCGCCGCTGAATTGACGACGAAGCCATTCATCGTTCGACGACGTAATCCTGGCCGGCGCCGTTAACCTTAACAAATGGTTTCCATTGCGGCGGCGAACCGCAAAGCCCACTGTCATTCCTGTCGAAGCAGGAATCACGATGCGACACGTATTGACCTCCTTTCTGTCGGTGCACTGGGCGATCGTTTTCGCTCTGCTCGCGCTGATCTGTATCGATGGAAATCGAGGTGTGGCGGCGGCTCTTGGCGTACTCGGCGTCGCCGTCCAAAGCGCCCGATTGATCAATCTGGAGAACATCGTCGTGGTCGCTCCGCTGGCGACCGCATTGCTGGTCGTGGCGGTGCTGTTCTTCTGGGCCTTTGTCGATACGCTGATCAACGACGCGTCCAGCCCGGGCGCCGACAGCGTCGTTCGCATCGCCTTTATTTCCGCTTCGGGCGTGATGTCGATGATCCTGATCGGCGGCGCGGCCCAAGGCATCGACGGCCTGTTCATGGTGGTGGCCGTGCAATTGGCCGCACTTCTGGCCTCCTATGTCGCGATGCTCGCCGAACGGCGTTCGGTAGCTGCGTTGGATGAGGACGATTTCCACGCCACGGCGCACAGCATGGCAAAGGCGGCGGCGCATAATTCACTGCTCTCCCTGATATCGGGCCGGACCGGGCCGAACGGCAAGGGAGGTCGCTGATGCGCTACATCTTCGCATTGTGGGCGGGCCCGATGGCGCTGTTCTGGGGCTGGTTCTACCTGTCGCTCAACGACATGAATTTCGGCTATGTGATGCTCACCCGGCAGCTGCACGATTTCGTGTTCCAGCTCTATGGCCAACTGCTCGGCATCGATCCGGCAATCATCCCCGGCATGGTGGCAAAAGCCTGCGTGTTCGATGGCTTGCTGCTTGTTGCGATATGGGTGTTTCGCAGGCGTCGCGAGATTTTGGGCTGGATCAGGCGCCGCTGGACGGGTCCGGTTCCGTTCGATCGGCTGCGTCGAGCGACTGAAGCCGGTCCAAAACTCCCTGCAGAATAAAGGCGGCTGCCGCCGAATCGATCTTGCCGGCGCGCTTGGCGCGCGAGAAGTCCATTTCGATCAGCGTCCGTTCGGCAGCGACCGTCGACAGCCGCTCATCCCAGAACACGAAGGGCAGGTCGCTCAGTTGCGCCATGTTGCGCACGAAGGCGCGCGATTTCTGTGCGCGTGGGCCTTCGGATCCGTCCATGTTGATCGGCAGTCCGATCGCCACCGCGCCGACATTTTCTTTCTCCAGTAAGGCCAGAAGGACGGCGGCGTCGAGCGAGAATTTCTTTCTGAGGATGACCGGGCGGGGGTGGGCGAAGGAGAAACCGCGGTCGGAAACCGCTACGCCGATCGTCTTGTCGCCGAGATCAAGCCCCGCCAGGGTCCTGCCGCCGGTGAGCCGTGCCGGCAATTGCTCAATCGTGATGACGGCCAACGGTTTTCTCTCGTCTTTTCGGTAGCACGCGTCTTTTCGGATACGCGGCGGACACTATACCCTTTGATATCGGGGCTATCGGCGTTCTATCGTCTGGCTCGGCAAAAATCGAGGAAATGCATTCATGAAACTGACCTGGTACGGCCACTCGGCCTTCCGCATCGAAACCGGTGCCGCGAAAATCCTCATCGACCCTTATCTGATCGGCAACCCGTCCTGGACGGGCGATTGGGAAGGGCCGGCCGAAGGGGTCACGCATGTTCTTTTGACGCACGGGCATAGCGACCACATCAGCGGCGCGCTGGAAGTGCTCGGCAAGAGCGGCGCCCAACTGGTCGCCAATTTCGAGATCTGCATGTACCTCGTCGGCAAGGGCGTCAGCGACAAGACGATCAATCCCGGCAATATCGGCGGCACGGTCGATTGCGGCGGCTTCACCACCACCTTCGTCCAGGCGCTGCACTCCTCCTCGTTTGGCGAAGAGGGCGGCAAGAACGTCTATCTCGGCAATCCGGGTGGGCTGGTTCTGCATTTCCCGGAAGACAAGACGCTCTACCACATGGGCGATACCGACATCTTTTCCGACATGGCGTTGATCAACGAGCTGCACGAGCCGAAGATCGGCATTGTTCCGATCGGCGACCGCTTCACCATGGGCGGCGCGGTGGCAGCCCTTGCCTGCCGCCGCTTCTTCAAGTTCGACACGGTTGTCCCTTGCCACTTCGGCACGTTTCCAATGATCGATCCGACGGCTGAGAAATTCGAAGCCGGCATGGAAGGATCCGGCGTCAAGGTCGCATTGCCGAAGATTGGTGAAACGATAACCATCTAGAAACAACCAAAACAGAACAGATCCATGGCGTTGGGGCGATCTCTTTGCGTATCGATGGTTGTCGCGGCGTCGCCCGCGCTCGCCGCCGATGAATTCATCGAAGGCGCTATCTGCAGTCCGAGGAGCTTTGCGCGCAGGCCAGGAAGGACACGCTGCAGGCGCTGATCGATACCGGCAACATCGTACTTTCGAAGAATGGCCTGCAAGGCGTGGAATACAATGCGAATTCGTTCATGTCAGCAAGGCGACGCGTGTCCTGTCGGTAACGCGGATCAGGCCGACGCAGTTCGATCTCGTCTCGGTCCGGCCCATCGACGATGAAAGCGAGGCGAGCGGTAACAGCGGCAGCTATTATCTGTGCGAGGGTGTTGCCCTGCCATGAAGCTGTTTGCCCGATTGTCGGCCGGCGCATGTTGCGCGCCGCGCGCCGCGCCGCTATAGCCCGGACTGGTTTTCCCCGAGGCAAAATACATGTCCGTTGATGTCAAGACAGTGAAGCGCGTCGCGCATCTCGCCCGCATCGCGGTGAGCGAGGAAGATGCCGAGCGGATGACCGGCGAGTTGAACGCCATACTGGGCTTCGTCGAACAGTTGAACGAGGTCGATGTTTCCGGCGTCGAACCAATGACCTCGGTGACTCCGATGGAGATGAAGAAGCGCGGGGATGTTGTCACCGACGGCAACAAGGCGGCCGAAATCGTTGCCAACGCACCGGCGACCGACGAGAATTTCTTCCTCGTGCCGAAGGTCGTGGAGTAAGGCGCCGATGGCAATCGAGATCGCCATCGAGACGCCGCTGCAGGATGACGTGCGCGGCCTAGTCAGGGAACTCAACGAAACCTTGCTCGAGTTGACGCCGCAGGAGCATTGCTACCATTTGACGGTCGAGCAGATGGCGGGCCAGGACACGACGGTTTTCATCGCTCGCGACAATGGTGTCGCCGTTGGGTGTGGCGCCTTGAAGCGGCATGGTGATGCCACCGGCGAGGTGAAACGCATGTACACGCGGCCGTCGCATCGCGGTCAGCGGATCGGCGCCAGGATTGTCGAACGCCTTGAAGCCTTGGCGCGCGACGAAGGGTTGAAGCGGCTGGTGCTGGAAACCGGCGATCGCCATCCCGCCGCCTGGACCGTCTATGAACGTGCCGGGTTCTCGCGCTGCGGCCCGGTGCTGGATTATCCCGATTCCGAGTGGTCGGTGTTTTACGAAAAGAGCCTTTGATGAGCGACCTGACCCATCTGACGATTTCGCAGGCCCGCGCCAAGCTGCGCGCCAAGGAGATCACCGCCACCGAGATCACCGAGGCCTATCTCTTGGCGATCGATCGCGCCAATCCGGCGCTCAATGCCTATGTCGCGGTGACCGGCGACAAGGCGCGCGACATGGCCAAGACGTCGGACGCCAGGCTGCTCAAGGGCGAGGGCGGTGCGCTGGAAGGCATTCCGCTCGGGATCAAGGATCTGTTCGGTACCGAAGGCGTCCATACCCAAGCCTGCAGCCACGTGCTCGACGGCTTCAAGCCGCGCTACGAATCAACCGTCACGTCCAATCTGTGGGCCGACGGCGCGGTCATGCTGGGCAAGCTCAACATGGACGAATTCGCCATGGGCTCGTCCAACGAAACCTCCTACTATGGCCCGGTCATCAACCCGTGGCGACGTTCGCGCCTCGATACGGTGGTGATGCCGACGACGCATCAGGGTGATGGCGGCTTCGTGTCGGCCGGTGGCACGAAAACCCAGCGCAGCCTCGACAATGCACAGCTGGTGCCGGGCGGCTCTTCCGGCGGTTCGGCGACCGCCGTATCAGCCTTCCTTTGCGCCGGTGCGACGGCGACCGACACCGGTGGCTCGATCCGCCAGCCGGCCGCTTTCACCGGCACGGTCGGCATCAAGCCGACCTATGGCCGCTGCTCGCGCTGGGGCATCGTCGCCTTCGCCTCGTCGCTAGACCAGGCCGGGCCGATCGCCCGCGACGTGCGCGACGCCGCGATCCTGCTCAAGTCGATGGCCTCGGTCGATCCGAGGGACACGACGTCAGTCGACAGGCCGGTGCCGGACTACGAGGCTGCGATCGGCAAGCCGATCAAGGGCATGAAGGTCGGCATTCCCAAGGAATACCGCGTCGAAGGCATGCCGGAGGAGATCGAGGCCCTGTGGCAGAAGGGCATTGCCTGGCTCAGGGATGCCGGCGCCGAGATCGTCGACATCTCCCTGCCGCACACCAAATACGCGCTGCCGGCCTATTACATCGTGGCACCCGCGGAAGCTTCGTCCAATCTCGCCCGCTATGACGGCGTCCGCTACGGCTTGCGAGTGCCGGGCAAGGACATCGTCGAGATGTACGAGAAGACCCGCGCCGCCGGCTTTGGCCGCGAGGTCAAGCGCCGCATCATGATCGGCACCTATGTGCTGTCCGCCGGCTACTACGACGCCTACTATCTGCAGGCTCAGAAGGTGCGCAATCTGATCAAGCGCGACTTCGAAAACGTCTTCGCTGCCGGCGTCGATGTCATCCTGACCCCGGCGACACCGTCCGCCGCCTTCGGCATCGCCGACGAGGACATGGCCGCCGATCCGGTCAAGATGTACCTCAACGACATTTTCACGGTCACCGTGAATATGGCCGGCCTGCCGGGCATCGCCGTGCCCGCCGGGCTCGATCCCAAGGGATTGCCGCTCGGCCTGCAGCTGATCGGCAGGCCGTTCGAGGAAGAGACATTGTTCCAGACCGCTGCCGTCATCGAGCAGGCGGCCGGCACATTCCAGCCGGAGAAGTGGTGGTAAGGATATCGCTCGCCTGACGTATGACCCCGAAATTGCGATCGATTTCCGGGGGCATGCGCAAAACTAAAGCATTGCAGCGTCCTTGGCGCTGTAGGGGTTGAGCGATGTTCTACTTTCTCTCCAAGATCTTCTGGTTCTTCATCCAGCCGCTCAACCTGACGATCTTCCTGCTTCTGGCAGGGCTGATCGCCGGGATGCTCGGCCGGCGGCGACTTGCCGTCACCGGCAGCGTGCTGGCGTTTGCGATCCTTGCGCTATCGGCCTGGACGTCGCTGGGCGCCATGATGCTCAATCCGTTGGAAGAACGCTTTCCCAAGCCGCCTTTGCCGGCGAAGGTAGACGGCATCGTTGTGCTCGGCGGCGGCTTCGAGGGCGCTATCAACCTCGCGCGTGGCGGCTATGAATTGAACAGCAGCGGCGATCGCATGGTCGAGACCGCAATCCTCGCCCGGCGCTTCCCGCAGGCCAAAGTGGTGGTGTCAGGCGGAAATGGCTCACTGTTCCTCGACGGCGAAGGTGATGCCGACACCGCGCCGCGCCTGCTCGGCTCGCTCGGCGTTTCGGCAGATCGTCTCGTCCTTGAGGACAAGTCCCGCAACACCTACGAGAATGCGGTCTTCAGCCGCGAACTGGTCAAACCCAAACCGGGCGAAACATGGCTACTGGTGACGTCGGCCTTTCATATGCCGCGCGCCAAGGGGCTATTCGACAAGGCCGGTTTTCCAACCATTCCATGGCCGGTCGACTATCGCACCACGGGGAAGGAAGGCGTCGGCTTCTTTCGCGATAATGCGGCCGATTCGCTTGAGAACACGACCATTGCCGTTCGTGAGTGGATCGGACTTTTCGCCTATTGGCTTTCCGGGCGCATCGATGAGCCGTTTCCGGCGCCGGGCGGCTGACCGATGACGGCGCGCCGCGCCGCCGAGAAGAACTGGCGCCGCACCAGCACGGCGAGCAGCAGAAGCGTCGACAGCACGAACACCACCGGATCGACGAACCAGCCGAGATAGCCGATCGAGAAGAACACGCCGCGCAAGCCCGAGTTGAAATGCTTGCCGGCCAGCATGTTCATTTGCGTCGCGCGCCACACAGCCGTTTGCGTGACCGGATTGCGCGAGGCTTCGCCATGCGGGATCGGCACCGCGCCGATCAGGATCGAACAGTAGTTGAACAGCCTGTAGGCCCAGCCGAATTTGAAGAAGGAAAAGGCTAGGATCAGCACAAGTCCCAGCACCTTGATCTGAAAGGCCGAGCGCGACGGCGCGCCGCCCAAGGGCAGGGTGCTCAACACCTCAAGCACCCGGTCGGACGCGCCAAGCAGGGCGAAACAGCCGCCGAGTGCGATCAGCGAACTGGAGGCGAAGAAGGCGGTTCCTTGCTGCAGGCCGCTCATGATGGCGGTGTCGACGATGCGGATCTCGCGCTCGGCCATAGTGCGCATCCAGGCCTCGCGCTGCGCATTCATGGCGGTCGTCAGCGACATGCGGCTTACCAGCTTGCCGTCGGAAGCGAGCGTGTGCAGCACCCATACGAGGACGAAAAAGCCCAGCGCCGCGAGATCGGCCGTCGAAAGGTAGGAGGAATCGCCCATAGGGTGAATTTATCACATCTTGATCGCTTCGATCGCCCCCGCAGCGTCGGGCAACCAATGTCGCTGCCGGAGCAAACAAGGTCGGCAGGTGCTGCGCCGCGATCGTCAAAAGAGCGGAAACATCCCGGGAATTCCTATATGTAGTCCTCGACGTGATCCAGGAGACAGCGTGTTCCTTTCGGTTTTCGACCTGTTCAAGATCGGCATCGGCCCCTCGAGCTCGCATACGATGGGGCCGATGACGGCTGCGCGGCGCTTCCTCGACGAGGTCGCGGGCGACGACTGGCCGCGCCCCGCCGGCGCCAAGGTCGACCGCATCGGCGCCAGCCTGCATGGCTCGCTCGCCTATACCGGCATCGGCCATGGCAGCGACCGTGCCGTGATTCTCGGCCTTGCCGGTCAGACGCCGCAAACGGTCGACCCTGACCAGGCCGACGGCATCATCAGCCGCATCACCGCCGACAAGCTGGTTTCACCGCCCGGCCACCCATCCTACCATTTCGATCCGGCCACCGATCTGGTACTCGACCGCAAGACACCGCTCACCGGTCATGCCAATGGCATGGCGTTTTATGCCTACGACGCCGTCGGCCGGTTGCTGCTCAAGCGCATCTACTATTCGATCGGCGGTGGCTTCGTGGTTTCGGGGGAAGAGCTGCAGCGGATGAAGGCCAAGGGCTCGGTCACGACCGAGGGCAAGAAAGTGCCGTATCCCTTCAAGAACGCGGTCGAGATGCTGAAGATGGCGGCCAGGAGCGGCCTGTCCATCGCCGACATGAAGCGAACCAACGAGGAGACGCAGATGTCGCGCGAGGCGCTCGACGCCGGTCTCGACGCTATCTGGGACGCGATGAAGGGCTGCATCGACCGCGGCCTGTCGCAGGACGGCATCATGCCGGGCGGGCTGAAGGTGCGGCGGCGCGCCAGGCAGCTCCATGACAAGCTGCAGGAGCAGTGGCAGCAGAACCGGCCGAATCCGCTGCTAGCCAATGACTGGCTGTCGATCTATGCGATGGCCGTCAACGAGGAGAATGCGGCCGGCGGGCGTGTCGTCACCGCGCCGACCAACGGTGCTGCCGGCACGCTGCCGGCAGTGCTGCGCTACTGGCTGCATTTCCATCCCGAGGCGGACCAGCCGAGCATTCGCGACTTCCTGCTGACGGCCGCGGCGGTCGGCGGCATCATCAAGTCCAATGCGTCGATCTCCGGCGCCGAAGTCGGCTGCCAGGGCGAGGTGGGCTCAGCCTCGGCGATGGCAGCCGCAGGCCTGTGCGCCGTCATGGGCGGCACGCCCGAACAGGTCGAGAATGCCGCCGAAATCGCGCTCGAACATCATCTCGGCATGACCTGCGATCCGGTCGGCGGGCTGGTCCAGGTGCCGTGCATCGAGCGCAACGCGCTGGGTGCCGTGAAGGCGGTGACGGCCGCCTCCCTGGCGATCAAAGGCGACGGCGTGCATTTCGTGCCGCTCGATGCCGCGATCGAGACCATGCGCCAGACCGGCCTCGACATGAACGAGAAGTACAAGGAAACCAGCCTTGGCGGGCTGGCGGTCAATGTCGTGGAGTGTTGAGGGCTGGCCCAAGCCGGCACTGTGGAGAAGTCCGCCAGGCCGTTGACGTCTCGGCGCCCCGGACTAACCTTGGTGCATGGCTCTCAACCTCCTAAAGCTTTGCGTCGGCTGCGACAGTGTCGAGGATCTCGAAGAGTGGATCGCCTTCCGTCTTGAAGAGCGCCGCCGCGCCGGCGAACCAGCCGAACACTGGCACACCACCCGCATGGTGCCGACACGTGGCGACGAGGTCACCGATGGCGGCTCGCTCTACTGGGTGATCAAGGGCAGCGTGCAATGCCGGCAATTGATCACGGAAATCCGGCCGTTCACCGATGACGACGGCATCGGCCGCTGCCATTTGATGCTCGACCCCGAGGTGGTGCGGACCGACTGGCAGCCGCGCCGCGCCTTCCAGGGCTGGCGTTATCTGAAGCCAGCGGACGCCCCGTCCGATCTCGGCAAGGGCAAGGCGGGATTGGTCGATATGCCGCCGAAACTCAGGCGCGAGCTGGCCGATCTCGGCTTGCTCTAGACATTGAGTGGAAGGATTGCCTGTTTCTGCCCGGACCTTTTCTGGCCCTCAATCTTGTCTCGCGCTGGACTTGCAAGCGACGCGACAACGCCACATCTTGAATCATGCGCGATGAACAACCGTCGAAATCGACACAGGCCGCGGCCTTGAAGACGCAGTTAGCATGATGGTCCTCTTCCAGCCCGGGTAAAGGCCATGATTCTGGCGCAGAAAAAGTGTTGAAGGACATCACGCGGCTGTCCAGGCGGACAGGATACCTGCGGGGCGATGGGAAATGCTAGGCGCGATTATCGTTGTGGTGGCGTTGTTGCTGGTGCTCCTGGGGGTAGCCACGGCCTTTCTCCGCGCGGATCCGGCGCAACTCGCAAGCGGGATGAGAACCTTGGGGCCGATCCTGCTGGCGCTGGTCGGCGGCGCCGTGCTCGTGGTCGGGCGTCAAGGCATTGGCGGCATCATCCTGTTCGTGGCAATCGCCTGGTACGGCGCCACACGTACGCGCCGGCCAAATGCCAGGCCGGTTGCTGCAAAACGCTCAACCGTGCGGACAGCGGCACTCGAGATGGAACTCGATCATAATACGGGCGGCCTTGAAGGGCTGGTTCTGGCCGGACGTCACGATGGCAAGATGCTTGGCTCGATGACCCTTGCGGAATTGCAGCATCTCTACCGCGAGCTCTCCGGCGATCCGGAGAGCCGGCAGTTGCTAGAGACGTATCTTGACGGCAGATTTCCCGTCTGGCGCAAAAACGCTGAGACGAACGGTGGCGAAGGGCTGGGTGTTGCGCCAGGTCCGGGCGCCATGACTAAGGAGGAGGCCTACAAGGTCCTTGGTCTTGAAGCGGGGGCCGCCGCGGCGGATGTCCGCAAGGCGCACCGCCGCCTGATGCAGCGCCTGCACCCCGATATCGGCGGCACGTCTTTCCTGGCGGCGCGGATTAACGAAGCCAAGGACGTCTTGCTCTCCAATCACAACTAGTCTCCTTCGACGCAAAATTTTTCCGGGAGATATCCTTCCACGCCATCCTATTGCTGGACGGCGTAGCACTCGATCTTCTTCTTCTTCAAAGCGGTGCAGGCCTTCCAGGCGGCATCCTTCGACCCAAACCCGCCGAAACGTGCGCGGTAGTAGGTGACGCCGTCCTTGTCGAAAGCGACGGTGAAGCCGGAAGCATCGGCCAGCACCTTGGGAGCCTGCTTGGCAGTCTCGTCGAGGAGAGCCTGGGCCTCGGACTGCTTGGGCGAGGAGGCAACCTGGATGGCCCAGCCCGACGGAACCGACGCGGTGCTGACCGGATCAACGGCCGGGGTGGGTTCGGCATAGGCGGCCACGACCTGGGCAGTGGCGACCTTGGGAGCGGAGACGATGACCGTCTTCACCTTCTTTGCCGGGACAACCAGCTTGGGCGCCTCCGCCTCGGCTGTATCCTCGTCCTCGCTGTCGCCCTGGGCAACGGTCGCATCGTCCGCGACGGCCGTATCGGCTTCCGCCACGGCCACCGGCTTTTCGTCCGGCGTCGGCGCGTCATGCTTGGGCAGGAGAACCTTCGCCAATGCGCTGACGGGATTGCTGTCCGCCTTGGCGATCAGATCGCCGCCACCGCGGGTCGAGGCCCTCGGCAAATAGGTGTTGATCAGGCCTGCCATCTGGTTGTCGCGGCTGCCGCCCGACGTGCCGCCCATGACGACGGCGACAAGGCGGCGGTTGCCGTCATTGACGGACGAGACAAGATTGAAGCCGGAGGCGCGGGTATAGCCGGTCTTGATGCCGTCGACGCCCTTGATGCGCCCGAGCAGGCGGTTGTGGCCATTGATGCGCTGGCGACCGTAGAGAAAGGATCGCTGCGCGAAATAGCCGTAGTACTGGGGAAAATGCTCCCTGAGCGCGATGCCGAGCGTGGCCATGTCGCGCGCCGTGGTGAACTGCCCCGGGTCGGGCAGGCCGTTGGCGTTACGGAAGACGGTGCCGTTCATGCCGAGCTGCCGCGCCTTGGCCGTCATCATGCGGGCGAAATTGGTTTCGTTGCCGCCGAGCATTTCGCCGAGCGCGGTCGCCGAGTCGTTGGCCGACTTGGTGACTATCGACAGGATCGCGGTCTCTACCGCGACCGATCCGCCCGGCTTCACGCCGAGTTTGGTCGGCGCCTCGGCGGATGCATGAGCCGAAAACACGACTGGCGTGTTTCTGCTGATCTTGCCCTTCGCCATCGCTTCGAAGGTCAGATAGAGCGTCATCATCTTGGTCAGCGAGGCAGGATAGCGCCGGCCATCGGCGTTGGCCGAGTAGAGCACCTTGCCGGTCTTGGCGTCGACGACGATGGCTGCCGACTTTGCCGCGAGCGACGATGCGGCACCCGCGACGACGAATGTCATCGCCATGGCGAGGATCATGATCGTTTTGAGAGGGGACGCGGATTTGGAAACGATGCCCGACAACGCCTGACGCACTGGTAGTTCCTTTGAATTTCTCGTTGCGCTGGAGGCGGCAAAGGGATCCTGCCTCACTTTCGGCCAAGCTAACGGGGCAGCGTTACCAATCCGTTTATGGTAACCGCCGCGTTCACCATTTTCCGGTGGTTTGAGCCTTCCTTTATTCGAATCTTAGCCTTGGCGTTCGGGTAGTGCCTCCATGCGGGCGAAATGTTGACTTTTTGTGCATCGCACAATATGTTACGTGCATTGCACAAAACGCCGCCCGGCTAGGGCGCGTCCTATGAACAGGCAACCGTCAAGGGAATCAGGAAATGACCCAGACCTACGAAGATTTCAGCAAATACGGCAAAGAGTTTGCCGACACCGGACTGAAGAGCTTCGCTTCGCTGTCCAAGGGCGCGCAGGCGATCGCCACCGAGGCCGGCGAATACACCAAGAAGAGCTTCGAAGCCGGTAGCGCCGCGTTCGAGAAGCTGTTCTCGGCCAAGTCACTGGACAAGGCGATCGAGATTCAATCCGACTATGCCAAACAGTCCTACGAGGCGTTCGTCGCCGAGGCCACCAAGATTGGCGACCTCTATGCCGAACTCGCCAAGGAAGCCTACAAGCCGTTCGAATCGATCGTTGCCAAGGCGAAGTAATTTTTGCTCGGGCGGATGATTTCGCCCTGAGAATTCCAGATCCGGCCCTTTGGGCGTGGGAAGGAAACCCGGTCGTGGAAACGCGGCCGGGTTTTTTCATGCCAACGCTTCACGATCGCGAAAATCCGCCAAGTTGGTCACCTAGCCATATTGTCAGCTAACCAGAAGGGCTTAAAATCGTCCATCGAACACCTACATGTGAAACTCGCATGAGGATTCGAAGAGGCAGGACTACGTGACGATCGGTTTGACTGCCACGAGACGAGTGGCGCGGATGCAAAATGGCGGCGGCGACGGCAATGAGGCCGGCCGCGGGACGGCCGTTATCACGCGCACCAAAACCAAGACCAAGAAGCCCAGCCTTTACCGGGTCCTCATCCTCAACGACGACTACACTCCGATGGAGTTCGTGGTTCACGTGCTGGAGCGTTTTTTCCAGAAGGACCGCGAAGCTGCCACACGCATCATGCTTCATGTTCACAATCATGGAGTGGGCGAGTGCGGGGTCTATACATTCGAGGTGGCCGAGACCAAAGTGTCCCAGGTCATGGATTTCGCCCGACAGAATCAGCATCCGCTGCAATGCGTGATGGAGAAGAAGTGAGGTAACATGCCGGCTTTCTCCCAAGGCCTGGAAAAGGCGCTTCATCAAGCGCTGACGCTCGCCAACGAGCGGCACCATGAATATGCAACCCTTGAACACCTGCTGCTCGCGCTGATCGACGACACCGAGGCGGCCGCTGTCATGCGCGCCTGCAACGTCGACCTCGACGAGCTGAAGCATACTGTTCTGACCTACATCGATACCGAGCTCGACAATCTGGTCACCGGCTACGATGAGGATTCCAAACCGACGGCCGGTTTCCAGCGCGTCATCCAGCGCGCGGTCATCCATGTGCAGTCATCTGGCCGCGAGGAAGTGTCGGGTGCCAACGTGCTCGTCGCCATCTTCGCCGAGCGCGAAAGCCATGCCGCTTATTTCCTGCAGGAACAGCAGATGACCCGCTACGACGCGGTCAACTACATCTCGCATGGCATCGCCAAGCGTCCGGGCGCGTCCGAGAGCCGCACCCCGCGCGGCGCCGATGACGAGCAGGGCGGCCAGAACGGCGCCGAGCCGCAGGAAGAAGGCGGTAAGAAGAAGCAGCAGCAGGACGCGCTGACCGCCTATTGCGTCAACCTCAACAACAAGGCCAAGGCCGGCAAGATCGATCCGCTGATCGGCCGCGAGAGCGAGATCAACCGCACCATCCAGGTGCTGTGCCGCCGCTCCAAGAACAACCCGCTCTATGTCGGTGACCCTGGCGTCGGCAAGACGGCGATCGCCGAAGGCCTGGCCAAGCGCATCGTCGAGGGCGACGTGCCTGAGGTGCTGCACAATGCCACCATCTTCGCGCTCGACATGGGCACGCTTTTGGCCGGCACGCGCTATCGCGGCGATTTCGAGGAGCGGCTGAAGCAAGTCGTCAAGGAGCTCGAGGACTATCCGGGCGCAGTGCTGTTCATCGACGAGATCCACACCGTGATCGGCGCCGGCGCGACTTCGGGCGGCGCGATGGATGCGTCGAACCTGTTGAAGCCGGCGCTGTCGTCGGGTGCGATCCGCTGCATTGGTTCGACCACCTACAAGGAATTCCGTCAGTTCTTCGAGAAGGACCGCGCGCTCGTGCGGCGCTTCCAGAAGATCGACGTCAACGAGCCGACCGTCGAGGATGCCATCGAGATCATGAAGGGCCTGAAGCCCTATTATGAGGAATTCCACAAGGTGAAGTTCACCAACGAGGCAATCAAGGCCTCGGTGGAGCTGTCGGCGCGCTACATCAACGACCGCAAGCTGCCGGACAAGGCGATCGACGTGATCGATGAGACCGGCGCCTCGCAGATGCTGGTGCCTGAAGCCAAGCGCAAGAAGACGATCGGCATCAAGGAAATCGAAGCGACGATCGCCACCATGGCGCGCATCCCGCCGAAGACGGTCTCGGCCGATGACGAGAAGGTGCTGCAGGGCCTGGACGTCGAGCTCAAGCGCGTCGTCTATGGTCAGGACACCGCCATCACCGCGCTGACCTCGGCGATCAAGCTGGCGCGGGCCGGCCTGCGCGAACCGGAAAAGCCGATCGGCTCATACCTGTTCTCAGGCCCGACCGGCGTCGGCAAGACCGAAGTCGCCAAGCAACTGGCCGCCTCGCTCGGCGTCGAACTGATCCGTTTCGACATGTCGGAATATATGGAACGCCACACCGTCTCGCGGCTGATCGGCGCGCCTCCCGGCTATGTCGGCTTCGACCAGGGCGGCCTTTTGACCGACGGTGTCGACCAGCATCCGCACTGCGTGCTGCTGCTCGACGAGGTCGAAAAGGCACATCCGGACCTGTTCAACATCCTGTTGCAGGTAATGGACCACGGCAAGCTGACCGACCACAACGGCAAGCAGATCGACTTCCGCAATGTCATCCTGATCATGACCACCAATGCGGGTGCATCCGATGCGCAGCGCGCGGCGATCGGTTTCGGTTCGACCAAGCGCGAAGGCGACGATGTGGAGGCGATCAACCGGCTGTTCACGCCGGAATTCCGCAACCGTCTCGATGCGATCATTCCGTTCGGCTCGCTGCCGGTGCCGGTCATCCATCAGGTGGTGCAGAAGTTCGTCATGCAACTGGAAGCCCAGCTTTCCGAGCGTGGCGTTACCTTCGACCTGTCGCCCGACGCGATCGCCTGGCTCGCCGACAAGGGCTATGACGAACGCATGGGCGCGCGTCCGCTCGGCCGCGTCATCCAGGAGCACATCAAGAAGCCGCTGGCCGACGAAGTGCTGTTCGGCAAGCTCAAGAAGGGCGGCACGGTGCGCGTCACCGTCGAGAAGAAGGAAACCGGCGAGACCGGCCTCAAGCTCGAATCGCTCGCCGACGAGGCGCCGGTGAAGCCGAAGAAGGAAGAGCCGGAAGACGCGCCGAAGCCACCCAAGGCCGTGGCCAGGAAGCCCGCGGCAAAGAAGGTCGTTGCGCAGAAGCCCGAGCCCAAGGGCAAGGACGGCGGTAAGCGCAGCCTCGTACCGCAACTGCCCAGAAAGGGCTGAGCCTGACAAAAAGTCGAAAAGAGCCCCGGAAATGAACTGACCCCCGAAAGTTGGACACAACTTCGGGGGTCAGTTCAAAACGGGGCTTTTTTCATGGAATAATGGGGGTGACGCATGGCCGGTGATCCCGTGCCTTTGCCTGTACGCCTGTGGCAGGAAGAGGTGCACGGGCCTTGCGTGTATGATTTGGAAGTCGATACGTCACGCCTGGTTCCGGGGTAATGCGCGGATGCGATCCGCCGGCGGCTTCTGACGGGAATGATGCCGCCGACGGCATTTCAGAGGCTTTCGGATCCGTCTTTTGCCGAGCTCCGGCCTTCCTGATCCATCTGTCCGCAAATGATTTCACGTGGATAAGCGCCATCCGCCATGGCCAGGCCATGATCCGGTTGCGGCCTCAAGCGAATGAGTGGGGCGCCGAGGTCGGATAGCCCTTCCGAAATCGTGACCGTTCCGGCGTGCGCTCGGGACAATGCTGCGCCAGTGATTTTCCAGATCGCAAGGGCAATGAGGGCGCCGGCGTAGCCGTCAATGGCATAGTGCCAGCCAAGGACCACCGAACCGAGCATGATCAGCGCCGCGAATATCCACATCAAGATGCCAAGGCGGGCGGATAGCCTGGTCGCATGGAGGGCAATGAGCACGGCCGACGCGACATGCATGGAGGGAAATGCCGATATGCCCATGCTGCCCGAAGGCAAGCCCTGATAGCCGCCCCACAGCCTGTCCTGCAGGGACAGGGCCCAGATCGGATATTGCTGATTTGCCGATTGAAGTGCGTCCATCAACGGTTGATAGAGATCGCCAAGGCCGAGCCTGGCGTAGTAGCAAGGGCCGGCGGACGAGAATATTAGGGCAATGCCGAAGCCGCCTATCAGCCATAGCAGCATGAAGCTGAGCAGAAACTGATGGCGCAGCAGGGAATCGCGAGCGGCGGCGACGTTCGAAAAGATCGCCGAGAGCAGCACCACGAACCAAAGATTGTAGCAAAGATTGAGAAAACGAACGGCCTGGGGGCTTTCAATGATCCACCAGACCCATTGGTAGGTAGGGCGGCCGAAATGCAGGCCGACGCTGAATTGTGCAAAGGCCTGGTCCCAGGAGAAAGGCGCCAGCAACGCGATCGCCCCTTTCAGCACTGCGAAGCCGGATACGAAAGCCATGATCGCGACCAGTCCGTTCACGCTGTTGGCGATGCGCCTTCGATCGGACAGCAACTGCCAGAACGAATTCAGGAAAAGGCGGAGTGGCGATGCGGCACCGTCGACAAACGCCAGCCATAACAGCCGGAATGCCGCGTAGATACATCCGGCGACCCACAAATACACCACCAGGTAGAAGCCGTATTCGGCAAGCAGTCCGAAATCCGGCAGGTTGCCGACCCGGGCGCCAATCACGAAACTTAATCCGAGAGTAAAC
Source organism: Mesorhizobium sp. ES1-3 (assembly GCF_020164795.1). Lineage (NCBI taxonomy): Bacteria > Pseudomonadati > Pseudomonadota > Alphaproteobacteria > Hyphomicrobiales > Phyllobacteriaceae > Mesorhizobium > Mesorhizobium sp. ES1-3. The sequence goes on from NZ_JAIUGW010000002.1 coordinate 295,721, forward strand.
AGGGCGACCGCATGAACAACGCGGTGGCGAAAAAATGATTCGGCCAAAAGATGCAGAAAGACGCCGCTCGCGCTGGCGTCAGGCTGCCTGCCTATAGTTTCCGAAAGGTCCTGCATCGCCGCCCATCCCTAGCGAAAAGATGCATCGGGAAGGCTTGCAAAGATATGAACAAAGTAATCGCAGGCAGCAATACAGGCGACAAGATGATTCGCCGGTTTATAAAGGATTAAGGTCAGCTCTGAAGGACGCCGCGGATCTTGTCTGCGTTCTGCGCCAGCACTTCCGGATTCTCCATCGCGCCTGTGTGCGGCTTCAGAGGGATGCCGTCGAAACGCGGGACGACATGGACATGCAGGTGATAGACGGTTTGTCCGGATGCAGGCTCATTGAACTGCATGATGGTGACGCCGTCGGCATTGAAAGCCTTCCTGACCGCGCGTGCCACTTTCTGAACGACCACGAAAAGGGGGCCGAATGTCGACGGGTCGGCGTCGAGCAGATTGCGCGACGGCGCTTTCGGCACCACCAGCGTATGGCCCGGTCCTTGCGGCATCACATCCATGAAAGCCACGACGGCTTCGTCCTCGTACACACGCTGCGAGGGTATTTCGCCGCGCAGGATTTTTGCGAAGATGTTGTCGGTGTCATAGGCGGCCTCAGTCATGGTGAACGCTCCGGAGTGTGCCTTGCCCTCCGGTGTAGCGAAGCCGCCTCCGAGCGGCAAGACGAAGCTGCGCTGCGATCAGCCGAGATCGCTTGCGCGTCCATGCCCGAGGCATGGCTTGGTGGATACCTGCCGCAGGGTAAACAGCGTCGGCAGGCGTGTCGAAAAAGCCTGCTATTCCTCGAGATCTTTGCGGAACGGGGTATGTTCTTCCAGATATTCGCCCATCCGCTCCACCTCGCGCCGCTCGCGCCCGAGATAATCGGCGACCGCTTTGCGCAGGCCGGGATGGGCAATGTAGTGCGCCGAATGCATGGTCACCGGCCGGTAGCCGCGCGCCAGCTTGTGCTCGCCTTGCGCGCCTGCTTCGACCACCTTCAGCTTGCGTTCGATGGCGAAGTCGATTGCCTGGTGATAGCAGACCTCGAAATGCAGGTAGGGGTGATCCTCGATGCAGCCCCAGTTGCGGCCGTAGAGCGCGTCGGAGCCGATGAAGTTGATGGCGCCGGCAATGTAGCGCCCGTTGCGCCTGGCCATCACCAGCAGGATGTCGTCCGCCATGCGTTCGCCGATCAGCGAGAAGAACTGGCGGTTCAGGTAGGGGCGGCCCCATTTGCGGCTGCCGGTGTCCATATAGAAGGCGAAGAAGTCGTCCCAGGCCTTTTCGGTCAGGTCCTTGCCGGTCAGCCAGTCGATCGTGATGCCATCGGCCAGCGCCTCGCGCCGTTCCTTCTTCATCGCCTTGCGCTTGCGCGAGGCAAGCGTGGCGAGAAAGTCGTCATAGGTGGAAAACCCTTCGTTGAAGAAATGGAATTGCTGGTCGGTGCGATGCAGGAAACCTGCGGCCTCCAGCGTCGCGACGTCGCTCTCCTGCGCGAAAGTGACATGCGCCGAGGATATGCCGAGCTTGTCGGTCACCATTTTGAGCCCGGCGGCAAGCCCCGCCTTGACCGCGTCCTGATCCTCGCCTTTGCCGACCAGCAGGCGAGGGCCGGTGACGGGCGTGAACGGCACGGCACTTTGCAGTTTTGGATAGTAACGGCCGCCGGCGCGCTCGAAGGCATCCGACCAACCGTGATCGAACACATATTCGCCCTGGCTGTGCGATTTGAGATAGCAGGGAACAGCGCCGAGCAGCCTGCCTTGCGCGGTTTCCAGCCGCAGGTGATGGCCCTGCCAGCCGGTGCGCCGCACGGCGCAGCCCGAATCCTCCAAGGCGCTCAAAAAAGCGAATGAAACGAGTGGGTTATATCCGGCTTCCGCGTCGCCGCGCGTGGTGCCGGCAAAGCCGTTCCATTCATCGCAGGTAAAGGCTCCTATGCCCGCGGCGATGCGGATCGAATAGTCCGCATTCGCCGTTTGTCCGTCGCAGTCGTCGCCCTGATCCATGAGGCTTATTTAAGCTCCATTCGGGCCGCTACAAGTCACGTTTCGGGCACCCTGCTCAGGCGACTTTGACCATGTCGGGCTCGAACCCTTCGAACGTCATCTGGTCGGCATATCTGAAGGTCAGGTCGATCGCCGGCTGGTCATGCACCGTCCAGGTGATGACAGGCATTTTGAGCTTTTCGCGCACGAAGCTGACAAACGGGTTCGGCAGATCGCCGGCGGCGTAGGAGGTAAAGGAGAGTTCGTGCGCCAGCATGGAAAAGTGTGCTTCGATCAGCTTGGCGTCCTTCCCATAGGCAGTCAATCCAGCCGGAATACCGGGCGCGTGCCGGGGGAAATCGCGGATCAGCCAGTGATCGAACGACATGATCGCCGCCTTGCCCTTGTAGCGCTTCAGCATCTTGCCTACGCGCGCCACCAGGCCTTCGTCGCGACCGGGAGTTCCTTTCAGTTCGACGACCATGGGCACACGACCATCGACGAGATCGAGCGTTTCCTGCAGCGTCGGCACGCGATCCGCCGTGCCGCCAACCTGGAGCGCGGTAAGTTCGGCAGCGCTGCGTTGCCAGACGAAACCGTCCTTTCCGGTCAGCCGTTGCAAATCGTCATCATGGATGACGACGGGAACGCCATCCGACGACAGATGCACGTCGCATTCGATCGCGTAGCCGCGTTCGGCCGCGGCGGCGAAGGCGGAAAGCGTGTTTTCCCAGCGCGTCTTGTTCATGTCGTGAAAGCCGCGATGGGCAACCGGCCGGGCAGTCAGCCAGGAGAGGTCGGTCATGTCCGCACCTTCACTCATCGACTTCGAAGATCGCTTCGATCTCCACCGCGGCATTAAGCGGCAGGGAGGCGGTGCCGACGGCGGAGCGTGCGTGCTTGCCGGCTTCGCCAAGCGCGGCAACCAGGAAATCCGAGGCGCCGTTGGCGACCAGATGCTGCTCGACGAAGTCGGGCGCCGACGCCACGAAGACGGTGATCTTGACCAGACGGCGGATCTTCTCGAGGTCGCCAAGTGCCGCCTTGGCTTGCGCCAGGATGTTGATGGCGCAGTATTTCGCCGCGTCCTTGCCGCTTGCCGTGTCGACGTCGCGGCCGAGCAGGCCGCTCGCCTGCAGCTTGCCGTCCTTGAGCGGCAATTGTCCTGCCGTGAACAGCAGGTTGCCGGTCCTGCAATAGGGCACGTAGTTGGCGGCAGGCGCGGCGGCAACAGGAAGCGTCACGCCGAGATCGCTTAGCCGCTTTTCGATTGTTTCACTCATTGCTTTTCCCTATTGCTGGAAGGTGCCGCGCTGGCCGGGCCGAAATTGCTATTTTTGCCTCGCTTCCGCCATGACTTTTTTTAAGCTGGACCATCTTTCCCTGCGGTCTGCCATCAGCCGCGACGATTGGAGTACCTCATGCGCGCATCGCGCCTTGCATTCCACGCCGTTCTGTTGTCGGCGCTCTTCCCCGTGGGCTCCGCTTTTGCCGTACCGGCGCTGCAGGCGCATCGCGCCGTCTACGATCTCACCCTCAAGAAAGCGGATGATCGATCCGGCATCACCGGTATCACCGGCCGTATGGTCTACGAGTTCAACGGCTCCGCCTGCGAGGGCTATACGGTGAAATTCCGTTTCGTCACGCAGATCGCGACCAGCGACAACACGAAGCTGACCGACCAGCAGACCACCACCTTCGAGGATGCGGAAGGCAAGATGTTTTCTTTCGTGACGAAGTCCTTCGTCGACCAGAACCTCGACAAGGAGGTCAAGGGCGTCGCGACAAAGAATGCCAAGGGGCTGAAGGTCGATATCGACAAGCCGGAGAAGAACAGTCTTGAACTCGCTGCCACCCAGTTTCCGACCCAGCATCTGGTCGAGCTGATCGGCAAGGCCGAAAAAGGCGAAACCTTCTACCAGACCAACCTGTTCGACGGCTCGGAGGACGCCAACAAAGTGATGACGACCACGGTTGTCGTCGGCAAGAAGACCGAAGCCGACAAGGCCGATCCGGAAGCGCCGGCTCTGGCGAAGCTTGCCACCGACAAATATTGGCCTGTCGACATCGCCTATTTCGACGACAGCGCCCAGAAGGGCGAGGAAGTGCCGGAATACCGGATCAGCTTCAAGCTGCACGAGAACGGCATCACCCGTGATCTCGTCATGGACTATGGCGACTTCTCCATGACCGGCAAGCTGGTCAACCTGTCGCTGTTCGACCAGACAAAGCCTTGTCCGGTATCGAAATAGCAACGATGCGCAACTGAGTTGACCGCGGCGGGCCTGATGGCGGTCTATGTCGATGCGGCGATCTGGAAGTGGGCAGGCCATCGCTGGTGCCATCTGATGGCCGACGACACCGAAGAGTTGCATCGGTTCGCAGCCCAGCTTGGCGTGAAGCGCTCGTCCTACCAGGGGCCGCCCAGGACATCGGCGCCGCACTATGACATAACCGGCTTCGAGCGCGACCGCGCGGTGAGGCTCGGCGCCATCGAATGCAGCCGCGAGGAGATCGTCGCGATCTTCAGGCGCGTGCGGGTACCCAACGGAAAAGTAAAGCGCTGAGGACAGGGCCGTATCGTCGCATGTCACGCCACGGATGCCGCGGCGCTTGCGTTTAGCGCACTTCCCCTCTATATGCCCGCTCATTCCACACACGGACTTTGGTGTCTGCCCGGGAGAAATCCGGCTGAAACCTCCGGTGGCGTTCAAGGACTTCGGTCCAAAAATGCCTGTGTCCGTGGAGGCTAACCGGAAAGGAAATGAGAATGGCACTGCCTGATTTCAGCATGCGTCAGCTTTTGGAAGCTGGCATTCACTTCGGCCACCAGACCCACCGCTGGAACCCGAAGATGGCGCCCTACATCTACGGCGCCCGCAATAACATCCACATCATCGACCTCTCGCAGACGGTGCCTTTGCTGCACCAGGCGCTGAAGCAGGTTTCAGACACAGTTGCCAAGGGCGGCCGCGTGCTGTTCGTCGGCACCAAGCGCCAGGCGTCGGACATCGTCGCCGATGCGGCGCAGCGTTCGGCCCAGTACTATGTCAATTCGCGTTGGCTCGGCGGCATGCTGACCAACTGGAAGACGATCTCGAACTCGATCCAGCGCCTGCGCAAGCTCGACGAGATGCTGGCCGGCGAGGCGCAAGGCCTGACCAAGAAGGAACGCCTGAACCTCGACCGCGAGCGCGAGAAGCTCGACAAGGCGCTCGGCGGCATCAAGGACATGGGCTCGACGCCCGACCTGATGTTCGTGATCGACACCAACAAGGAGGCGATCGCCATCCTCGAGGCGAAGCGCCTGGGCATACCGGTGGTCGCTATCATCGATTCGAACTGCGATCCGGACAAGATCGACTTCCCGATCCCTGGCAATGACGACGCGGCCCGCGCCATCCAGCTCTATTGCGACCTGATCGCCAAGGCTGCGATCGACGGCATCGCCCGTCAGCAGGGCGCGCTCGGCGTCGACATCGGCGCTTCCGTCGAAGCTCCGGTCGAACCGGCGCTCGATCCGGCTCCGGCGTCGGAAGCCCCCGAGGCTTGATAATCGAAGGCCGGCTTGCGGCCTTCATCTTTCTCATATTTTGGCACGCTAAACAGACGCACCGTCGAGATTCGATGGTGCGTCGGCGCATTTGAAACAAAGAGGCGACAATGAGCATTTCGGCTGCACAGGTCAAAGAACTCCGCGACTTGACCGGCGCGGGCATGATGGACTGCAAGGCGGCGTTGAACGAGACCAACGGCAACATGGAAGAGGCCGTCGACTGGCTGCGCAAGAAGGGCATTTCCAAGGCCGACAAGAAGGCTGGCCGCACCGCCGCCGAAGGCCTGATCGGCGTCGACAACGGCGTGCGTGAAGCCGCCGTCGTCGAGGTGAATTCCGAGACGGATTTCGTCGCCCGCAATGCCGCCTTCCAGGAAATCGTCGCCAACGTCGCCAAGGTGGCGCTCGCCTATGGCACGACCGAAGCTGTGGCCGCCGCGAAATATCCGGGTTCGGACAAGTCGGTCACGGACACCATCAAGGACGCTGTCGGCACCATCGGCGAGAACCTTGGCTTTCGCCGCTCGGCCAAGCTGACCGTTCCGCACGGCGCGGTTGCTACCTACGTCCACAATTCGGTTGCCGACGGCCTTGGCAAGCTCGGCGTGCTGGTCGCGATCGAGACCACCGGCAACGAGCACGCCGCCAACGCCTTTGGCCGCCAGGTCGCCATGCATGTCGCCGCCACCAACCCGATGGCGCTGACCGCAGAGCAGATCGACCCGGCAGCCGTCGAGCGCGAGAAGGCAATCTTCTCCGACCAGGCGCGTCAGTCGGGCAAGCCGGAAGCCATCATCGAAAAGATGGTCGAGGGTCGCCTGCGCAAGTTCTATGAGGAAGTCGTGCTCTTGAAGCAGGCGTTCGTGCTCAATCCCGACATCACCGTCGAGAAGGCGCTGAAGGATGCCGAAAAGGAAATCGGCGCGCCAGCCAAGATCACGGCCTATCTGCGCTTCGCGCTTGGCGAGGGCATCGAGAAGGAAGAGTCCGATTTCGCCGCGGAGGTCGCTGCGGCGGTCAAGAAGTAAGCGTCCTACCGCATTATTGCGGCTGTGTCTTTCGGCCGGGCGTCCGCGGGGATGCCCGGCCGATTTCGTTTGCGGTGTCGATGAAGGCCCTGAGCTTCGGCGCCATCGCCGCGCGGCGCGGGAAGTAGAGAAAAAGGCCGGGTTCCTCGATCGCCGATTGCGGCAGGACCTGCACCAGGCGCCCGGCTGCAAGATCCGCGCGCGCCAGCGGCTCGAACATATAGGCGAGGCCGACGCCGGCGAGCGCCAGATCAATGGCGGCGAGCGAGTCCGTCACGATGGCCGTACCGCTGGTCTCCATGACCACATCCTTGCCATCCTCGGTCAAATCCCAGCGATAGAGAGCACCCGAACGGACGAGCCGGTACCCGATGCAATTGTGGTTCGCGAGATCGGCTACGCGGCGCGGACGACCACGTCGCCCGATATAGGCGGGAGAGGCGACGATGACGACCTTGAAGGGCTGCGTCAGCCGGATGGCCACCATGTCCTGCGCGATCATCTCGCCGAGCCGGATGCCGGCGTCAAAGCCTTCGCCGACGATGTCGACCAATCCCTGATCGGCAAAAATCTCGACCGTAATGTCGGGATAGCGCTCGGCCATCGCGGCGACGACCGGCGTCACCGCCAATGGAATCGCGATGTTGGAGGCGTTGATCCTGAGCAGGCCGGACGGCCTGCCCTTGACGCTGCGGATACGCTCCATCCGCTCGGCAATATCCTGGAGGGCAGGGGCGGCCGTTTCCACCAGCGCCTTGCCGGCCTCGGTGAGCGAAACGCTGCGCGTCGTGCGCGCAAACAGCGGCTGGCCGATCCGCTCCTCGACGAGACGCACCGCATGGCTGACCGCCGAAGGGCTCATGCCGAGTTCAGCCGCGGCAAGCGCGAAGCCGCCGCGCCGGGCGACGGCAACGATGACAGGCAGGTGGGCGAGCAGGTCCCGGTCCATTCATGACCTACATCGCATAGTCCATGCAGATCATGCAATCTTATCGACGCCGAGGCAGAGGTCCACATTGTCGCCAACACATCGGCGATCGGGCTGGTGGCACAAAGGAGAAGAGACATGAATGCCTTGAAACACGTTACCTTCGCCGCAGGCCTTGCCTTGGCACCCGTCGATGCCGGTGGTGCCGAACCGACCGGCTGGCAGGCCCTTGCCGATGAACGCGCCGTCATTCGTATCGCCGATGCCATCGATCGCGCCGTCGACGCGCAGGACTGGAAACGCGCGCGCAGCTATTTCGCCGACCGGGTCACCGCCGACTTCAGCACCCTGTCGGGTCAGCCCGCGGCCAACATTGCCTCGGACGATCTGATCGGCGCCTGGGCCGGCAATCTCAAGGGCAGCAAGACCAGCCTGCATCTGCGCACCAATCACCAGGTCGTCCTCGAGGCGGACACGGCGACTGTTCTGTCGAACGGCTATGCCTGGAACCGAATGGAGGGCAATGGCGATCCACTCTGGGAAGTCTGGGGCACATATGAGCACCACCTGACACGTTCCGGCACAGCCTGGAAGGTCGACGGCTTCACCTTCCGCATGACGCATGAACGCGGCAATCCCTGGGTCAAGACGACCCCGGGCCCATGACGCCCGCATCAACCGGATCAGGATCGGAGAAGACAATGACGATGAGCTACTACACACTCGGCAACAGCGGCCTGCGCGTCAGCCGGCTGGCAATGGGCACGATGACCTTCGGCACGGAATGGGGCTGGGGCGCGGACCGGGACACGGCGCGAACGATGTTCGACGCCTATGTCGAGGCCGGCGGCAATTTCTTCGACACCGCCGACCTTTATACCGGCGGCACCGCCGAGACCTGGCTCGGTGAATTCGTGGCCGAGCGGGGCTTGCGCGACAAGGCGGTGATCGCCACCAAATTCACCATGAACTCGAACCCCGGCAATCCGAACGCCGGCGGCAACGGCCGCAAGAACATCATGCGTGCCGTCGACGCCTCGCTGAAGCGGCTGGGTACCGACTACATCGATCTCTATCTCATGCATATCTGGGACAAGCTGACGCCGGCCGAGGAGGTGCTGCGTACGCTCGACGATCTGGTTCGGGCAGGCAAGATACGTCACCTCGGCCTGTCCGACGTGCCGGCCTGGTATGCCGGGCGGGCGCAGGCGATCGCCGAACTGCGCGGCTATGAGCCGATCTCGGCGTTGCAGCTCGAATACTCGCTGGCGGAGCGTGCCATCGAGCATGAATTCGTGCCGTTCGGGACACGCCATGGCGCCGGCATCATGGTCTGGAGCCCGCTGGCCAGCGGGCTGTTGAGTGGCAAATACCGCCCGGTGCAAGCGGGCAATGCCGGCCGGCTCGACGGTTTCCGCAACACCACCCATCCGGGCTTCCAGAAATTCACCGAGCACAACTGGACTGTCGTGGCGGAGTTGGAAAAAGTCGCCGCCGAACTCGGCCGCGGCATGGCTCAAGTGGCGCTCAACTGGGTGGCGACACAGCCGGGAATCGCCACTGTCATCCTTGGGGCAACGCGGCTTTCGCAGTTGCAGGACAATCTTGCGGCGCTCGATTTCTCCATACCGCCAGCGCTTCGTCAGCGGCTGGACAAGGTGAGCGGCACGCCGGCGCCATTCCCGCATTCGTATTTCGGTCCCGAGATCCAGGTTCGTGTCGCCGGCGGTGTCGTGACCGGCGACAAGCCGTCCGGTTATGCATTGCCGGTCGTGGTCGAAGGCGAGGCCGTTGCCATCAGCAGCAACTGATCCAAAAAGCCTGGAATTTTGCACAAGGGCGCGGCGTGACATCGCTGCGCCCTTCGTGTATCCGGTCAACCCGTCATGACAGCACCGCCGGCGAACCAGGAGGCCTCTTTCGCCTTCGGAGCTTGCCGCGCCGGGATTTTCGAGGAACCAGATGACGGCGAAGCCCCTCTACCGACGTGTTCTGCTGAAAGCTTCGGGCGAAGCGTTGATGGGCGAACAGCATTTCGGCATCGACGTCTCGGTCGTGGACCGCATCGCCGCCGATATCGCCGAGGCGCGCGCGCTGGGCATCGAGGTGGGTGTCGTCATCGGCGGTGGCAATATCTTTCGCGGCGTGGCCGTCGCCTCCAAGGGCGGCGACCGCGTCACCGGCGACCATATGGGCATGCTTGCCACGGTCATAAATTCGCTGGCACTGCGCACGTCGCTGAACAAGATCGGCGTCGACGCCGTCGTGCTGTCCGCGATTGCCATGCCCGAGCTTTGCGAGAGCTTTTCGCAGCGCCAGGCGACCGCCTACATGAACCAGGGCAAGGTGGTGATCTTCGCCGGCGGCACCGGCAATCCGTTCTTCACCACTGATTCGGCTGCCGCGCTCCGCGCGGCCGAGATCGGCGCAGACGCGCTGTTCAAGGGCACGCAAGTCGACGGCGTCTATTCTGCCGACCCGAAAAAGGACCCGAATGCGACACGTTTCGAGCGCATCAGCCATGCCGAGGTCATAAATCGAGGGCTTTCGATCATGGATACGGCTGCGATTGCACTTGCGCGCGAAAACAACATTCCGATAATCGTCTATTCGATCCACGAAAAAGGTGGTTTCGGCGATATTCTGAGGGGCGGGGGCCGCTGTACGGTCGTCGCGGACGAGTGATCCGGGCCCGAAGAAGGGAAACCGGATTTCGAAATCGGGCTCGAACACAGGGCTTTGCCCCGAAGCAGTGAACCCCCGGCAGACGGGTCGAGGAGACTAACATGAGTGGTGAGTACGACGATCTCAAGCGACGCATGGATGGGGCAATCGCGGCGTTCAAGCATGATCTGGCCTCGCTGCGGACCGGTCGCGCCTCCAGCAACCTGCTCGACGCGATCCAGGTGCAAGCCTATGGCACCACCATGCCGATCAATCAGGTGGCCAACGTTACCGTGCCGGAGCCCCGGATGATCTCGGTCTCGGTCTGGGACAAGTCGATGGTCGGTGCGGTCGACCGCGCGATCCGGGAATCCAATCTGGGCTTCAACCCGATCGTCGACGGCACCAATCTGAGGATTCCGCTGCCGGAGCTCAACGAACAGCGCCGCAAGGAGCTGGTCAAGATTTCGCACGGCTATGCCGAGAACGCGCGTGTCGCCGCGCGCCATGTGCGCCGTGACGGCATGGATTTCCTGAAGAAGGCGGAGAAGGACGGCGACATCAGCGAGGACGATCAGCGCAAGCGTTCCGACCAGGTCCAGAAACTTACCGACGAAACCATCAGCACTATCGATCATCTGCTTTCCGACAAGGAAGCTGAAATCATGCAGGTTTAGGGTTGGCCCTTGGCTGACCCGAAAGCGAGATCATGACAACGCCCGCGCATGTCGCGATCATCATGGATGGAAATGGACGCTGGGCCAAGGCGCGCGGTATGCCGAGGCTCGCGGGTCATCGCGCCGGCGTCGAGGCGCTGCGCAAGGCTGTGCGTGCCGCCCCTGGTCTCGGCATCTCCTTCCTGACCGTCTATGCTTTCTCGTCGGAGAACTGGTCGCGACCGAAGTCCGAGGTCAGCGACCTTATGGGTCTGTTGAAGCTGTTCATTCGTCGCGACCTTGCCGAGCTGCACCAGAGCGGCGTGCGGGTCAGGATCATCGGCGACCGGGCAGGGCTGCAGGCGGACATCAGAGGGCTGCTCGACGAAGCCGAATCACTGACGATCCACAACACCTCGCTGACGCTTGTGATTGCCTTCAACTACGGCGGGCGCGACGAGATCGTTCGCACGGCGCGCAAGCTCGCCGAGGCGGTGGCGCGCGGTGAAATCGACAGCGAGGCGATCACCGCCGAAAGCTTTGCCGGCTCTCTCGACACGCAAGGCATTCCCGATCCGGAGTTGGTCATCCGCACCAGCGGCGAGCTTCGCCTGTCCAACTTCCTCTTGTGGCAGGCCGCCTACAGCGAACTCGTCTTCCTGCCGTGCTACTGGCCGGACTTCAACCGTGAGCACTTCGCCGAGGCCTTGCGTGAATATGCCGGCCGCGAGCGCCGCTTCGGCGGACTGGGCCCGCAAGACGTCGCTTCGCGACCGGCCGCGGGATGAGCAACCTTCAGCTGCGTGTGATTTCGGCGGTCGTGCTGGCCATTGTCGCCCTTGGCCTGACCTGGCTTGGCGGCCTGCCTTTCCGGCTGCTGTGCGCCGCGATGGCGGCAATGATCTTTTATGAGTGGACACGCATGGCGCGGCCCGCCGCGACCGACGGGCTTGGTTTCCTGCCGGAAGCGCTGATGGTCATTTTCGTCGGCGCCCTGATTGCCGGCCTGTCCGCATTTTGGCTGCTGCCGCTCATGGTGATTCTGGTTGCGATAACGGCAGCCACCGCGGGAATCCGCAAGATCGGCCAGTGGGACGCCGGCGGTCTTGCCTATGCCTGCGTGTCGGGCCTGTCGCTTGCCCTGCTGCGCGACGGCGATCATTCGGGCCTCATCGCCATCCTGTTCCTGTTCGCTGTCGTCTGGGCGACCGACATTTTCGCCTATTTCGTTGGGCGCGCCGTCGGCGGGCCCAAACTGGCGCCGTCGATTTCGCCAGGCAAGACGCGCAGCGGCGCATTCGGCGGGGCGGTCGGTGGCGTCGTCGCGGGACTTCTGCTGGCAGCCATTGCCGGCGCCGGCAACCTGGCGTTGCTCGGCCTTGTGGCGCTGGTGCTGTCCGTTGTCGCCCAGGCTGGCGACCTGTTCGAATCCTGGGTCAAACGGCGGCACGACCGCAAGGATTCAGGCGTGCTCATTCCTGGCCATGGCGGCATCATGGATCGTGTCGACGGGCTTGTCGCGGCCGCTCTTGCCCTATACGTCATCGGTTGGATTTTGGTGGGCGCCGATCATCCGGCACAGGGGCTGTTTCCCATTTGAACGGTGTCATTCCACGATCTGGCGCGAACGTGCCTTGGATTCGCCTGTATTGATGTCACAGTCATGCAGCGACCGCGGAAGAATTTGAGGGCTTGAGTTGAACGAGATTCTTCACGCGATTTTCAGCACGGAAGGCCTCTTTCTCGGCACGCTCGTGCCGTTTCTCTTCGTACTGACCGTGGTGGTGTTCGTTCACGAGATGGGCCACTACCTCGTCGGCCGGTGGTGCGGCATCGGGGTCAGGGCCTTCTCGATCGGCTTCGGTCCGGAGCTCATCGGCTTCAACGACAGGCACGGTACGCGCTGGAAGCTTTGCGCCATACCGCTAGGCGGTTATGTCAAGTTTGTCGGCGACATGAGCGCCACCTCCAGCAAGCCGACATCGGACGAGCTCGAAACGCTGACCGACGAGGAACGCAAGGTTGCCTTCCACACCCAGGCGATCTGGAAGCGCGCGGCAACTGTGGTGGCCGGGCCGCTGTTCAACTTCCTGCTAACGATCGTCGTCTTTTCCGTGCTGTTTGCCTCCTATGGGCGTTATGTCGCGGAGCCCATGGTGGCGGAGGTTACAACAGGCAGTCCCGCGGCCAAGGCCGGCATTTTGCCTGGAGACCGATTCGTCAGCGTCGACGGCAGCAAGGTCGAAACCTTCGGCGACGTGCAGCGGCTGGTCTCGGGCCGCGCAGGCGATACCATCACCTTCGTCATGCTGCGCAACGGCAAGGAGGTCACGGTGACCGCGTCGCCGCAGCTGATGGAGCAGGAGGACGCGCTCGGCAACAAGATCAAGGTCGCGGTAATCGGCGTCGTCAACAACAAGGAACTCGGCCAGCCTCGTCTCATCACATACACTCCGGTGGGAGCCGTTGCGGCGGCCGTTGAGGAAACGGGCCACGTCATCGAGCGCACTGGCCAGTTTCTGCAGCGCTTCGTCGTCGGGCGCGAGGACAAGTGCCAGTTGGGTGGTCCGGTCAAGATCGCCGGCATGGCCGGCAAGGCTGCCAAACTCGGTTTCGAGTGGCTGGTGCAGCTCGTCGCGCTGCTCTCCGTTGGGATAGGCATTCTAAACCTTTTGCCGATTCCCCCCCTCGACGGCGGCCACCTGTTGTTCTACGGGGTGGAGGCCGTCATCCGCCGGCCGGTGTCGGAACGGATGATGGAAATGGCCTATCGGGCCGGTCTGCTTCTGGTGCTGTGCTTCATGGGGTTCGTGTTCTGGAACGATCTCTTTGGGTGCTGAAATCATGAAGGAATTTGGCCCGGGCATGGTCGATGTTGAGACGCCGTTTACCATGCACGGGGATATGAGTGACGCGAAAGCCACGCAACAGGGTTAAGTAAATACAAATTAACCAGAAGCCTTGCGTGTAGGGAAAATCCGGTTAATACGGTAGGGGAAATGACCGCACGTCCGGTTTTCTCGCCGTGGGGACTACGAGAAAAGGTTATTAAGCCCGATGAAGGCAGCATCCAAGTTTCTAAACGCCGCGTCAGCGGCGGCACTGTCCGCCGCTCTGGTCGTACCCGGTGCGTTCGCAGTGCAGTTCGTTGCCACATCGGCGGCCGAAGCCGCTGTCGTAAGCAGGGTGGAGGTGAGCGGCAATCAGCGTGTCGACGCCGATACCATCCGCAACTACATCACCATCAAGCCCGGCAAGGCCTTCTCCAGCTCCGATGTCGATAGCGCGGTCAAGGCGCTGTTCGGCACCGGACTGTTCTCGGATGTCCAGATCAACCAGGTCGGCTCGACCCTGGTGGTCAAGGTTTCGGAATACAAGGTCGTCAACCAGGTGCTGTTCCAGGGCAACAAGAAGCTCAAGGACAACGCGCTTCAGGCAGCAGTTCAGCTGAAGCCGCGCGGCACGTTCTCCCAGGCTACGCTCGATTCGGACGTCGAGGCGGTCAAGGCCGCTTACAGGCGCATCGGCCGTGACGATGCCGGCGTGACCGCACAGATCATGGAGCTCGGCGACAACCGCGTGAATGTGGTGTTCCACATCACCGAAGGCGATCGCACGCAGATCGCGGCAATCAATTTCGTCGGCAACAGCGCCTATTCGAGCCGCCGCCTGTCGGACGTGATCAACACCAAGCGCTCATCTTGGGTCTCGTTCATCCTGCGCGACGACGTCTATGATGAAGACAAGCTGCGCGCCGACCAGGAACTGCTGCGCCGCTTCTACTTCAATCACGGCTACGCCGATTTCCAGGTCGTGTCCGCTGTCGGCGAGCTCGACAATGCGACCAACAAATACACGGTCACCATCACCGTCCAGGAAGGCGAGCGCTACAATTTCGGTGACATCAGCGTCGAAAGCACGATCCCGGAAGTGGACTCCAAGTCTCTGGAATCGGTGGTCGAAACCCGCAAGGGCGATGTCTACAATGCCAAGAATGTCGAAGACTCCATCATCGCCCTGACCGAGAAGGTGGCCGGTTCCGGCTATGCCTTCGCGCAGGTGACGCCGCGCGGCGACCGCAACTTCGAGAACCATACGATTTCGGTGGTCTACACGGTCGACCAGGGCACCAAGGCCTATGTCGAGCGCATCGAGATCCGCGGCAACGATCGGACGCGCGACTATGTCATTCGCCGCGAATTCGACGTCAGCGAAGGCGACGCGTTCAACCAGGTGCTCATCCAGCGCGCGAAGAAGCGCCTGGAAAACCTCAATTACTTTGACAAAGTCGACATTTCGACCGTGCCTGGCTCGGCCCCTGATCAGGTCGTGCTGGTGGTCGATGTGGTCGAGAAGTCGACGGGTGAATTCTCGGTTGGTGCCGGCTATTCGACCGGTGGCGATACGGCCGGACCGTCCGTCGAAGGATCGATCACCGAGCGCAACTTCCTCGGTCGCGGCCAGTTCATCAAGGTGTCCGCCGGCGGCGGCAAGAACTCGCGCGATTACAGCCTGTCCTTCACCGAGCCCTACTTCCTCGGCCGGCGCATCGCTGCCGGTTTCGACATCTACAAGTCGACCAGGCAGTACAACAACAACTACGACAGCGACACCACAGGCGCGACGATCCGGTTCGGACTGCCGATCACCAATAGCATCACGACCCAGCTCGCGTACAACATCTCGCAAGAGAAGTATAAGGTCGACGATAGCTGTGGTCCTACCACCATCGGAAATCCGGACGGCACCTGCACGATTTCACCGGCCATCCTGGATGGTATCGCTCAAAGTCCTTGGATCAAATCGTCGATCAGCCTAGGGCTGGTCTACAACACGATCGACGACATGAAGAACCCGCACGAGGGTATCTACGCCAACACGACCGTCGAAGTGGCCGGACTTGGTGGTGATGCTAAGTTCGTGAAGCTTACCGGGCGCGGCAGCATCTATCAGACGTTGTCCGAGCAGCTTGATCTGGTCGGTTTGATTTCGGGCGGCGCCGGTCATGTCGAGAGTTATGGTAACAACGGTACTCTGCGCATTTTCGATCAGTTCCAGAGCACCGACCGCATGATCCGTGGCTTTGCGTATAATGGCATCGGTCCGGTGGACCCGAATACGGGTGACCATCTGGGCGGGGTGACCTATTTCAATGCCTCGGCCGAAGCGCAGTTCCCGTTGCCGGTTATTCCCGAGAGCTTCGGTCTCCGCGGTGCTGTATTCGCGGACGCTGCGACGCTCTACGGCAGCAAGATCAGCACGACGGTCGACCAGGCTTCTCTCGACATGAAGCTTCGTGCCTCGGTCGGTGTCGGCCTGATGTGGGCCTCGCCGTTCGGGCCGATCCGTATCGACTATGCGATCCCGGTCAAGAAGGAAGCCAAAGACGACGTGCAGGAATTCAACTTCGGCATATCGACCCGCTTCTGATCGGCGGCCAACGATGCTCCCGGGTTTTGGATCCGGGAGAAATGTTCCGACCTAGCTGGATATAGCTTCTGGAATGACCGATCCGGTGTTCTTCGCGCCATCACGCCGGTATACGGCGGCCGAAGTCGCGAATCTGACCGGCTCGGTGCTTGTCGATTCCGGCCAATCCGACGTTTCGATCGAAGCGTTGGCGCCAGCTCATGAAGGTGGCGCCAACGCGCTCGTCTTCGTCGACGGCAAACGCAATTCTGCGCTGATGCCGTCGCTGCGGGCGGCGGCGGTTCTGTGTCCGGCGGACTTCGCAAACAAGGCGCCTGCCGGCATCGCTGTCCTGATCCATCCACGGCCGCAACAGGCTTTCGCGCTGGTTGGGCGCCTCTTGTTCCCGACAGCCGCCACGCCGGGGCCAATGACCGGTGAGACCGACGTTTCGCCGCATGCCCATATCGATCCGACCGCGCATGTCGAAGCCGGCGCTATCATCGAGGCCGGCGCGGTCATCGGCCCAGGCGTCTCGATCGGCGGCGGCACCGTCATTGCGCCGAACGCCGTCATCGGACAGTCCTGCCAGATTGGCCGTGACGGCTATGTCGGCCCGGCCGCCAGTATCCAGTACGCGCTGATCGGCAATCGGGTCATCATCCATGGTGGCGCCAGGATCGGCCAGGACGGCTTCGGCTTTGTCGGCGGCGCCAAGGGGCCGGAACGTGTTCCACAGATCGGACGGGTTATCATCCAGGACGATGTCGAGATCGGCTCCAATTCCACAGTCGATCGCGGCGCCATGTCCGATACGATCATCGGGCAAGGCACCAAGATCGACAATCTCGTGCAGATCGCCCATAACGTCCGCATCGGCCGCAATTGCATAGTAGCCGGGCTTTCAGGTATTTCCGGTTCCGTCGTGGTGGGTGACAATGTCACCATGGGCGGCGGCGTCGGGCTTGCGGATCATCTGACGATTGGTTCAGGTGCCAAGCTTGCCGCCAGAAGTGGATTTATGAGCAATGTTCCCGCCGGCGAGATATGGGGTGGCTATCCGGCACAGCCGATGGCGGAAGCCATGCGAGAGATAGCCATGTTGCGCACGATGGCCAGGGCACGCAAGCAGGGCAAGGACAATGGCTGACATGGTGGCGGCGACAACGCTGGAAGCGGTCGACATACTGGGGCTGATGAAGCTCCTGCCGCACCGTTATCCCTTCCTCATGATCGACCGCATCGTCGACATCGATGGTGACGAATCCGCCATCGGCATCAAGAACGTGACCATAAACGAGCCGCATTTTCAGGGGCATTTCCCGGAGCAGCCGGTGATGCCGGGCGTACTGATCGTCGAGGCCATGGCGCAGACGGCCGGCGCCATCTGCATCCGAAGCCTCGGGGCGTCGAAACCGTCGCTGGTCTATTTCCTGACCATCGACAACGCCAAATTCCGCAAACCGGTCGTTCCCGGCGACCAGTTGAAGATCCATGTCAAGAAAATCAAGAAGCGCGGCAACCTGCTCAAATTCGCCTGCGAAGCCCTGGTCGAAGGTACCAAGGCGGCCGAGGCCGAGATTTCAGCCATGATGGTCACCGGCGACTGACGATCGAGTGCTTATGAAAATCAAGACGTCAATCCATCCTTCCTCCATCGTGGAAGAAGGCGCCCAAATCGGCCAGGGTGTGCGCATTGGGCCGTTCTGCCATGTCAGCGGCGACGCTGTGATCGGTGACGGTGTCGAACTGGTCAGCCATGTCTCGGTGATGGGCGCGACCACTATCGGAGCGTCGACCAAGGCCTATCCGATGGCGATCCTGGGCGGACCGCCGCAGAATACCAAGCACAAGGGCGGCCGCACCACACTCGTCATCGGCGCCAACTGCACCATCCGCGAAGGCGTGACCATGCATGTCGGCACCGACACCAGCCGCGGCGAGACCACGGTGGGCGACAATGGCAATTTTCTGGCTTACGCCCACATCGCCCATGACTGTGTCGTCGGCAACAACGCTACCTTCGCCAACGGGGCGACATTGGGCGGCCACTGCGAGATCGGCAACAATGTCTATATCGGCGGCCTCAGCGCCGTTCATCAATTCGTGCGTGTAGGCGACAACGCCTTTCTTGGCGGGTGCTCGGCTTTTGTCGGTGATGTCATTCCCTATGCCATCGCGGTCGGTAACCGCGCCAGCTTGCGCGGCTTGAACATCATCGGCCTCAAGCGCGCCGGTCTGCCGCGGTCCGAGATCTATCTGCTGCGCAAGGCCTACAAGACGATCTTCGACCGCTCCCGCACAGTCGGCGAGAACATCGAATTGGCCAAAGCGGAGTTCGCCTCGTCGCCGACAGCGATGAAGATCATCGACTTCATCAGCAGTCGCGGCAAGCGGCACTATGCGGTGCCATCGCTCAAGGGCGGCGATGGCGACGATACCGATGACGAAGGCTGAGACAGCCGCGGCTGGTCTTGGTCTCCCGCCTGATGCCAGGGTCGGCATCATCGCCGGCGGTGGCAGCCTTCCGGTCGAAGTCGCTGCCGGTTTGGCCGAACAGGGTCATCCGCCCTTCATCGTGCTCATGGACGGCGAGGCCGACCGCCTGGCGGAGTTGCGCCAGTACGAGCATGAGACGCTTGCCCTGGAGGCGATAGGGTCGCTCGTTCCGCTGCTCAAGCGCAACCGGATTACCCATCTGGTGCTTGCCGGCGAGATAAAGCGCAGGCCCAGACTGACACATCTGCGTCCAAGCCTCAGCCTGCTCGCCGTGGTACCCCTCGTTGTCATGGCGTTGGCGCGTGGCGACGATGGGCTGCTCAAGGTGGTGGCGAGCGGGCTAGAGGCTCGGGGCATAAAGGTCGTGGGCGCCCACGAGATCGTGCCGAGCCTTGTCGCCGCCGAAGGGGTGTTGACCAGGGCCGCGCCTCAGAAATCGGACTGGCGCGACATCGAGGCGGGTTTCGCCGCGGCAAAGGCCATCGGGGCGCTGGATATCGGCCAGGCGGCGATCGCGATCGGCGGCCGGACCATTGCGCTTGAAGGCATCGAGGGCACGGCCGGATTGCTGGACCGCGCCAGGTTGCTGCGCGGCCACGGCCGTATCGCCGGCAAGACGCGCGGCGTTCTGGTCAAATGCGCCAAGCCTGGCCAGGAGTTGCGCGCGGATCTTCCTTCCATGGGGCCACAGACGGTTGAGGCAGCGCATGCCGCGGGGCTTGCCGGCATTGCCGTCGAGGCGGGACGCTCCCTGATCCTCGAAGGCCCCGCAACTCTCTCGTGTGCCAATGACCTTGGGCTGTTCATCGTCGGCCTGGCCGCAGCGGAGTCCGAACATGGCTGACAGGGCGCTGAAGATCGCGATCGTCGCGGGCGAGGAGTCGGGCGACCTGCTTGGCGCCGACATCGTCCGGTCGCTCCGCCAGACAACAGGTCGCGAGGTGCAACTCGTCGGGCTCGGCGGCCGCCATCTGCAGGCGCTCGGGCTGGTTTCGCCGTTCGACGCCGGCGAGGTCGCGCTGATGGGGTTCAGTGCCGTCCTGCGTGACCTGCCGCGCCTAGTCCGGCGGATCGGCCAGCTGGCGGGGATCGTTGCGGACGCCAAGCCCGACTGCCTCGTCACCATCGACAGCCCCGATTTTTCGCTGCGCGTCGCCAAGAAGGTGCGCGCGGCCAACCCGTCGATCCCGATCGTCCACTATGTCTGCCCGAGCGTCTGGGCATGGCGGCCGGGCAGGGCGGTGGCGATGAAGCCCTATGTCGACCACATCCTGTGCATCCTGCCATTCGAGGTGAAGGAGCTCGATCGGCTAGGTGGTCCGCCCGGTACCTATGTCGGGCATCGCCTGACGCATGATCCGGGCGTGCTGTCGGCGGCAAAGGCTCAAGGCCAGCCGCGTGATCTTTCACCAGACCGCGTGAAGACGCTGCTTGTCCTGCCCGGCTCGCGGCGCGGCGAGGTGCGGCGGCTGCTCGAGCCGTTCGGCGAGACCGTGTCGATGTTGCGGGCTCGCGGGCATCGGCTCCGCCTGATGCTGCCGACGGTGCCGCATGTCGCGGATACCGTGCGGTCCGCGGTCACGCGCTGGGACGAGAAACCCGAGATCATCCTCGAGCCCGAGCGCAAATGGCAGGCCTTCGGCAAGGCCGACGGCGCGTTGATCGCGTCCGGCACCGTGTCCCTGGAACTGGCATTGTCCGGGGTGCCGATGATCTCCTGCTACCGGCTCGACCCGGTCGCGCGTGTCGTCGCGCCGTATCTCGTTTCCGTCTGGTCGGCCCTGCTGCCCAACCTGATCTCGGATCGCGCGTTGATCCCGGAATTTTACAACGAGTATGTCAAACCGAACAATCTGGCGCGCCAGCTGGAAGCGCTGTTGGCCGACAGTGGCATGCGCGCCTGGCAGAAAGACGGGTTTGCCGAGATCTCACGGCGCATGGCAACGGACAAGCCATCTGGTGAGATCGCAGCGCAGGTGGTGATGGGGTGCGTGAAGAGAGGAAGAGAGTGAGTAGGCAGTAGTGAGTAGTGAGTAGTGAGTAGTGAGTTAGCACATTCTCCAATCTCACTACCCACTACTCACTACCAACTTGTCTCAGCGCTTGGCGATCGGCACGTAGTCGCGCTCCGGCGCGCCGGTGTAGAGCTGACGCGGGCGGCCGATCTTCTGGCGCGGATCCTCAATCATTTCCTTCCACTGCGCGATCCAGCCGACCGTGCGGGCGACCGCGAACAGCACGGTGAACATGGTGGTGGGGAAGCCCAGCGCCTTCAGTGTGATGCCGGAATAGAAATCGACGTTCGGATAGAGTTTCTTCTCGATGAAATAGGCATCGGTCAGCGCGATCTTTTCCAGTTCCATCGCGATGTCGAGCAGCGGATCGTCCTTGATGCCGAGTTCGCCCAGGACCTCATGCGCCGTCTTCTGCATGATCTTGGCGCGTGGATCATAGTTCTTGTAGACGCGGTGGCCAAAGCCCATCAGGCGGAACGGATCGTTCTTGTCCTTGGCACGGGCGATGAATTCCGGGATGTGATCGACATGGCCGATCTCGCCCAGCATGTTAAGCGCCGCTTCATTGGCGCCGCCATGGGCCGGGCCCCACAGGCAAGCGATGCCGGCGGCAATGCAGGCGAAGGGGTTAGCGCCCGAGGAGCCGGCGAGACGAACGGTCGAAGTCGAAGCGTTCTGCTCGTGATCGGCATGCAGGATGAAGATGCGCTCCATGGCCCGCGCCAGCACCGGGTTGATCTTGTATTCCTCGCAGGGCACGGCAAAGCACATGTGCAGGAAGTTGGCGGCGAAATTCAGCTCGTTCTTCGGGTAAATGAAAGGCTGGCCGATGTGGTACTTGTAGGCCATGGCCGCGATCGTCGGCATTTTGGCGATCAGGCGCATGGAGGCAACCATGCGCTGGTACGGGTCGGAGATGTCGGTCGAGTCGTGATAGAAGGCCGACAGCGCGCCGACCACGCCGCACATCACCGCCATCGGGTGCGCGTCGCGGCGGAAGCCGGTGAAGAAGCGCGACATCTGCTCGTGCACCATGGTGTGGCGCGTCACGCGATAGTCGAAATCGTCCTTCTGCGCCTTGGTGGGCAGTTCGCCGTAGAGCAGGAGATAGCAGACCTCGAGGAAGTCGCCGTGTTCGGCCAACTGGTCGATCGGGTAGCCGCGATGCAGGAGGATGCCGGCATCACCGTCGATGAAGGTGATCTCCGACTCGCAGCTTGCCGTCGAGGTGAAGCCGGGGTCATAGGTGAAGGCGCCGGTGGTGCTGTAGAGCGAGGCGATGTCGATGACGTCAGGTCCGACCGAGCCGCTTCGCACCTTGAATTCGTGGGTCTTGCCGGCGAATTCCAGCGTTGCCGTGGCCTCCTGGCCGCCCATATCCAGTTTTTTCGCAGCTTCGGTCATTGCAAACTCCTTCTTGTTTCCTCATGCCGGCAAAGGCAAATTCCGCAGAGCGACACGTCGAAATCACCGCAATGCGCGTAGTCGCCACCGCATTTTAGGAGGTGCGTGCCAGATTGGGCCAGGGCCTAATGTTGCACTGCGAAACGCGCCTTTCAATGCCAATCTTCTTGGGCCAGTTTCTTCTTGGGCCAGTTTGCTCCTAATCGATTTGATCCGCTATGCGCGCGAGGCTTTCCTCGCGCCCCAGCACGGCCAGCACGTCGAACACGCCTGGCGAGGTGCTTTTACCGGTCAAAGCGGCCCGCAACGGCTGGGCCACGGCGCCAAGCTTGTAGCCGCCGGCCAGCGCATAGTCGCGGATCGCGGCCTCGGCCGTGGCCGCTGTCCAGTCGCCGGACAGCGCATTCAAAGCTTCGTGAGCGCCACGCAGGATCTTGCGGGCATCGTCATTGAGCAGGAGAGCCGCCTTGTCGTCGATCGGCAGTGGCCGCGTGGCAAACAGAAAGCCGGCGCCGTCGACGAGCTCGACCAGCGTCTTGGCGCGCTCCTTCAGGCCTGGGAGCGCTGCCAGCAACTGCGCCTTGTTCTTCTCGTCGAGGCGCGCCGCCATCGCCGGGCCACTCTCCAGATAAGGCAAGGTGGCGATGAAGATGTCGAACAATTCGATATCGGCCATGCGGCGCATATGGACGCCGTTCAGCGCCTCGAGCTTGGCGAAGTCGAAGCGCGCCGCGCCCTTGTTGACGTCGCCGATATCGAACCAGGAGATCATGTCCTTGATCGACATGATCTCGTCATCGCCATGGCTCCAGCCGAGCCGCGCCAGGTAATTGAGCAGCGCCTCCGGCAGATAGCCCATGGCGCGATAGGCCTCGACCCCAAGCGCGCCGTGGCGCTTCGACAGCTTGGCGCCGTCGGCGCCATGGATGAGCGGGATATGCGACATCGAAGGCACGTCCCAGCCCATGGCGTTGTAGATCACGGTCTGGCGCGCGGCGTTGGTCAGGTGATCGTCGCCACGGATGATGTGGGTGACGCCCATGTCGTGATCGTCGACGACGACGGCATGCATGTAGGTCGGGTTGCCGTCCGAGCGCAGGATGATGAAATCGTCGAGATCCTTGTTGGGGAAGCGCACCTCGCCCTGGACCCGGTCCTGCACCACCGTCTCGCCCTCGGTCGGTGCCTTGATGCGGATGGCGCCCTTGACGCCGGCGGGCGCCTCCGACGGGACGCGGTCACGCCAGTGGCCGTTATAGCGAGGCGGCAGGCCCTTGGCGCGGGCCGCCTCGCGCATCGCCTCGAGCTCGGCTGAAGTCTCGTAGCTGTAATAGGCCTTGCCCAGCCGCACCAGTTCCTCGGCGACCTCCCGGTGGCGCGGCGCGCGCTCGAATTGGGAGACCGCTTCACCGTCCCATGACAGACCGAGCCAGGTCAGTCCGTCCAGAATGGCTGATGTGGCCGCCTCGGTCGAGCGCTCGCGATCGGTGTCCTCGATACGCAACAGCATCGTGCCGCCGGTGTGCTTGGCATAGAGCCAGTTGAACAGCGCCGTGCGTGCGCCGCCGATGTGCAGATAGCCGGTCGGCGAGGGGGCAAAACGGGTGATGACCTTGTCGGGCATGAAACTCTCGGAAAACGTCTGAAGCTGGGTGCGGAGTGCGCGGACTTTCGCGCGTCGCGCGTTCATGTAGCATAGGGTGTCGAGGGCGCAAGGGGCAGACCCGATGACTGGACGAGGCCGGGGCTCGGATCGGGGCGAGGGCGCCATTGTCGGCGTCAGCGAGCGGTCCCTGTTTACAACGCCTCCGGCGATCCCACTGCCATCGCCGCTCGTGGCTGCGCCCGCAATCCAGCCGCCGCAGGCGGACAGCCCGGCGCCAACTCCGTCTCCCGCCGCGCGCGGGATTGTGCGCGTGCGCCGGCAAATCGGCCTGATTGCCTTGCCTCGCCTGCGTCACGGCGTGGCCAAGGCGGCGGAGCTGGAACTCGACCGGGGCATCGCCTTCCTGCTGGTGCCGGTCTGCCTGGCCGTTGGGGCGATCGGCTACTTTTCGCTGGCGTCCGAGCCCGATTTTGCAAGGCCCGTCGCTGCCGTGATGCTGGCGGCGATCTGTGCATTCGTCTCCCGCTCTTGGCCGAAAACCCATCTGTGTTTCATGGCAGTGCTGTTGTGTGTGCTTGGCCTGCTCGCGGCGAAGGTCGAAACATGGCGAGCCGGAACCCGGATGCTGGGCTCGGAGATATCGACGCAGCTGACCGGCCGCGTGGTCTCGATCGAAGAAATGGAGACCGGCCGCATCCGGCTGACCATGGACGTGATTTCGACGGCCCGCCCGAAACTGCGCTATGCGCCGGAAAGGGTCCGGCTTTCGGCACGCAAGATACCGCCGGAAATGACCGCCGGCTCGCTTGTCACAGGTTATGCCAAACTGCTGCCGCCGACCGGTCCGGTGCGGCCGGACAGCTACGACTTCTCCTTCGAGAGCTATTTCGCCGGCATCGGCGGCAGCGGCTTCTTTCTCGGCAATCCAACCGTTGTCTCCGCCGACGACGGTCAGATGCCGCTGCCGGCACGCCTTTTTTCTGGCATCGAAGATGCCCGCGAAGCCATCGCCGACCATATCAGGGGCAGCATTGGCGGCGCCGAAGGCGAGATCGCGGCGGCGCTGATCGTTGGCGTGCGCGCCGGCATTCCCAATGAAATCAACGAAGCGATGCGGCGTACCGGCATCTATCACATCATCTCCATTTCGGGACTGCATATGGCGCTGGTGGCCGGCACCATCATGGGTCTGTTACGCGGCGTCTTCGCGCTGTTTCCAGGCTTTTCCGCGCGCCGGCCGGTGAAGAAATACGCGGCCGCCGCCGCACTTTTCTCTATCGCCGCCTATCTCGTCATTTCCGGCGTCGTCGTCGCCGCCGAGCGCAGCTTCATCATGCTGGCGGTGATGCTGGTCGCCGTCTTGTTCGATCGCGCGGCACTGACCATGCGCAACCTGGCGATCTCGGCGATCGCCGTCATCCTGGTTTCCCCGCACGAGGTCGTCGGCCCGAGCTTCCAGATGTCGTTCGCGGCGACCGCGGCCTTGGTCGGCGCCTATGCCGGCTGGGCCGACCACCATGCGGGAAAGACGAGGCCGCCGCCGCCAAAGCGATCCCTGCCCGGGTTCCTGACGCGAAAATTCCTGCTGGCGACAGGTGGATTGGCCATGACGTCCATCATCGCCGGCAGCGCAACGGCGCTGTTTGCCATCTGGCATTTCCAGCGGGTGTCGCCGCTCAGCCTGTTCGCCAATCTGGCCGTCATGCCGATCGTATCGGTCGTGATGTTCCTGGCTGTCGCCAGCGCGTTGCTGATGCCGTTCGGGTTGGATTGGCCGGCTCTCTACCTCATGGGCAAGGGCCTGACGGCGATGATCGCCGTATCGGCGTGGATATCGGAGCGCTCTCCGATCGATGGGGTCGGGCTGATCTCGCAGCAATCCGTGCTGCTGGTCACCGTCGCGCTGGTCATCGCGACGGTGGCGACGACCTGGTTGCGGCTCGCCGCGCTGCCATTCGCGCTTGCCGGCCTTTTGACTGTGTCGCACACACATACGCCCGATGTGCTGATCTCGGAAGACGCGCGGCTGGTCGCCCTGCCGATCGGCAATGGCGAACTGGCCGTCAACCGGGAACGTCCGAACGAATTCGCAGCCGACAACTGGAAACGCGCTCTGATCTCCGAAACAATCGTCAAACCGGAAATGTTCGACAAGATGGACGGGCAATTCGATATCGCTAGTCCCACCGACCTGCCGCGGGGATCGCCGTTCTATTGCCGCGAAGGCCTGTGTCTTGCCAGGCACCCCTCCGGTGCGATCATCGCCTATGTCGAGGATCGCAAGAGCACCTGGAAGGCCTGCGCCTTCGCCGACCTGATCGTCGTCAATGACGCGACCGCCTATGACGCCTGCCACGATCCGCTGGTTCTCGTGGTCACCAAACGACAGCTCGCCCGCAAGGGAAGTGCCGCCGTCTACTTCGATCCCCAGTCGGCCACGAGCCCGGCTGCGATCGAA
Source organism: Mesorhizobium sp. ES1-3 (assembly GCF_020164795.1). Lineage (NCBI taxonomy): Bacteria > Pseudomonadati > Pseudomonadota > Alphaproteobacteria > Hyphomicrobiales > Phyllobacteriaceae > Mesorhizobium > Mesorhizobium sp. ES1-3. Next base: position 321,976 of record NZ_JAIUGW010000002.1, read on the forward strand.
TTCGCCGTCGACGGACCATACCGCCCCTGGCACGAGCAGCGAAAATTCTCACGCGAGGCGAGAGGGCTGCTGCCCTATAAAAAGTCCGACAAGCTCGATGGCAAGCCGGCTCAGTAGCGCCTGATCAGCCCGACAAGCTTGCCCTGCACCTTGACCCGATCCGGTCCGAAGATGCGCGTTTCGTAGGCTGGATTGGCGGCTTCGAGCGCGATCGAGGCGCCCTTGCGGCGGAACCGCTTCAGCGTTGCTTCCTCCTCATCGACCAGCGCCACGATGATTTCGCCCGGACTTGCCGTGTCGGCATTGCGGATGATGACCGTATCGCCGTCGAAGATACCGGCCTCGATCATCGAGTCGCCTTTGACTTCCAGCGCATAGTGTTCGCCGCCCATGATCATGTCCGGCGGCACCGAAATCGAATGCGTCTGGTGCTGGATGGCATCGATCGGCACACCGGCGGCGATACGGCCCATGACCGGGATGGACACGGCTGAAACCGCATCGTCGTCGTTACCGGCTGCGGGCAGGCGCGACGGCGCGGCCGCCGGCCTGATCTGGCGACCGAGACCGCCTTGGCCAAGGCTGCCCTGGATGACGCTTGGCGAGAACTTCTTCGCCGCATTGAGGCCCGGCGCGATCGAGTCCGGCAGCCGCAGCACTTCCAGCGCGCGCGCCCGGTTGGGCAGCCGGCGAATGAAGCCGCGTTCCTCCAGCGCCGTGATCAGGCGATGGATCCCCGACTTGGAGGCAAGATCGAGCGCTTCCTTCATCTCGTCGAAGGAGGGCGGTATCCCGCTTTCCTTGAGCCGTTCGTGGATGAACATCAGCAGTTCATGTTGCTTGCGTGTCAGCATGGCGGCCCCCAAGGCAGTGAACGAAAGGTCTGAACCAGAATCGAAAAACAAACCCAGAACAAACACTATCTGTTCCAGTTGTGTTCCGCAACCGTTTAAAGTTTAATGAATTTGTTAAGACGTCTGAAGTTTTTTGCCCGCGACAGCGGACGGCAATCGACCCTTTCCGCCGTCGGCAAGCACATTGAAATCGTTTTGGTTAATGGGCTGTGGCCCATCCTCCGCCCAGGCTTGGCATCAGTCTTTTGGAGGGCTTTCCCGGGGGTGGATCGTAAAAATTGTGGATCCATCATTCGCGGAACGAAACGAAATCAAAACGCCAACGATCGTAGCTTCGGGCAGCGATCGATCCAGGCGTCCGGCCGGCCCCGATCAAGTGCGTGCGAACAGGCGTTGCGGAAGCGCTGAAGTCATCCGGAACCCGCTTTCAAGCTGCCGGCGCGGGCAGCGTATTCGGTCGCGCCACTGTCTTCGCTGTGGACATAGACATGCAGGGTGTAGCCGATATGCGCAGTCATCAGCGCCTTGGCCCGCTCGACGTCACGATCGAGTGCCGCTTCCATGATCGCGGTATGGTGTTCGATCGCAATCGCTTCACGCAGTGCCTCCATAGCCTCTTCATAGCCATCCTTGAGGCCAGCCGCGGCCCGCAATGTCGGCGCCAGACCAAGAAAGCGATGATGCCGGCGCAGCTGATCCGAGATTGTCGAGCGGAAACGCAGCAGCCAATCGCATGTGGCGGCGCTCAGCAGCGCCGCATGGAAAGCCTCGTGGTTCTCGTCCCATTTGTCGACGGCCGCATCCGAGGGATCGTCGACCGCGGTCTTGCAGCGGGAGAGCCGGTAGTGGGCGGTGACGACAGCATCCTCCCACTCCTTGCTGCCTTTCTCCATCGATTCGAGGAATAGGGGGATCTCGACCACCATCCTGGCGCGCGCCAGGTCCTCCAGTTCGGCCCGCGATACCGGAGCCACGGTAAAGCCGCGATTGCTGATGGCGGTGACAAGGCGTTCGGCCTCGAGCCGCGACAAGGCTTCTCGCAACGGCGTCCAGCCGACGCCATAGGTACCGCGCAGCGCACTCAGCTTGAGCGGGGAGCCGGGCATGAGGCGCGTGGTCAGGATATCGCGCCGCAACAGCTGATAGGCTGCCTCCGTCTTTGTGGAGCTGGTTTGATCCTGCATCGCGGTCCATCCGTCGTCTGGCAGAGAAAAATTATATATGATGTCGGAGCATGGCAAGAATTATATATAATATTTGACACGGGCCGGCGGACTGACCATGATCGCCGCAGTAGCCGCGCTCCAAGCGGCGCTGATCAAATCTGGGAGGAAATGATGTTGAAGTCGAAATCCGCTTGGTTGTCGGGTTTGTTCCTGGCCGGCGCATTGATGGTGAGCGCGGGTACTGCCGCTGCCGATCAGATACGCATCGGCATTGCCAATTTCGGCGAGCATCCGCAGCTCAACGCCGCTATAGCCGGCTTCAAGAAGGCGCTGACGGATAATGGCTTCGTCGAGGGCAAGGACGTCGTCTATACGGAGAGCCATACGAATTTCGATGCATCGCTGGTGCCGCAGATGATCGCCAAGCTGCAGGCGGAGCAGCCCAAGCTGATCTACACCATCACCACGCCGGTCTCGCAGATCGCCAAGAAGGCGCTCGCGGGCTCCGGCATTCCGATCGTCTTTGCCGCGGTCACGGATCCGGTGGCGGCCAAGCTGGTACCGTCATGGGACTCCGGAGACGAAGGCATGACCGGCGCCAGCGACCTGCAGGACGTCGCCGCGGTAATGGCCTTCACCAAGAAGCTGCTGCCGAACGCCAAGCGCTTTGGCGTGCCTTACAATCCGGGCGAGGCCAACGACGTTGCCTTGGTCGAAAAGATCAAGGCGGCGGCACCCGCCGCCGGCTTCGAGGTCGTGGAAGTCGGCATCGACAACGTCAATGACATCCAGCAGCGCATCGCCTCGCTCGCCGGCAAGGCCGACGTGATCTACGGCCCGGCTTCGAACCTGATCCAGCCGGCGATCGCCGCTGTCTCCGCGGCTGCCCGCCAGGCTGGTATTCCGGTCGTAAATTCCGATGACAGCGCGGTCCGCAACGGCACCGTGCCGGCAAGCTTCGCGGTCAATTATACGCAGGTCGGTATCAACGCCGGCAACATCGCAGCCGAAATCCTGAAGGGCAAGGATCCCAAGACGATCGCGCCGTCGCGCCCGGCCTACAAGGATCACATGGCAACGATCTCGCGCAAGGCGATGGCCGCGTTCGGCATCGAGATACCGGCTTCGATGGCCGATTGCGGCTGCATCGTCGACTGACATCGGGGCAGCAGGGGTGACGGCGCGGACGCCGTCACCCTGAGGTCAGGGAGGAACGATGCTCGAGATCCGATCCGCACGCAAAGTGTTCTACAAGGGCCAGGCCGACGAGAAGATCGCGCTGGACGGTCTCAGCCTGTCGCTGGCCACGGGCGAGTTCGGCATCGTCATCGGCTCCAACGGAGCCGGCAAGAGCAGCATGCTCAATGCCATTTCCGGCGCCCTGATCCTCGATTCCGGCCAGATCCTGATCAACGGCGCCGATGTGACTGGCATGCCCGTGCACAAGCGCGCCGCGAAACTGGCTCGCGTGTTCCAGGACCCGATGCGCGGTACCGCCGCCAGCATGACGGTCGCGGAAAACATGCTGCTGGCTGATTTGCGCAGCAGCAAGCGCACCTTGCGCCAGGGGCTGAACGCCACCCGGCTTGCGTCCTACAGGGAGCGCCTGTCGATACTGGGCCTCGGCCTCGAAAATCGTCTCGACACGCGCGTCGACCTGCTCTCGGGCGGGCAGCGGCAATCCCTGTCTCTGATCATGGCAGTCGGCGGATCGCCGGACCTGCTGCTGCTCGACGAGCATACCGCGGCACTCGATCCGCGCACGGCCGAGATCGTCATGCAGGCAACGGTGCGCGCCGTCAGCGCATTGAAGCTGACGACCTTGATGGTGACCCACAACATGCAACACGCCGTCGACTATGGCAGCCGGGTGATCATGCTCGACGCCGGCCGTGTCCTCCTGGAGGTCACAGGCGAAGAGAAGGCGAGGGTCACGGTTATCGATCTGATCGGCCATTTCTCCGTCAAGACCGACCGCATGCTGCTGGCGAGCTGATCATCATGGGCTTTATCGAGGACGTTCTCACCAGCTTCGTCGCGATCATGCCGGTCACCCTGGCGCAAAGCCTGATCCTGGCCTTTGTCGTGCTCGGGATCATGATCCCGTTTCGGATGCTGAATTTTCCCGATCTCACCAGCGAAGGCGCTTTTCCGCTGGGCGGCTGCGTCTGCGGCGTTCTCCTTGCCGCCGGCGCATCGCCGCTGATGGGCATCGCTGCCGCCCTCGTTGCCGGCTTCGCGGCGGGCTGCTGCACTGCCTTCATCCATCTGCGCTTCCGCATCCACACGCTTCTTGCCGGCATCCTGATGATGACGATGCTCTACAGCATCAATCTTCGGATCATGGGTAAGTCCAACCTCTCCGTGTTCGGGTCGCCGACGGTGTTCGACTGGGTGCCGTTCGCGCGGCCGGGTTTCCCCGCCAGCAAGATCGCCGTCGCGGGCCTTCTCGCGCTTGTCGCCTTCATGCTGCTCTACATGTTCTTCAGGACCGAGAAGGGGACTGCCGTGCGCGCCGTGGGCGCCAATCCTGACATGGCCGAGGCGCAAGGCATCAATGTCTGGGCCGCGACCATAGGCGGTGTCGGGTTGGCGAGCGCTTTTTCGGCTTCAAGCGGCGCGCTGATGGTGCAGTCGCAGGGGTTCGCCGACGTCAATATGGGCCTGGGAATTCTCATCAACGGCCTTGCCGCGCTGATGATCGGCGAGGCCGTCGTCGGCAAGCAGACGGTCTGGCGTCAGTTGCTGGCGCCCTTCGCCGGCGCGATCATCTACTACCAGCTGGTGTCGTTCTGCCTCGCCGCCGGCATGCCGCCGCCTGATCTGAAGCTTGCAACGGGCCTGTTCGTGCTGGCCATGCTTGCCTTGCCCAGCCTGAAGCGCAGCCGGGGAGCCGCACCGCTACGCGAAGCCATTCGTGAGTAACCAGGACGTGAATAACCAGGGAATGTCACAGATCATGCACGCAACGCTCGATCTCGCAGCCGTCGAAGCCATGGACGCGGCGGACCCGCTGCGTGCCATGCGCGACCGGTTCACTTTGCCGGAAGGCGTCATCTATCTCGATGGCAATTCGCTCGGCGCCGCGGCACCCGCGATTTTCAACGAGCTGCAGAAGGCAGCGACGCAGGAGTGGGCGCAGGATTTGATCCGCGCCTGGAACACCGCCGGCTGGTTCGACATGCCGGTCGCGCTTGGCGATCAGCTGGGACGCCTGATCGGTGCGGCGGCCGGCCAGACGGTGGTCTGCGATACGACCTCGATCAACATCTACAAGGTGCTCCATGCCGCACTTGGCATGCGGCCGGACCGCTCGGTCATCGTCGCCGAGGGCGACAGCTTTCCAACCGATCTCTATATGGCCGAAGGCGTGGCCTCGACGCGACCCGGCACCGTGCTGCGGCTCGAGGGCGTCGATGCGCCGACCATTGAGGAGCTGATCGACGAGCGCGTTGCGGTCATCCTGGTCAACCATGTCAATTACAAATCCGGCCAGCTGCGCGACATGGCGGCACTGACGTGCAAGGCCCATCAGGTCGGTGCGCTGGTCGTCTGGGATCTCTGCCATACGGCCGGCGCCTTGCCGGTCGAACTCGACAGCGCCAATGCCGATTTCGCCATCGGCTGCACGTACAAATATCTAAATGGCGGTCCGGGCGCGCCGGCCTTCATCTACGCCGCCAAGCGTCATCACGACAAAGTCCAGCAGCCGCTCAGCGGTTGGTGGGGCCATGCGCGGCCCTTTGCCTTCGAACAGGGTTATGCGGCCGGCAGCGGCATCCGCCGGTTTCTGTGCGGCACGCAGCCTGTCTTGTCGATGCGGGCGCTCAAGGGAGCGCTGGACCTTTGGGACGATGTCGACATGGCGGTGGTGCGCAAGAAGAGCATTGCACTCACCGATCTGTTCATCCAACTCGTCGAGACCAAATGCGGCGCCTACGGGCTGGAGCTGGAAAGCCCACGAGACGGCAAGCAGCGCGGCAGTCAGGTTTCGTTCCTCCACCCGCACGGCTATCAGGTGATGCGGGCACTGATCGACCGCGGCGTGATCGGCGACTTCCGCGCGCCGTCGACGATCCGCTTCGGCTTCACGCCGCTCTATGTCGGTTACACCGATGTATGGCGGGCCGTCGAGGTGCTGGAAGATATCCTGCGCACCGGCGCCTGGAAGGATGCGCGCTTCGCGGTCAAGACGGCGGTGACCTGAAAGTCGGCGCAATTCCTGCGGGAAAACTGTGACACGGTTTTCCTACAGGAATTGCGCAAAACAAAGAATTCAGAGCCGGGTACGGACGTTCCAGAGTTCCGGAAACAGGACCACCTCGAGCATCTTCTTGAGATACGAGGCGCCCGATGTGCCGCCGGTGCCGCGCTTCAGGCCAATGATGCGCTCCACGGTGGTGACGTGGTTGAAGCGCCAGCGACGGAAGTAGTCCTCGAAATCGACCAGCTTCTCGGCCAGTTCGTAGAACATCCAGTAGCGCTGCGGATCGCGGTAGATGGTCTGCCAGGCGACGAGGACTTCTTCGTTTTCCGTTCGCGTCTCGCGCCAGTCCGTGCGCTTTGCGTCCGCGCCAATGTCGAAGCCGTTGCGCGCCAGAAGCAGCAGCGCTTCGTCATAGAGCGACGGCTCGGTCAGGATTGTCTCCAGCTTGGCGCTGAGGTCCGGCCGGTGCTTGTGCGGCCCGAGCATGGCGAGGTTACGGTTGCCGGCCATGAACTCGATGGCGCGATACTGCCAGGACTGGAAACCCGAGGACTGGCCGAGCGCGTCGCGGAACTCGGTGTATTCGCTGGGCGTCATCGTGCGCAGCACATCCCAGGCATTGTTCAACTGCTCGAAAATGCGGGCAACGCGCGACAGCATCTTGAAGCTCGGCTCGAGCCGGTCGGCACGAATCGAGCGGATCGCCGCGCCAATCTCATGCAAGGCGAGCTTCATCCAGAGTTCTGATGTCTGGTGCTGGATGATGAACAGCACCTCGTCATGCGCCGACGATAGCGGCGCCTGCGCGTCGAGCACTTTCTCCAGGTGCAGATAGTCGCTGTAGGACATGCGTTCCTTGAACGACATCTCAGCACCTTCGGACGCCGGATCGTAGGGCTCGCTCAATTGATTTTCTCCGTGCGCAGCCGGAAGCGCTGGATCTTGCCGGTCTGGGTCTTGGGCAGGGCTGCGATGAATTTGACCGATCGCGGGTATTTATAGGGCGCGATGGTTGCCTTGACATGGTCCTGCAGGCGCTTGACGGTCATCGCGTCTGGCGAGACACCTTGTACCAAGACGACATGCGCCTCGACGATCTGGCCGCGCTCGCCATCCTCGGCGCCGATGACCGCGCATTCGGCGACATCGGGATGCGACAGCAGCGCCGCCTCGACCTCGGGGCCTGCGATGTTGTAGCCGGCGCTGACGATCATGTCGTCGGAACGCGCTGCGAAGTGGAAGAAGCCGTCCTCATCCTGCGTGAAGGTGTCGCCGGTGAGGTTCCAGCCGTCGCGCACATAGTCCTTCTGCCTGTCATCGGCCATGTAGCGGCAGCCGGTCGGACCGCGCACCGCCAGCCGTCCGGTCTCGCCACGCGGCACCTCGCGCATCTCGTCGTCGACGATGCGCGCCTCGTAGCCGCCGACCGGCTTGCCGGTCGAAGCAGGCTTCCTGTCGTCGAAGCGGTTGGAGATGAAGATATGCAGCATTTCGGTGGCGCCGATGCCGTCCAGGATCGGCTTGCCGGTCTTTCGTGTCCACTCTTCGAAGACCGGAGCCGGCAAGGTCTCGCCGGCGGAAACGGCAACGCGCAGCGATGACAGGTCGGCGCCTTCGTCCATGGCCTTCAGCATGGCCCGGTAAGCGGTCGGCGCGGTAAACGAAATAGTCGCTTTGTAGGTCTCGATGATGTGGATCATGTTGGGCGGCGTCGCCTGCTCCAACAGCGTCGCCGCCGCGCCGAAGCGCAGGGGAAAGATGGCGAGCCCGCCAAGACCAAAGGTGAAGGCGAGTGGCGGCGAGCCGACGAAGATGTCGTCGGGCGTCACCTGCAGGACTTCACGGGCGTAAGCATCGGCGATGATCAGGAGATCGCGGTGGAAATGCATCGTAGCCTTCGGCACGCCCGTGGTGCCCGAAGTGAAGCCGAGCAGGGCGACATCGTCGCGGCCGGTGCTGACGGCGGTGAAGGTAACCGGCTTGTCGAGGGCGGCGCGGTCGAGTTCGGCGTCATGGTTGGCGGTGCCGTCGAAGCCGATCACCTGCTTCAGGAACACGCTGTCCTTGGCGCAGGCAGTCATCTCGTCCATCAGCCTGGTGTCGCAGAGCGCGGTCGTGATCTCGGCCTTGTCGACGATCTTGGTGAGTTCACCGGTGCGCAGCATGGGCATGGTGTTGACGACGACAGCGCCGACCTTGGTGGCGGCCAGCCAGCAGGCTACCATTGCCGGGTTGTTGGCGGAGCGGATCAGCACCCGGTTGCCCGGCTTGACGCCATAATTCTCGACCAGCGCATGGGCGAGCCGGTTCGTCCAGTCGGACAGTTCCTTGTAGGTGCGGCGACGGCCATTGCCGATCAGGGCGGTGTGGTCGCCGAGGCCCTTCTCGACCAGCCTGTCGGTCAATTCGACACCGGCGTTGAGGTGTTCTGGATAGTCGAAGCCGTCGAGCAGGAAGTCCGGCCATTGCTCGGGCGGCGGCAGATGATCGCGCGTGAACGTGTCGGTATGCGCTGAAGGCCCAAGCATGTCGCCGCTGTCCCTGTCTGCTGCCCGGCCAGCGTGCTGGGCACGTGACCAAAGGCGGTGGATCTGAATTCCTGTCTCTCGCGAAAGGCTTCGTGCAGCCCGCAAACATCTTGTCGACATGCCACTGGAAAGGTGACCATCGACATGTCGGACAGCACAGCGGACCTCCCATTTTTTGTCGGCTGTTCGTAGGCAGGATCGCACCAGTCGAAATTTGTTTCAAGCCTAAAATGTTTTGCCTTGGAGCATTGACGCATGACATGGCGGCGGCCATTGCTAGTGTTGAAACGATGCCGCTTCGGGGAGGGTGCCGATGCTCGACCATCGCATTGCCGACTGGGACAATGCCTACGCCAACGGCGCCAATATCGCCGGCAGCGACCGTTGGCCGGCCGCCTGGGCGGAACCCGCGCAAGCGTTTCGTGACGCACTGTCGGCGCAGGGCCGGGCACGGCTCGACATCGCCTATGGTGATCGGCCGCGCAATCGGTTCGATCTTTTCCTTCCCAATAGCGCTCCTAGGGGGCTCGTGGTGTTCATCCATGGCGGCTATTGGATGGAGACCGACAAGAGCTTGTGGTCGCACCTCGCCGGTGGCGGGGTCGGCAACGGCTTCGCCGTGGCGATGCCGTCCTATACGCAATGCCCGGACATACGCATCGCCGGCATTGTCAGCGAAATCGGGGCGGCGATCGGCGAGGCGGCGACCATGGTCGGGGGACCACTGATGCTGACCGGACATTCGGCCGGTGGACATCTCGCCAGCCGCATGGTGACCGAAACAGCACCTCTGGTCCCAGATGTTGCAAGGCGCATACGCCATGTCGTTTCGATTTCAGGCTTGCATGATTTGCGTCCGCTGATGCGCACGGACATGAACGCGGTGCTGAAGATCGACGAGCATGAGGCGCTGACGGAAAGCCCGGCACTGCTGCGGCCCATGGATGGTGTCCGCATCACTTGCTGGGTCGGAGGGGGTGAACGCTCGGAATTGCTGCGCCAGAATGCGTTGCTGGCCAACATCTGGACCGGGCTTGGTGCCACCACCAGCGCCGTGGTCGAACCCGACCGGCATCATTACGATGTTGTCGATGGCCTTGCCGACCCTGCGCACGCGCTGACGCGAACCTTGATCTCGGAATAGCCGAGATCATTTTTATCTTCTTATCAGCTCATTATCGGAAAATTCTTCAGCGTAACATCAGAACGCTGCAAGCGTCTCCGGCAACAGATGCAGGGGCAAAAGGCGCGCGTACGACCAGCCCGTTGGCGTCGGCAAGCATCCTCAGCATCGAAGAATCCTGGATGCCGAACGGCGTTGCTACCATTTCGCCGTGGTCTTCCCTGACCACCGCCCGCACATAATCCTGGCGCAGGTCGTTGGCCGGCATTGCGGTGCCCAACCGCGCCTGACGGATGTCCTGACGGTAGGCGCGGCCGCCCAGTCTTGCCAAAAGCGGCTTCAGGAACAATTGCGAACAGACAAGGCTTGCCACGGGATTGCCGGGCAGGCCGATGCATCTGATATCGCCGAGGCGCCCGAACATCAGCGGCTTGCCGGGACGCATGGCGATCTTCCAGAAGCCGAGGGTCATGCCTTCGCCGGTCAGCACGTCATGGATCAGGTCGTGGTCGCCGACCGAGGCGCCGCCCAGCGTGACGATGACATCGGCACCCGCCGCGACTGCTTCCCTGACAAGGGCTGCGATGACGTCCTTGCGGTCGGCGGCAATACCGAGATCGAGCGCGCGGGCGCCGACCGATTGTGCTGCCGCGACGACGCCATAAGCGTTGGACGAGATGATCTGGTCGGGTCCGAGTTGGCTACCGGGTGGCAACAGCTCGTCACCGGTGGCGATGATGGCGACCTGCGGCCGTTTCACCACGCTCACCTGGGGATGGTTGGCCGATGCCGCCAGCGACAGTGCCGCCGGGTCGAGCACGCGCCCCTTTTCCAGCACCACGTCGCCCTTGGAAAAATCGAGGCCGATGCGGCGGATGTTGCGCCACTCCGCGGTCGGCTCGATCACTTCGATGTTGCCACCGCCGAGATCCCGGACGTTTTCCTGGACGACGATGGTGTCGGCACCGTCAGGCAGCGGTGCGCCGGTGAAGATGCGCACTGCTTGGCGCTTACCGACCGTGCCGTCAAAGCCACGCCCGGCTGGCGCCATGCCGATCACCGAGAGTTTCGAGGGTACCGAAGCGACGTCGGCGGTTCGCACCGCATACCCGTCCATGGCCGAAGCGTTGAAAGGCGGCTGGGTGCGAAGTGCGACGACCGGTTGCGCCAGCACACGATCGACAGCCTCGATGAGAGGGACGCTTTCGCCGGCCAGCGGCATGGCGCCGTCGAGCAGGCGTTCGAGCGCCTCGGCGACCGGAACCAGCGCCATCAGGCACCTGCCTTGTAGTCGCCGGACTTGCCGCCGGTCTTTTCGACCAGCCGGACGCCTGAGATGACCATGGCGCGGTCAACGGCTTTGGCCATGTCGTAGATGGTCAGGCAGGCCACGGACGCGGCGGTCAACGCTTCCATTTCGACCCCGGTCTTGCCGGTGACGCGCGCCAAGGCGGTGACCTTCAGGCCGGGCAGCGCGTGGTCAGCCTCGATGTCCACGGAAACCTTGGTCAACAGCAGGGGATGGCAGAGCGGGATCAACTCATGCGTCTTCTTCGCCGCCATGATGCCGGCGATGCGCGCGGTGCCGAGCACATCGCCTTTCTTGGCATTGCCGGCGAGGATGGTCTTCAACGTCTCTGGCCGCATCGAGACGAAACCCTCGGCAATCGCGGTGCGCGTCGTCTCGTCCTTGTCGCCGACATCGACCATGTTGGCCTCGCCCTGCGCACCGAGATGAGTGAGGCCGGCCGCCATCGTCAAATCGCCATGGAGCGACGTGCGTCCATTCGGACGCACAAAGTGCGCTCTATCACTTCGACTCTATGCATCGTGCTCTCCGAAAATCGATTCCGATTTTCGGGCCGATGCATCGGACGCCTTGCCCGTGAGCAGCAAGCGCGTTGCAGCAGTCACATCCTGTTGGCGCATCAAGCTCTCGCCCACCAGGAAGGCGCCGATGTCCATCCTTTGCAGTCTAAGGCAATCGTCATGCGAGAAGATGCCGCTTTCGCTGACCAGCAAATGACCACCCGGCACCATCGCCCGCAGCCGCTCCGACGTATCGAGGCTGGTCTCGAATGTCCGCAGATTGCGGTTGTTGATGCCGATCAATTGCGATGACAGTTTCAGCGCGCGCTCCGTCTCGGCTTCGTCGTGCACCTCGATCAGGGCATCCATGCCGAGCTCGAACGCGGTCGATTCGAGTTGGCTGGCCATGGCGTCATCGACGCTGGCCATGATGATCAAAATGGCGTCCGCACCCCAGGCCCGCGCCTCGTAGACCTGGTAGGGGTCGAACAGGAAATCCTTGCGCAGCGCGGGCAGGGCGACGGCGGCTCTTGCCCTGGTGAGGAATTCCGGCGCGCCCTGAAAGGAGGGCGCATCGGTCAGCACGGAAAGGCAGGCCGCGCCGCCTTTTTCATAGGCCTTGGCCAGGCTCGGCGGATCGAAATCGGCACGGATCAACCCTTTGGACGGACTTGCCTTCTTGATCTCGGCGATCAGTGCGAAGCCGCCCGACCTGCGCTTCGCGTCGAGCGCGGCGAGAAAGCCGCGCGGTGCGTCCGCGTCTTTTGCGCGCGCCTTGATCTCGGCTAGCGACACGCGCGCCTTGGCGGCGGCGATCTCGTCGCGCTTGTAGGCTTCGATCTTGCGCAGAATGTCAGACACGGTTCACCCGTTCGAAATTTCGACCAGCCGGTCGAGCACCTGCAGCGCCCGGCCGCTGTCGATCGCCTGCGCGGCGATGGCGATGCCGTCGCGGAGCGTCGTCGCCTTGCCCGCAATCACCAGTCCGGCACCGGCATTCATCAACACCGTGTCGCGGTAGGCGCCGGCGGCGCCACGCAGCATGTCGCGCAAGGCTTTGGCATTGTAGGCGGCATCGCCGCCGCGCAGCTCATCCTTGGTATGGCGCTTCAGTCCAACCTCTTCCGGGGTCAGCGTAAAGCTGCGGATTTCGCCGCCAACCAGTTCGGCGACCTGCGTCTCGCCGGTGGTGGTGATCTCGTCATAGCCATCGCCATGGGCGACCCAGGCATGTTCGGTGCCGAGCGCCTTCAGCGTTTCCGCCACCGGCATGATCCATTCCGGCATGAACACGCCGACCATCTGCCGTTTGACGCTGGCCGGGTTGGAAAGCGGTCCGAGCAGGTTGAAGATGGTGCGCGTGCCAAGCTCGCCGCGAACCGGACCGACATGCTTCATCGCCGGGTGGTGCGCCGGCGCGAACATGAAGCCGACGCCGGCTTCATGGATGCACTTGCCAATAATCTCCGGCGCTATGTCGATCTTGACGCCGAGGGCAATCAGCACGTCGGCCGCGCCGGTCAACGAGGACAGACCGCGGTTGCCGTGCTTGGCGACCGGCACGCCGCTACCGGCAATGACGAAGGCGGAAGCCGTCGAGATGTTGACCGAGTGCGAATTGTCGCCGCCGGTGCCGACGATGTCGATGGCGCCATCAGGGGCATCGACGCGCAGCATTTTGGCGCGCATGGTGGCGACAGCGCCCGAAATCTCGTTCACCGTTTCGCCGCGCACGCGCAGCGCCATCAGGAAGCCGCCGATCTGCCCTGGAGTTGCATCGCCCGACATGATGATGTCGAAGGCCTCGCAGGCCTCCTCGAAGGACAGCGCGGTGCCGGTCGCGACCTTGGCGATATGGGCTTTCAGCGCGCTCATCTTGTCGAGGCTTGGGCAACGGCGGCCTGGTCGATGCGGACGTCGTACTGCGTCTGCAACTGCGCCACCAATTGGTCGAGCAGGTCGTCGGACATGCCGGAGGTGAATGATTTCTGCGCGTCGTCCGGCACCGAGCTGGCGTCGGCGCCGGCCGGTTCGAACACTTCGGCAACCTTGAACAGGATCTGGCCGTCGCCAGTGGGCGAGGGGATCAAGCCGGTGCCGCCTTCGCCGACGCCGAACATCACGGCGGCGCCTTGCTTGCCGAAATCGGCGTCATCGGCTTCGCGCTTCAAGCCGCGCTTGGTCTGCTTTTCCAGCTTGAGGTCACCGGCGATGACGTCGAGCGTGGCGCCGGCCTTGAGGCGCTTCTCGAGTTCGCCCGCCTTGGCGGCGAGCCGCTTGGTGGTCTCGGCCGCCGTCCAGTCGGCGACAACTTTCTGGCGCACCTCATCAAGAGTGCGGTCGCGGGCCGGCGTGATCGAACCGACCTCATAGAAGACGAAGCCGTTGTCCGCGGTGGTCAGCGCCTCGTTTTCGGTGTTGGGTTCCGCATCAAAGACGGCCTTGATCAGCGACGGCGATTCCGGCAGGTCCTTGACGATGGAGCCATCGGGCCTCAAGCCATTGCGATCGATGGCGTCGATGGTGATGTCCTTAAGCTTCAATTTGGCAGCCGCGTCGGCCAGCGAACTGCCCGATGCACGGGTGTCCTCATAATTGTCATGCACATCCAAAAGGATGCGGCTTGCCTCACCCAGCGCCAGGTCCTTGCGGATCTGGTCGGACACTTCGGCGAGCGGCTTCACCACCTCGGGCTTGATCTCGGTCACGCGCAGCAGCACTGGACCGAAGGTACCCTGAACGACCTGGCTGACTTCATTGACGTTGAGCGCGAAGGCGGCATCGGCAACAGCCTTGTCGGCGATCTTGTCCTTGGCGAGTGTGCCAAGCAGCGTGTCGGCCGGAGTCTTGCCTTCGGCGGTCACCAGCTTGTCGAAGGTGGCGCCGGCCTTGAGCGAATCGAGCGCTGCCTTGGCCGCATCCGGCGTCTTGAACACAAGCTGCTCGATGGTGCGCATTTCGGGCGTGGTGTAGCGTGCCTTGTTCTTGTTGTAGTCGTCACTGACCTGCTGGTCGGTGACCGCGGTCGTATCCATGATGTCCACCGGTTCCAGGCGGACATAGGAGAATTTGCGGTATTCAGGCGCGGCGTAGGTTTTCTTGTTGGCCTCGAAATATGCCTGGAGCACGCTGTCGCTCGGAGCCTCGATCGGCTCGACCAGCGTCTTCGGCAACGTCAAATAATCGACCGTGCGGTCTTCGCCGCGGTAGAGCGCGACCGCCTTGAAGAACGTATCCGGGGCCTTGAGGCCGTCCGAGACCGCCTCGACGATCTGCTGGCGCACCGCCACCTGGGCGCGGTTCTTCAGGTAATCCTCGGGCCGCATGCCGACCTCGTGCAGCATGTAATCGAATGTCCGTCGGTCGAACTGACCGCCAGGGCCCTTGAACGCCGGATCTTCGCGGGTGAGTTCGGCCAGCCGGTCCTTGGACAGGCCGAGGCCCAGCTTGCGTGCCTGTTCGTCGAGAACGGCACCGGAAACGAGTTGCGCCAGCACCTGGTTGTCGATGCCCAGCGCCTTTGCCTGTTCGTGAGTGAGGCGCTGACCGAACTGCTGCGACATGACGGCGAGCTGGCGGTCATAGGCAAGGCGGTATTCGTTGATCGATACCTTGGTGCCACCAGCGGTTATCACCGAATCGTGGCCCGCAAAGCCACCCATCAGCCGTCCAGAGATGCCCCAGGCGGCGAAACTGACCACCAGTAGCGAAAGCAGTGTCTTCGCGACCCAGGTACCCGCCGCGTTTCTCAATACACCAAGCATGGTTACTTCCGATTTATGCGCATTTTCGCGTGCGCCGAGTCTGAAACAAGCGCAATAGCGCCCTTCCGGCCCACTGTCGATTGCTTTGTGGCCTGATTTTGGTAGTGAGGGCCAGAGCCTGATATCGCCCGGAGAAGCACACCATGACGCCAGGAATTCGCCCGCTTGTCGCCGGCAACTGGAAAATGAACGGCACCAGCGCCTCGCTGAACGAGCTCAGGATGATCGGCAACGGTTTCATGAGCGGGCTCGACGCCGAGACGGAAGCACTGGTCTGTGTTCCCGCGACGCTGCTTTCCCATGCTGCGGAGATCCTGTCACGCACGCCTGTCCATGCCGGCGGTGAGGACTGCCATAGCAAGGAAAGCGGCGCCTATACCGGCTGCATTTCCGCGGAGATGCTGAAGGACGCGGGCGCGAGCCATGTCATTGTCGGTCACTCCGAATGCCGCGAACAAAGGGGCGAGGACGACGCGACGGTCCAGGCCAAGGCCGCCGCGGCCTGGCGTGCCGGGCTGGTGGCCATCGTTTGCATCGGCGAGACGCGGCAGGAGCGTGAGGCTGGAGCCACGCTGGAGGTGCTGTCGCGCCAGGTGGCCGGCTCGGTGCCGCCAAGCGCGACGCACTCCAACACCGTCATTGCCTATGAGCCAGTGTGGGCGATCGGCACCGGCCTGACGCCAACCGCCGCCGATGTGGCTGAAGCGCATGCGCATATCCGCGAAAAGCTGTCGGAAAAGCTGGGGACCGCCGCTGCTAGAATGCGCATTCTCTATGGCGGATCGGTCAAGCCGTCCAACGCGGTGGAACTGCTGGGCGTCCGGAATGTGGATGGCGCGCTGGTCGGCGGCGCCAGCCTGAAAGCGGCTGATTTCCTGGATATCGCCGAAGCCTATCGCAGCATTGCAGGCTGAGATTCACGAGGATGGGCGGCTCTCGTCCCGTCCAAATTCGTTGCAAAGGGCGCGTTGCTTCCCATATTCCGGCCACGGGCTTGGAAATGCCGTGAAAGCATTGTATTGAGCCGCCTCCAATTCACCGGTCGTGTCCGCGGCCGGGCAAGGCCTTGCCAGGATAAACTATGCAAACCGTACTGATCGTCATCCATCTAATGGTCGTGCTCGCCCTTGTCGGCGTGGTGCTGCTGCAGCGCTCCGAAGGCGGCGGTCTCGGCATTGGTGGCGGATCGGGCTTCATGACGGCGCGCGGCGCCGCCAACGCTTTGACCCGGGCGACGGCGATCCTGGCGGCTGCGTTCTTCGTGACCTCGCTGACCTTGTCGATCATTGCCCGCTACGGCGAGAAGCCGATCGACATTCTCGATCGGGTTCCCACGACCTCGGACGGCAAGGGCGTGCTCAACCAACTGCCGGGTAAGACCACGCCGGCACCCGCCGGCAACGCCACGCCGACGCCGCCGTCCGGAAACGACGCCGCGGCAAAGCCTCCGGCAACGGCCCCGGCCACCGCGCCAACGACCAATGGGACCACCAGCACCGCGCCGGCGGCGCCTCAGGTTCCGAACCAGTAACCTCCACGTTTCCAAACCGCGATCTGTGATCGTTTGAACACAGTCGCGGCAAATGCTGCGCGATCACGAAGATTCGACGGGCGGCAGTGCGGTCTCGCGCTTGAGGCATCCGCGCTTATTCGACTATAGATTGCACGCGGCATTTTCGGCGTCCTTGGGGGACGCCGGGCGACGCCGTGGGCAACAAGCATTGAACGATCGGATCTTCGCCATGCAGCTTCGCAGCTTCATTTTCCTGGGACTTTGCGCCGCAATCGGCATGAGTTCCCCGGCCTTCGCCGGCATGCCGGCAAATATGGCCGCACAACAGTCGGTGTCGCTTGAAAAAACCGACGCCATCCCCGTCGCGGCCAAGAGCGATGCGGCGCAGTTGAAGCTTCTCAAGAGGAAGAAAACCCCGACACCGGACGATCTCGCCCAGATCAAGAAGATCGAGGCCAAGATCGCCGCTGCCAAGGAAGACGCCAAAGCCAAGGCGCTCGAAGCCAGGAAGCTGGCGATGCGCGAGGCAGCCAAAGCCAGGGCTGACGCGGACCGGAAGGCATTCCTGGCCAGCAAGGGCCAGAAAGCATCAGCAACCGAAGTGGCCGATGCCAAACCGGCCAAGAAGACCATCAAGGTCATCGAGCCGATTGAACCGGTCACGCCGATCCAGTCGGCCGAGCCGATCCCGGCCGAGGCGATGAATGTCGCTTTGACCGGTAACAATGGCGAATTGCGCAGCGAGGTCGTCGGTGGCCAGAAGCAGTCGAGCGGCGGTCTGTTTGCTGGTCTGTTCGGTGGAACCTTATCTGGCTCATCGATCAGTTATCTGCCCGAGACACGCGCGCTCGACTCGGCACTTGCCCAGAAGAACGCCAAGAAGCCGTTCAAGGTAAAGCCGGAATTCGTGCCTCAGGACGTGGAATTCACGGGCTATGATGCCGGTACAATCGTCATCGACACCAGCGCTCGCCGGCTCTATCTCGTCGAATCGTCCACGACCGCGCGTCGCTACGCCATCGCGGTCGGTCGCGAAGGCCTGCAGTTCAAGGGCACGGTCGCGGTCGGCGACAAGCAGGAATGGCCGCGCTGGATCCCGACGCTCGACATGCAGAAGCGCGAGCCCAAGCACTATGGCCAGTACAAGGACGGCATGGCCGGCGGTGGCCAGAACCCGCTCGGCGCCCGCGCCATCTATCTCTATGACGGCAAGAAGGACACGCATCTGCGTATCCACGGCACCATCGCGCCGCAGTCTATCGGCACCAGCGCCTCCAATGGCTGCTTCCGTATGATGAACGAGCACGTCATGGATCTCTACAGCCGAGTCCGGGTCGGCACCAAAGTCGTCATCATCTGACGTCTCCATCATCATGCCGAAAGGGCCGGCTCAGCCGGCCCTTTTGTTTTGCTTGGAGCGGTCCAACGTTTTGTAGAATCGCCAACCCGCTCCAAGTCTTTGTTTTTATGTCAATTCCGGACGGAAGACCGCTACGAGCTTTTTCTTGGAATTGCTCTAAGGTCCCGGTCAACCCGTTTGGTCGTGATCCCGTCCGAAAACCGGATTCCACTTTTCGGGAATCATGGTCCGAGCGCCTTTTTGGGAAAAAGCCTTCGCGGCGGTTTTTTCTCTGGCGGAATCAATCAGGCCGCGTTAAGCGATGACTCCCATGGCGCGATATGTATTCATCACAGGCGGCGTGGTTTCCTCACTTGGAAAAGGCATTGCCGCAGCGGCCCTTGGGGCTCTCCTGCAGGCGCGAGGTTATCGCGCACGCATCAAAAAACTCGACCCCTACCTCAATGTCGATCCCGGCACGATGTCGCCGTACCAGCATGGCGAAGTGTTCGTCACCGACGACGGGGCCGAGACCGATCTCGATCTTGGCCATTACGAGCGCTTCACCGGCCGTTCCGCCAATCAGCAGGACAACATCACGACCGGGCGTATCTACAAGAACATCATCGAGCGCGAGCGGCGTGGCGACTATCTCGGCGCGACCGTGCAGGTCATCCCGCACGTTACCGACGAGATCAAGAACTTCGTCCTCGACGGCAATGACGACTATGATTTCGTGCTGTGCGAGATCGGCGGCACGGTCGGCGACATCGAAGCGATGCCGTTCCTGGAGGCGATCCGCCAGCTCGGCAACGATCTGCCGCGCAACAACGCCGTCTATGTCCATCTGACACTGATGCCCTATATCCCGACGGCGGGTGAACTGAAGACCAAGCCGACCCAGCATTCGGTCAAGGAATTGCGCGGCATCGGCATTGCGCCTGACATTCTTCTGGTGCGCGCCGACCGTGCCATCCCCAAGGAAGAGCGCCGCAAACTGTCGTTGTTCTGCAATGTCAGGGAGAGCGCCGTCATTCAGGCGCTCGACGTGCCGCATATCTACGACGTGCCTATGGCCTATCACAGGGAAGGTCTCGATTCGGAAGTGCTGGCCGCCTTCGGCATCGACCCGGCGCCTAAGCCGCGCATGGAGCCGTGGCAGGCGGTCTCGAACCGCATCCACAATCCGGAGGGCGAGGTCACCATCGCCATCGTCGGCAAGTATACCGGCCTCAAGGACGCCTACAAATCTCTGATCGAGGCGCTTTCGCATGGTGGGCTGGCCAACCACGTCAAGGTCAAGCTCGACTGGATCGAATCGGAAATCTTCGAAAAGGAGGACCCGACGCCTTGGCTGGAGAAGGTGCATGGCATCCTCGTGCCCGGCGGCTTCGGCGAACGCGGCTCCGAAGGCAAGATCCTGGCGGCGAAATTCGCGCGTGAGCGCAAGGTGCCGTATTTCGGCATCTGCTTCGGCATGCAGATGGCCTGCATCGAGGCGGCGCGATCGCTGGCCGGCGTCGAACATGCCTCGTCGACCGAATTCGGCCCGACCACGGAACCGGTTGTTGGTTTGATGACCGAATGGCTGAAGGGCAACATGCTGGAAAAGCGTAGGGCGAGCGGCGATCTCGGCGGTACCATGCGGCTCGGCGCTTATCAGGCCGAGCTCGCCAAGGGCTCGAAGATCGCCGATATCTATGGCGACACCCAGATTTCCGAACGTCACCGGCACCGCTACGAGGTCAATATCGACTACAAGCAGCGCCTGGAGGATTGCGGGCTGGTGTTTGCGGGCATGTCGCCCGACGGTGTGCTGCCGGAGACGGTCGAGTATCCCGACCATCCCTGGTTCATCGGCGTGCAATATCACCCCGAACTGAAGAGCCGGCCGCTCGATCCGCATCCGCTGTTCGCCAGCTTCATCGAGGCGGCGGTGGAGCAGAGCCGGCTGGTCTGATCGCTACCATGCGGACCTATGTGGCGCTCCTCTACAGCATCACCCTGGGAGAGGGGCGGCGGGTCGTCATGTCCGACCTCAAGGCGATGGCGGAAGGCCTTGGCCTGAAGAATGTCCGCACCCTGTTGGCGACCGGCAATCTGGTTTTCGAGAGCGAGAAGATCTCGGTGGCCGGACTCGAGGAGCGGCTGGAATCCGCCTTCGAACAGACCTTTGGCCGCCATGTCGACATCATCGTCCGTGCCGCCGGAGACTGGCGCAAACTCGCAAGCGGCAATCCATTCCCGAGCGAGTCGGTGGAAGCCGGCGACCAGGTCGTGGTGCGCGTGATGCGCAAACCCGTGACCGAGGATGCGATATCTGGCTTTCAGGCCTATGCCGCCGCGGACGAGAAGGTGCTTCTGGTCAGCGGCGACATCTGGATCGTCTTTTCACGGGAGAGGCCTAGCTCGCGGCTGCTTGCGGCCGCAAATCACAAGCGCATGGGCATCGGAACCTCGCGCAACTGGAACACGGTGCGCAAGCTGGCCGAAATGGTCGCGCAGTAGAGCGGGGCGGCACGGGGCCGCCCCAGAGATGCTTGTCAGGCTTTTGCTATCTTGGCGCCTGCACCCAGGGCGGCGGTGCGCAGCACGTAATAGATGACGCCGGCGATCGCCACGCCGAAGAACCAGCCATAAACGCCCCACCAGGACGGCAGCCAGTTGGTGAAGTTCGGCAGGATCGAGGAGAAGATGGCGCCGATGCCGGCGGCGATGAAGGCATTGACGTGCCAGCCACCCTGGAAGCGGAACTCGCCGTCCTCGCGATAGAGCGCCTCGACGTCGACCTCGCCCTTCCGGATCAGATAGTAATCGACCATCATCACGCCGAAGATCGGTCCCATCGTCGCGCCGATGACGTTGACGAAGGAGGCGGCACTGCCTTCCCACGGTGCGAAGGGATAGAGAACGAGCGCGATGACGGCGGCGATGTAGCCACCCTTCTTGAAGTCGATCTGACGCGGGAAGACGTTGGAGAAGTCGAACGCAGGTGAGACGAAGTTGGCCACCACATTGATACCCAAGGTCGCCACCGCGAACGTCAAGGCGGCAAGGGCAGCTAGGAACAAGCTGTCGAACTTGGCCGAGATCTGGTCGGGGTGCAGCAGCACCTCATGGTAGACGTCGTAGGCGGCGATGGTGGTGACGCCGGCGACCAGCGAGAACAGGATGAGGTTGACCGGCAGACCCCAGATGTTGCCCTTGCGCAATGCCGCCTGATTGGGCGCATAGCGGGCGAAATCGCAGAAATTGAGATAGAGCGCCGAAAAATACGTCACCCAGATCGCGGCCACCGCGAACAGAGACGTCCACGAGCCCGGCGTTCCAGGCACGCCGGCATCCTTGGTCTTTTCCAGAAGCACGTCCATCGGGATGTCGCTGGTGAAGGCGAAGGTTCCGGATTTGACGCAGAGATAAACGGCCAGGAGCAGCATCATCACCCAGACGGCGGGGCCTGCCCAATCCTGGAACCGGCGCACCGTTTCCATGCCTTTCTGGATGATCAGCAGTTGCAGGGCCCATATGATCACGAAGCAGATCACCTCGAGGCCGGAATGGCCGAGGAAATGGGTGTTGGCGTTGAAATCGGCGAACCATTGCGAGCGGATGAGCAATGCGACGATGGCGCCGGAGGCGGCGGCGGTCTGCGCACCATACCAGAAGCAGGCGACGACGGCACGCACCAGTGCCGGAATGTTGGCGCCCCAGATGCCGAAGGAGGCGCGGGCGAGCACGGGGTAGGGCACACCGGTCTTCACACCGGCGTAGCCGACCATGTTCATCAGCGCGTAGATGATCAGCGAGCCGATGCCGATGGCGATGATGAAATTGACGAAGCCGCCACAGAACAGAAACAGGCTGGCGGCGAGGTAGTAGCCCCACAGGCTATGAACGTCCGACGTCCAGACGTTGAAGATCGAGAACGGTCCCCAGTTTCGAACCTTGGCGGGAGCGAGGTCTTCATTATACAGGTCAGGCGATGCGCCTTGTATCGTCATTGCAGTGTCCCCTTCTTGCAGCACGCGCCCTCACGCGTTGACCAACAAGGTTACGCCTGACGCGGGGGAACCAGCAAGCAATCGATTTGCCGGCTTTGGCCTTAAAGATATTCAATACGAACCGCGATTATCGACCGGCCGTGATGGTGAGCCGATTTTGAAACAGGTCTGTCTGTCGATTCGAATCTTCGATCCACGGCTTCGAGCTGGATGAACCCGCGTTTCCAACTCCGTCCGTAAGACAGCCTAGGCGATGGCCATCACCCGCTTGTGGTCCTCGACTTCGGAAAGCAGCCAATCCTGAAACAGGCCGGTACCCGGCTTGTTGCCTATGCTGCGACGCTGATGCAGGTAGATGCCGGCCGGATAGGTGTGGCGGGCGCTGAACGGGGCGACCAGCTTGCCCTGCTGCAGCAGATCCTGGGCCATCATCGTGTCGGCAAGCGCTATTCCAGCGCCATTTATCGCCTCGCGCATGATCAGCGTGCAATCATCCAGCGTCGTGCTGGATTTCGGCGTCGTGTCCAAGACGCCTTCCTGCTCCAGCCAGCGCTTCCATCGCATGGTCTCGCATTCGTGGATCAGATGGTGACTGACCAGATCGGCGGGCGATCGCAGCGGCATCGGCCCGTCGAGCAGCGAGGGCGCGCAGACCGGCGTCAGAACCAGCGGGATCAGCAGCGTCAGCGCCGGGCCGGCCTTGTAGACGAACTCGTCGACAATGGCCAAATCGAAATTGGCCCGCTTGCCCGATGTCGATATCTCCAGATCCACGGCCGGATGCTGCCGGCGAAAGCTCGGCAACCGGTCCGCCAGCCAAAGGTTCAGAACCGCCGGCACGCACAGGACCCGGACACGCTGGGTCCTGCCGTGGCTCGGACCGTCTGCGAGGCTGACGTCGTCGGTGGCGCGCCAGATGGCCTCGAACGCCTCGGAGAGGCTGCGTGCATAGTAAGAGCCCCGGATGGTCGGCGTTATCTGGCGAAAGCCGCGCTCGAACAGGTCCTGACCAAGATTCCGTTCGAGTGCACGGATGTGGCGGCTGATCGCCGAAGGCGTCAAATGCAGCTCTTCGGCGGCATCCTTGACGCTGCCGAGACGTGCGGCGGCCTCGAAAGCGCGCATGCCATTGAGTGAGGGTAGAGCCATTGGCCGATCATGAATTGTCAGTTGAGTTTTTGTCAATCGACATGGACAAAATTGGCGTTTGATCGCTTGGCCGGTTCAGGGATACCCAAGAGGCAAGAGCAACTAAGTCGTCTTACGAAAACGACTATTTGGGGACTTCGGCACCATTCCACCAACGGCGGCGACCGGCTTGGCCGGCTTCCACCGGTGGCAGGTGAAGCATTGCGCAAGCTGCAAGCGGCGCTTCGGCCAAAGCCCACAATGAGGAGAACGCCCACTTATGCCTCAATCGCCAGTGCCGGTCTTTGAAACGGCGGAAGAGATTTCCGCGGAAACCTCCGTCGTCGTGATCTTGCAGACTGCCCAGACAGGCTTTGGTCCGCGGGCAATGGCACTGGATACCGAAATGCGCGGGATCCTCTCCCGGGCATGTGCCGATACGATCGTCTTGGCCGAATCTGGCACCTGTATCGATGTCATTGCCCCCCAGGCGGTATCGGCCCGTCGCGTGATCGTACTTGCCCTGGGCAAGGCCGAGGCCGTCACCGCGCTCTCCTTGGCGCACGCCGGCGGCCTGCTGGCTGCGCATCTGGAAGGCAAAGGGGAATGCGCGGCTACCCTGGTCCTGGACCCTATTGCAGGCATAGGTCTGCCGGGAGCGGAAATCCTGGCAAGAATAGCGCTTGGCATGCGGCTGCGGCGCTATCGTTTCGACATGCGCAACCGGCGCCAAGGGGCGGGGGCGGATCGGACCCTGCGGGTGCAACTGGTCGGGGCCGGCGGTTCGGAGCTGAATTCGGCACTGGCGCGGATCAATGCCATCGCGGATGGCGTCGAATATGCGCGCACGCTGGTCAACCTGCCGCCGAACCATCTCCATCCCGACAATTTCCACGATCATCTGGAGCCGTTGCACGAAGCTGGCATCGACGTCGAGATACTCGATACGGCAAGGCTGAAGGAACTCGGCATGAACGCGATCCTGGCCGTGGGGTCAGGTTCGGTGCGACCGCCGCGCGTCGCGGTCCTGCGCTATCGCGGCAAGGGTGGCCCCGCACAGCCGCTGGCCTTCGTCGGCAAGGGCGTCTGTTTTGATTCCGGTGGTCTCTGCATAAAGCGCGGCGAGCAGATGTTCGACATGAAGGCCGACATGGGCGGCGCGGCCGCGGTGGTCGGCCTGCTGATCGCGCTGGCCCGGCAAGGCAGCCCGGTGCACGTGGTCGGCGTGCTCGGCATTGCCGAGAACATGCCGTCAGGCACCGCGCTCAAGCCGCGTGACATCATCACGACAGCATCCGGGCAGACCGTGGAAGTGTTCGACACGGATGCGGAAGGACGCCTGATCCTGGCCGACTGCCTCTATTATGCCGCCTCACGCTTCAACCCGTCGGTGATCGTCGATCTCGCCACTTTGACCTATTCGGTGATGCGCGGTCTCGGATCGGTATTCGCCGGCCTCTTCAGCACCGACGATGCCATCGCCTCGCGGATGATCGCGGCCGGAGAAGCGGTCGGCGAGCGGTTCTGGCAGCTGCCGCTCGACCGGGCTTATGACGAGGGGCTGCAATCGCCGTTCGCGGACCTGCGGCATCACGCCAAGGACATGGAAGACGGCGACGCTCCCTACGCCGCGGCGTTCCTGCGTCACTTCACCGAGGATCGGCCCTGGGTGCATCTCGACATTGCCGGCAAGGAACTGGCCGACACGGATCGGCCCCTTGGCAGGCAAGGCGCCACGGCGTTCGGCGTGCAGATGCTGGAAGAATGGGTTCGGTCCAGCCGGGAGGCGAACTAGTGACAAGCAACATGTCTTCAACCGCGCAAGGAGCGAGGATGTTACCGGAGATCGTCACCAGGGAAGGGCGGGCCGGCTTCGGCGATTACGAAACCTGGTATCGGGTCAGCGGCGAGCTCGATGCCGGCAAGGCTCCGGTCGTTATCCTGCATGGCGGGCCGGGCGCCGCCCATAATTATGTCGATGCCTACAAGCTTCTTGCCCGAACAGGCCGTGCCGTCATCCACTACGACCAATTGGGCTGCGGCAATTCCACCTTGCTGCCTGACAGAGGCGCCGATTTCTGGACGCCCAGGCTGTTCATCGACGAACTTGAAAACCTCGTCGATCATCTGGGCATCCGAGGCGGCTTCCACGTGCTCGGACAGAGCTGGGGCGGCATGTTGGGCGCTGAATATGGGGTGACGCGGCCGAAGGGCCTGAAGTCGCTGACCATCGCCAACTCGCCGGCGTCCATGACGCTATGGGTACAGGAGGCCAACCGGCTACGCGCCGACCTGCCCAAGGACGTGCAGGAGACGCTGACCCGGCACGAACAGGCCGGCACGACGGATCATCCGGACTACCAGGCAGCGACGATGGTGTTCTACGAGCGCCATGTCTGCCGGGTCGTGCCGTTCCCGCCCGAAGTGACCGAGACTTTCGCCCAGGTCGTGCGCAATCCGACCGTTTACAACGTCATGAACGGTCCGAACGAATTCCACGTCATCGGAACGCTGAAGAGCTGGAGCATCATCGACCGCTTGCCAGCCATCGATGCTCCCACGCTGATCATCTCCGGCCGTTACGACGAGGCCACGCCTGCGACAGTGCAGCCCTTCAAGGACGGCATCAAGGGATCGCGCTGGCAGATATTCGAGCATTCCAGCCATATGCCGCATGTCGAAGAGCAGGATCTATGCATGCGGGTGGTGGGAGACTTCCTGGACGACAACGACAACTGAGAAAAGGGGAACTACGACATGAAGAAATTGCTCTTGGCGGCGTCGGCCGCGGCATTGCTGGCCGGCATGTGGCTGGCTCCGGCACAGGCCGAATATCTCAAGGAACACCGAGGCGGCACTATTCGCCTGCTGGCCCGCTCGGCCGCCGGAACGCTCGATCCGCATATCAACTACACCGATCAGGGCTGGCAAATGTATCAGCCGATCTATGACGGCCTGGTCGCCTTCCGCAAGGCCGAGGGCATGGACGGCTTCACCATCGTTCCCGATCTGGCCGAGGCGCTGCCGCAGGTCAGCGATGACGGCAAAACCTTCACCTTCAAGCTGCGCAAGGGCATCAAGTTCTCCGACGGCAAGGATCTCGGCGTGAAGGACGTCGTTGCTTCCTTCCAGCGCATCTTCAAGGTCTCCGGACCGACCTCTGGTACATTTTATGCCGGCATCGTCGGCGCCGACAAATGCCTTGCCGACACCAAGAGCTGCACGCTGGAAGGCGGGGTTGTGGGCGACGAAGCGGCCGGCACCGTCACGTTGAACCTCACCAAGCCGGACGCCGAGATTCTCTACAAGCTCGCCTTGCCGCACGCCGTGGTGCTGCCGGCGGACACGCCCGCGGAAGACATGGGCTCCAAGCCCATTCCCAGCACCGGTGCCTACATGATCTCCGCCTTCGATCCCAACAA
Source organism: Mesorhizobium sp. ES1-3 (assembly GCF_020164795.1). Classification (NCBI taxonomy): domain Bacteria; kingdom Pseudomonadati; phylum Pseudomonadota; class Alphaproteobacteria; order Hyphomicrobiales; family Phyllobacteriaceae; genus Mesorhizobium; species Mesorhizobium sp. ES1-3. The sequence continues at coordinate 348,830 of NZ_JAIUGW010000002.1, forward strand.
AGGCATGACGGTGACCCGCAACCCCAACTTCAAGCAGTGGAGCGAGGAAGCCCAGCCGGACGGTTATCCTGATGTCGTCCAGTATGATTTCGGCCTCTCCGAGGAAGCTGCCGTCACCGCGATCCAGAACGGCGAAGCCGACTGGATGTTCGACGCACTGCCCAGCGATCGCCTTGGCGAACTTGGCACCAAGGCCATGGACCAGTTGCACATCTCGCCGCTTTCGGCATGGTGGTATGCGCCGCTCAACAATCGGCTGGCACCGTTCGACAATGAAAAGGCGCGCCAGGCCGTTGCCTACGCGGTCGACCGCAACACGCTGGTCAAGCTGTTCGGCGGCAAGGTGCTGGCCTCGCCGGTGTGCCAGGTCCTGCCTCCGGACTTCCCCGGCCACGAGGACTACTGCCCCTTCACCAAGAACCCCGGCGCCAAATGGTCGGCGCCTGACCTCGACAAGGCAAAGCAGCTCGTCGAGGAATCGGGCACCAAGGGCCAGAAGGTGACCATCATCGTCGAGGACACGGCCATTTCACGGTCCATCGGCGTCTATCTGCAGAGCGTGCTGACCACCATCGGCTATGTCGCCGACGTCAAGCCGATCTCTTCCAACATCCAGTTCACCTACATCCAGAACACCAACAACAAAGTGCAGATGTCCGTCACCCAATGGTATAAGGACTATCCCGCGGCTTCGGACTTCCTGAACATCCTGTTCAGCTGCGCCTCCTTCCGCGAAGGTTCGGACGCTTCGATCAACATCGCAGGCTTCTGCGACAAGGATATCGACGCCAAGATGCAAAAGGCACTAGACCTTGGCGTGACCGATCAGAAAGCCGCCGACAAATTGTGGGCCGAAATCGACAGGCAAGTCACGGACAAGGCACCGGCCGTCGGCCTCTTCACGCCGAAGCGGCTCGACTTCGTCAGCAAGCGCGTTGGCAATTTCAAATTCAACCGGCAGTTCAACTGGATGATCACCCAATCCTGGGTACAGTAATGGCCTGGGTGCAGTAACGAACCGCGGAAGGGCACGTCCGTGTCGAACGAAGCTGTCGCCATGCCGCGCAAGACGCGAGGGCCTTGGGCCGTCGCGTTTGCGAAGCTGGCAACGGACAGGGCTGCCATGGCATCCCTGGCCGTGTTCCTCCTCATCGTCCTCGCCTGCCTTAGTGCGCCTCTCTACGCGAAATGGGCTGGCGTGGACCCCTTCGCCTCGACGCTCGACGCCGTCATCCAGATCGACGGCGCCGACGTTCCGGTGATGGAACAATCGACAGAGGGGCTCGGGCTCGGCTACACGCCGCTCGGGCCGACATGGCGGCTCGGCAATTATTTCCTAGGCGCCGACAGCCAGGGGCGCGATGTCATGGCCCGGATGCTCTATGGCGGGCTGAGCTCGCTGCTGATCTCCGGGGCGGCCACGATCTTCACCCTGATTCTAGGCACGGCGGCGGGATTGATCGCGGGATATTTCGGCGGCTTCACCGACACGGTGCTGTCGCGCTTGTTGGATGTGCTGTGGGCGTTTCCGATCTATCTCCTGGCGATTTCGCTTTCCATCGTCACCATCGCGCAAGGCATCTCGATCGGGCCGATCGAGATCGAGTCCGGCAGTCTGTGGCTGCCGGTCATCATCATCGGCATCGTCTACATACCCTACGTGGCGCGTCCGATACGCGGGCAGGTCCTGTCGCTGCGCCACAGCGAGTTCGTGCTCGCCGCGATCAATCTGGGGGTGCCGGGGCCGCGGATCCTGTGGCGCGACATCCTGCCCAACATCACCACCACGCTGATCGTCTTCGTGCCGTTGATGATGGCACTGAACATGCTGACGGAATCGGCGCTTTCCTTCCTGTCGATCGGCGTGCAGCCGCCCGCGGCGAGTTGGGGCACCATCATCCAGGACGGCCAGGCGCTGCTTTACACCAGGCCGTTGGTGGCGCTTGTACCGGGCCTGGCGATCGCGGTTTCCGTGATGGCGCTCAATGTCTGCGGCGACGGCCTGCGCGACGCGCTCGACCCACGCTCCAAGGTTCGGCTGGGGCGCGACTGATGATCTACGCCATCCTGCGCCGTTTCGGTCAGATGCTGTTCGTGATGTTCGGCATCTCGGTCATCGTCTTTTTGATCTTCTTCGCGACGCCGGGGGCCGACCCGGCGGCGCGCATCGCCGGCCGCAATGCGTCGCCCGAGGTGCTGGAGGCGGTACGCCACAGCTTCGGCTTCGACCGGCCGCTCTACGTGCAATATGTGAAGATGATGGAGAAGATCTTCGTCACCGGCGATCTGACCTCCTTCGTCAATCGTGGCTGGAAGGTGGTGCCGGCGGTGATGGATTCGATCCCCGTCACACTCTCGCTGGTGTTCGGAGCGGCTCTCCTGTGGGTGGTTGTCTCGATCATGATCGGCATCGTCGCCGCCGCCAGCCGCGACAGCTGGCTGGACAAGTTGCTGATGGCGTTGGGTCTGCTCGGCATTTCCATGCCGGTCTACTGGCTGGGAGAGGTGATGAACCTGATCACCCAGAGCCGCTACCACGACAGCTGGGCGTTCTCCTGGGTGCCGCCGCTCGGCTACAAGAATTTTTCCGACGATCCGAAAGGCTGGTTCCTGACGCTGGTCATACCCTGGATCACGCTGGCCATCCTCTACATCGGCATCTATGGGCGGGTGTTGCGAGCGGCCATCATCGAATCCCTGCAGGAAGACTATATCCGCACGGCCCGGGCCAAGGGCCTGTCGGAGACCCGCATCCTGCTGCGCCATGCCTTGCGCACGTCGCTCATCGCCTTCGTAACCTTGTTCGGCCTCGACTTCGGAGCGTTGGTGGGCGGCTCGGCCCTGCTGACCGAGGTGGTGTTCGGGCTGCACGGCATCGGCAAGCTCACCTATGACGCGCTGCAGAACCTCGATCTGCCGATGATCATGGCGACGGTGATGTACGCTTCCATGTTCGTGGTGGTCGCCAACGCGGTTGTCGATTTCGTCTACATCCTTCTCGATCCGCGCCTGAGGACATCATGATATTGTCGGTGCGTGATCTCCGGGTATCCTTCCGGACCGATGACGGCCTGGTGAGGGCCATCGATGGCGTTTCCTTCGATCTCGCGGAAAGCGAAATTCTCGGTGTCGTCGGCGAGTCCGGCTCCGGCAAGACAGTGTCGCTGCTTGCGGTGATGGGCCTGATCACCGACCCCAACGCAATCATCGAAGGCTCGATCCGCTACAAGGGCCGCGAGTTGGTCGGACTGCCGCCGCGCGAACTCAGGCGCCTGCGGGGCAACGAGATCGCAATGATCTTCCAGGATCCGATGACGGCGCTGACGCCGGTCTACACCATCGGCTGGCAGATCGCCGAACAGATCCGCGCGCATCGCAACATCAGCAAATCGAAGGCAATGGAGCGGGTGGAGGAACTTCTGGCCGAGGTGAACTTCCCCAACCCCCACGAAGCGATGTCGCGCTATCCGCATCAGCTCTCCGGCGGCATGCGCCAACGGGCGGTGATTGCGATGGCACTGTCCTGCAACCCGGCGCTGCTGGTGGCGGACGAGCCGACCACGGCGCTCGACGTCACCGTGCAGGCCGGCATTCTCGATCTCGTGCGCAAGCTGCGCGCCACGCACAAATCGGCCGTCGTCTTCATCACGCATGACATGGGCGTGGTCTCCGAACTCGCCGATCGAGTCATGGTCATGTATGCCGGCCGCATCGTCGAACGCGGCAGCCGCACGGAGTTGTTTTCCGACCCGCGACACCCCTATACGCGTGCATTGCTTGGTTCGATCCCGCCGCTGACTGGTGCGAAACCCCGCCGCCTGCCAGCCATCCCCGGGTCACCGCCATCGCTGCTGCGGTTGCCGCAAGGCTGTGCCTTCGGCCCGCGTTGCCCGGTCCGGTACGAACCCTGTCTAACCGGCAAGCCCGACCTTGGCGCCGCCACGCACGCGGCGGCCTGCTTTCGGGTGGCGCAGACATGAGCGGACCGATGATCGACAACGACCGTCCAATCCTCGAAACGCGCTCGCTCGGCAAGCGCTTCTCGATCGGCACCCGTTTTTCCGCCGAAGGCAGGCGAACCGTCCACGCGGTCGACAATGTCTCCCTGATGGTGCGGCGCGGAGAAACCGTCGGATTGGTCGGGGAGTCCGGATGTGGCAAGTCCACGCTGGCGCGCTGTCTGGTTAGGCTCTACGACATTTCAGACGGTGAGCTTCTGTTCGAAGGCAACGACATCACCTCGAAGTCGCTGTCCGAACTGAGGCCCCTGCGGCGGCGCCTGCAGATGGTATTCCAGGACCCGTCGGCCTCGCTCAATCCGCGCCGGCGCGTCGGCGATCTCGTGGCCGAACCGTTGCGCATCCATGGCAGGCTCTCATCGCGCGAGATCACCAACCGCGTCGCGGAACTCTTCGACCTCGTCGGACTGTTGCCGGACCATGTCATGCGCTTTCCCCACGAATTCTCGGGCGGGCAGCGCCAGCGTGTCGGCATAGCGCGCGCCATCGCCCTCAATCCCGATCTCGTCGTTCTCGACGAACCGGTCTCCGCGCTCGACGTGTCCGTACAGGCGCAGATCGTCAACCTGCTTGCCGACCTTCAGGAGAAGCTGGACCTCACCTATGTCTTCATCGCCCACGACCTGTCCGTGGTGCGTCAGGTCTCGAGCCGCATCGCGGTCATGTATCTCGGCTCGATCGTCGAGGAGGGGTCCGCGGAAGAGGTGTTTTCAGCCCCGGCCCACCCTTACAGCCAGGCGCTGATCTCGGCTGTTCCCGTCGTCGAGACTACGCCCGGCGGGACGCGCAAGCGGATCATCCTGACAGGCGACGTACCGAGCCCGCTCAAGCCGCCATCCGGCTGCCGGTTCCATCCCCGATGCCCAATAGCGGTTGAGCGCTGCCGCACAGAGCGGCCGGAGCTGAGGGAGTATAGGCCCGGCCGCAAGGTGGCGTGCCACTTTCCGACGGTATAGGCGACATCGCTCATCGATCCGACCGCCAGATTCTTCAAAAATTCAGTTTTTCGCATGGAACCAACCGCCGGGCGGCGCGTTACATGGGGTTCGGTCGAGCGCATCTCGATCGACCGGAGGAAACAATGGACTACCTGCATTTCTTTTCGCCCGTGCGAATATCGCGCGGGCAGGGGTACCCTGTAGAAGAAGTGGACAGCGTCGCCGAGGCGATGGTTTTCTTGCGCAAATGGCCGACAGGACGGCGCGGGCCTGTGTATCAGTGCGCGCTGAATTGCTGCTCGGCCGCCTTGTCGGGACAGATGTCGGCGGAGGAAGCAAGAAAGGCGTTCACCGGCTTTGCCCGGATCACGCGGCTTCTCGACGATGACACGGCTCTACCGATGGGCAGCGACAGCAAGGCAAGCATACACGCGCTGCGGCGGTAGCCGCCGCGGCCTTTACTGTTGGTGGATCGCGCCCGTTGCGGGCGCGATGTCGCTTGCGCTGCGCTTCGGGGCAAGCCGTCCCCGGCAAACCTGCGGCCGGAGGCGATGACATCGGCATAGTAGCTGCGAATGGCTTCGTGGCCGCGCGGAAACCATCCACCGCCACAGTCGATCACCCCATCCGGTTCGAACAGCGCCGTCATACCATGGACGTCGCCCGCATGTTGCCGCGCAATCAGCAACGGCTCCTGCGGATCGTAGACCGGGTTTCTCAGACTCGGGTCGCTCATCGCCGTAACTCCATTGTTGAGACGGGGTCCGGCGCAATTGGCTCAGACATACCCGGCAAGTCGAGGATTCCTTGGTTCAGCAAGCAATCGTCCGCACCTACGCTGATGACCAAGGACGGCAGACAGTTTGATTGCGGCAATAAATACGCTACATGTCGCGGCAGAACCCGATCCGCCTGGACGGATCGCCTGGAAAACCAATCCGAACAACATGTTGAATGCAAAACTCGCAATCGCCCCGATGATGGACAGGGCAGACACATAAGCAAAATCAAATAGTTATCGGATGTCGTGTGCAAAGACTGCACACGAAAGTTCTGCTTCTCTTCCATTTTCGTTCTTGCGACGGGCTAGCCGAGTTGCCGCTCAACGTGCCCTATTGTAGGGCGATACGCGCTTGCCGCGCGATCATTTGCGCTAGCCTATCCACTGTTCGCCACCGGCCGGTTCTGTACAGATGAACAACTAGGCTCCAGCGGGCTCTTGGACGTCTGGAGGAAACGAGAGGGTAAGAGGCGGCCTACGGCGTTCGGGGTTCAACTCGAAGTGGCTCCCCGGGCCGGACGAAACTGCGAACTATGAGCTGCCGATCCCCCTCAAAACCAAGCCAAAGCCCTCCGGCGGGTTCGAAAGCGTGATCGCGACCGCGCCGTCTTGCTCGCTATCGACAAGGGCGAAGTCCGGACAAAAGGCCTGACCGACATCGGCGTTCCTCGCTGGTACCTCGCCCGCATGTGCGGAGAGCGGCTATTCATTAAGGTATGCTACGGAACCTGTCGCGCCAGAGATCGCGAGCCGGCATGACCAGTTCGTTGCCAAACCGGTTTGCGAAGGGGAGCATTGCTGGCGTTCCAGGCGCGGTACTCGCTTCGTCCAAGCGCGGATCGTCGGGCTCTTCGGCTGCTCGGATTGCAGGGCTGCGGGCCGTGACCGCCGGCCGGTGTTCTTCACACTCACTCCTGACTACGAAGGCTAGCAGCAGGCGCTCAACCGCGACTGGAAGTCGACGTTCCCATAGCGTCACCTCTGCAGCGGCCCGGCACTCGCGAGCGGGGGCGGCCAGCAAATACCGGGCCTAACCGGCGCTGTTGCCTAGTCGCGTCGGCTGCAACTCTTATGCGCCTCTGCTAATATGGGCGAAGCATGCGATTGAAGGAGATCAAAGGCCTGGCGACGGAGCGACGCCCGGCCGGTGCGTGGCCCGGCGGTAAATATTTCACCTTGTTGCAAAAGTAGCGCAGACTTTTCATGGGAAAATGCGCCAAATTGGAAGTTGACGATTTGGAGACGAAGGCATGAAACTCAGGCTCATCTGTTCCGCGGCGTTTCTGGCAGCCTCTTCTCCAGTCCTGGCGGCCGACTTGGTTGAGCCAGTGGCCGCCATGCCGTACTCGTGGACAGGCTTCTATGTCGGCGCTCAAGTCGGTGGCGCCTGGAATGACAGCCGTTGGTCGCCGGCAACCTCTCCGGGCTTCGTTCCCTTTAATACAAACGGGTCCGCAGCCGTGTACGGCGGCCAGATCGGCTACAACTATCAGATCAACCAATTCGTCATTGGCATTGAGGGCAACTTCGCAGGCTCAACCGTAAAGGGCGATAGTCAATGTCCGGCCACGCCTGGGTCGGTCTGCCAAACCAAGCAGGACTATCTGGGTTCGGTGCGCGGACGCCTTGGGTACGCAATCGATCGGGTGCTTATCTATGGCGATGGCGGCGTTGCATTCAGCAAGTACAAGTTTGCCGAGACGCAGCTTTTGTTGCAATCTTTTGGGGGTGGGTCTCGGGTGGGTTGGACGGCTGGTCTCGGCGTTGAATACGCTTTCAATGACCATTGGACCGCTGGCGTCGAATGGAATTATTACGATTTTGGCTCGAAAGATGGCGCGAGCAGCCTAGATCCGGCCTTCGTGCTCAGCGCTCGCGAGACCGAGAACACTGTCGTCGCCAGAATTAACTACAAATTCTGAGAGTACGTGTCGGTCGCTTAAGCAGAATTCTTTCGCCGGGCGATAGTGTACGCGAATTCTTGCCAACCTCGTCGGTCACTCGGAACCAGTCCTTCGCCCATCTTTTAAAGACAGTCTTGCAGGCATTCATTTCCGATGCAGCCGAATCAGGACTATTCGCTTGGACTTCCTTAGACCGAATGACGCGATCATAGTGCATTTCCGCAACAACATAGACAGGCATGCGACCTACCCAACAATGCTATATTTCCCCAACAGGTAGTATTGCGCAGCGCATGATCGACCGCAAGTGGTAGGCCGTATTGGAGCCGTATCGCGGAATGTGCTATGGTTCTCTTCGTGGGCAAAAGGCAACGCGGGCTGGGGAAGAGGCTCGTGGAGCGAAGTTGACTGCCCAGTATCCGGTTTGGCTGGGGTTCTTGGAAGCTTTTCGAACTTTTTGCCTCGCCCCCTCCAGGTGAATTGCGGGCGTTTGTGAAGGAGGTCGGGATTTAAAAGCTATCGGATAACTTTTGTTGACGCACTCACTCTTTGGACCAGTACCTTCTGGAGTTAGCATGGCGTCGGCGAAAATTCACGACCCCTGATGCGCTTGGGTCAAGATCCTGGTCTGATCCTGCCTGAGGCTTGCCAATTCGTTGGTCGCGTACTGTTGAACTGAGCGGTCGCGGGAAGCGGCCGCTGCGTTGAAATGGGCTATAAAATAGCGGTAATCGCCTATTTCGTGGCGAATGAAGCTTCTATCGAAATTTGCGCTCGGAATTGATGCAAAGCGATTTTGGACCCTGAGATGCGTCGCCGACAGCCTGCTTGAAAGCGCAACGCCCAACCGGCTTGCAGTCTGTCTCAGCCGGGCCTCAGCCTGACGATGCCGCCCGAGAAGATAGGTGCCGAGTTCTCGGACCGCAGGGAGCTGCGCCCGCCTTTCTGCAATCCTTCCCATGTCCTGCTGTTGAATTTCGATTTGAATCGCCCACTCCAGGAAGGCACGGTCAGAGCGGCTCTGGGAACAAGCCGGCGTGGCTGCTGAAATTCCAGCAGCAAGCAGCAGTCCAAGAAGTGCCCGGAGCGGCCCGTTGCCAGGATGATCAGCAACTCGAGCGATAGCGTGCTTCACGTCATTGATCCATTGGTCTTGATTTAACGACAGTCTAACAAGGCAGCCCGTGCAACGGTTCCCTTCCATGCGATGAAAACGGTGGCTGCCGAAGGCCGAGCGGCAGCGCGAACAACCTGGATCGAATCGCCTGCGAAGCATTCCCACAACCAAAGGGCTCGTTGATGGAAGCTCGGGCATGAAGGTTCGAGCCGTTGGCCAAGCCGAATACCTTGATTCGTACCGAGCGGCTTCATGCGCTCATCGAGCGGCTGAAGGGCATCAACGAGATGGCCGATGAGGCCGTGACAAGGCAATCACGGAAGCCGTGCTTGATGCTGGTGGCGTAGCGCCGCAAAGCTGGTGCGAGATTGACGTTGCCCCCAGTTTCTATCCAGTTCTGAGTTCGTTTCCGACGTTGGGTGTGCCCTGCTGGGCGGATGGAGCGACGGGCGCTGGCGCGGAGCCGTTGGCGTAGCGCTGCGCGAGGGCTATCTGTTGTAGGGTCCAAGAACTTTCCGCGGCTCGCGGCGCCGAGCCGTTTGTTCAGCGCGGGCAAATTTACACTTCCACGATAGTCATCCCAATGGCTGTTGGGCGCGCCTAGGATAGCACATCGATCTTGATGGCCGCATTCACCGCTTGCAAAGTCGTGCCACCAGGCCCCGAAAACCCAAGGGCAACCAAACCGTTTGAATATCGATTTGATCTGTTGCAAATGCACTCTGTCTCAAGAAATCTTCCAATCCTTTCCGATCAAATGTTTGCCGGGTTTCCGGACCAATGAATTGCAACCTTCGCCTGGAAGAGCAATCCGTCGCATAGATCGACATTGTTCCGCCCGGGCGGAGAACCCTGCGGGCCTCCGCGAGGGCAGTTCCGATCGGCAAACAAAAATAGATTACGTTTACGGCCAGAATCTTATTGACCGAGACGCTTTCCAGCGGCAGTCGCTCGAAGGTCCCCTGGATCAGTTTCAGCTTTCCATGTTGAATTGCGGCTCGATTTCGGGCTTGGGCTTGGCGAACCATGACCGGAGATAGATCCACCCCGGTAATGGTGCCGCTGCGGACTCGTTTGGACATCTCCCTGAGCGCGAAACCCGGTCCGAATCCGATTTCGAGCACATCATCCTGTTCGGCGATGTCCAATATTTCGATAGCGCGCCTGTTGGGCAGATGATTTATCAGCCCCATAACCGCCCCTGTCACGCGCCCGCACATACCCTCCGGCATAGAAAACTGCTGGGCGATAAAGTTATGCAGGCCCAGGGTGCCATCAAGGGTTTTCAAGACCGACTCACGCTGCGGAACCGGAGGGGTGCACGGATAAGGCGCGCCTTGAAGGCCAAGCCCATAGTCTCCGGTGCATCTGTCGACCCTTTGAACCAATTGCATTACCGGCGGTTCCTGGTTTGTTTTATCCAACATTCATTCTTGCTTCCGGTTGGAAGCCGACCAAGATGCGTCATTGGCAAGTCAACGATCAGGGGCGACAAATAGGCCCGTCGAGCAAATGATCGGCGAAGTCATGAAGCGCCAGAGTGGCTTTGGCCATCATGCAATTCGGAGCATGGACCGATGTAAGCCTAGTCCACATATAGCCATTGCGCGACTCACAAATCCGTATGGTTTGGAAGCGGCCAGTCGCTACATGGCGTAGCTCGGCCGAGCACGGACGGCGAAACCGATCAGCCGGATGGCGAGAGGTAGAACGCTACGCCGGCCGCCATCATTGCCGGTTATCGTGGAACAGGCTCTATGCCGTGCCGGTCAGAAAACAATCAGCCCATTCTGTCCATCACGAACGCGATGACGTTTTCCGGCGGAGTGGTATCTACGACCACGAACACACGCCGACGACGGAGCCGTCGCGCTAAGTTCTGCCGCAACTGCACTAACGTGGCCGACGAGGATCAATATTGCAAAGCCCGCTCCCGCGAGGAGTGGATCGCAGGAGTCGATGCGATCAGGAAGTCCGGTGCCCCGGTGAAGGACCATACCACGACGAGGTGTCCGGACGGCCGGATTGCTCTGCCTGTCCGCATTGGCAGGCTCGATCCTTACGAAACCGTAAGTTACCGGACAACTGCCGGCAAGGATACTCTCTAGTATATATAAGGTCAGCGGTACGCGAAGTGCGCTTCTGCGGCTTCTCTCACAGGCGGCGCGGCGCGTGCTGGAGCCACAACCTGTCATCGCACCGTGCTTTTCGGAGGGGAAGGTGCAGGGCCGAACGTCAAGTCCCCATACGATCCCGTCCACCCCCTGTTGGAGTTTCCTATTCGGCGTGGTGCTCCTCCTTCCTCAGCGATACTCTGCTGTCCTGGGCGCTCGTCTTGATCGTCATTCTCGTTCTCGACCGGCTGATACTCCAGCGGAAGGCGGGCGTCGTTTTCGAATCCTTGAAAGCATGGGTTACGGGCGAATCGAGGGAGCCAGCGCGACCTCGAAAGGACTCGTGACCCGACGGATGCGAGCTACCAAACCGATCCGGCGGGGCCTCTTCTTCGCGACGATGATCACGGTAGCTCTTCTGCTCGCCCGGCCCGGATATTGTGCGCCAGCCGAAAGCTCTCTCCCGGATCAGCCAATCAACACCCCGCCAATACCCATAAGAAAACCGCAGCCGGTGGATCCGGCAGTTGCGGCCACTCCTGCGGACGCGAGCGCGCTCGGCGACTACGACGTTCTCATCGCCGACCGCGGCAATAATCGCCTCCTCCTGGTCAGTCCGCAAAAGAAGATCCTCTGGGAATATCATTTCGCCGACGTTCCGCCTGGCTCGGGCGCGGACGACGCGTTCTTCGCCGACGGCGGCAACAGCGTCATCACCAATCTCGAACATCAGCAGGTGATCCGCATCATCGACCGGAAGACGAACAAGGTGACCTGGGAATATGGCGGCCTCGGACGGCCCGGTTCGAACCCGGGCTATCTCGACTTTCCCGACGACGCCTACAAGCTGCCGAACGGGGACGTCATTGTCGCCGACATCCGCAACTGCCGAATTCTTGACATTTCCCCTGACAAGAAGATCGTCCGGCAGGCCGGGATCACGGGGCGATGCTGGGGAGAAGCCCCAGCACTCGACTCTCCTAACGGCGATAAGCCGCTGCCGAACGGCCACGTGCTCGTCAGCACGATCCATGATCATTCCCTGATCGAGCTCGACCAGAACTGGAAGGAGATCCTGCATCTCAAGCTGCCGATCCGGTATCCCTCCGATCCGCAAATGACTAGGGCCGGAAATTTTCTAGTGGCAGGCTACACGAAGCCCGGAAAAATCATCGAGATCAGCCGCGCTGGCAAAATCGTCTGGCAGTACAAGCCCAAGCCGGACGAAGAACTCAACCGTCCCTCGCTGGCTATCGAGCTGCCGAACGGCAACGTCCTTGCAACCGATGATCTCAACCAGCGCGTGGTCGTCATAGACAAAGCGACCAACACGGTGCTCTGGCAATATGGCGTCACGCAGCACCGGGGAAGCAATCCAGGCTATCTGCACATCCCTGACGGCCTCGACATCATCAAGACGGACCAGGACCTTGCAAAGGCAGACTGACATGAACAACCTTTCCATCCGGCGAATGTTCGCGTGCTCGGCGCTTGCCGCACTGATGATCCTCACCTCGGCTGCGACCTCGGCCGACGCCGCCGGTGCGCTGCATCGGATCGGCGCGGTCACATGGCAGCCGAAGCGCTATATTGGTCAGGAACTGGAACTTATGGGCTTTCCGCTCGCGCGACATTCCGAATACGTGCTGTTCTCGGACGAGGCGCACGGTCGGATCTCGGCGCATGATCTGCCAGTTGTCGGATCGGGCATTGCCGGTCTGGAATTGCATCGGCGGTATCGAATCCGCGGCAATTTCGTCCGTGGTGGCCTCAAGGCCAGCAACGGCAGCCAGTATCATCTGGAACTGACGGCGCCTCCGTACCTCACCGACCGCTAAGAGCCTGCCGTGCCGCTGACGATCGCCCCAACTCCCGTCGAATTCACACAGAAGTCAAGTTCGCTGGGTGCTCCGGTTTATCTGTCAAACGGCTTCCAAAACCCCCGACGCGCGGAACTGGTTTGGCTCTGTCATTTTCTGAAATTCTGAGAGTATTTCCGGGAAATTCTGCGCAGGTATCGGACCACCCGCGCATTTTTCCAAAAATCGGGTGAGATAGCCGGTCGCCATTCGACTAATACCTCTTTACAATATGCCGGTGATCAAACGGTCGGCTCGCGTGTTCTGCCTGTAGGCTGCGCGCACCAGCGTAGCCGCCATGATTGCAGAGACGGCCCCGCCGAGAATGTCGCTGACATAGTGCGTTCCCAAATAAACGCGTGACAGCACGACCAGCAATGCGGCCGCCAGAAATGCGAGCCCGCGGCGATGCAAGCCGTGCACCAGAAACGCCGCCGCGATGGCAAAGCTCGCGGTGGCATGGTCGGACGGGAATGAGAAATCTACGGTCCGCCCGATAATCAGATGCGTGACATGAGCGTCGTAGGGACGCACCCGCTGTACGAACAGCAACACCAGCTGATTGATTCCGAGACCAAGCAAGAACGACAGGCCTGCTGCCACTACCACATGGCGCATGGTCCGGTCCGGCTGGGGCGGCCACCATTGCAAGGCGACTGCCAGCACCATGAGCGGAACGCCGAGCGTCGATATCCAGACCATGATGAAATCGACTGCGGGAGCATGTCCCGCCCAATTGTTGATCCAGGCGGTCACTGCGGCATCGATTTGGTACATTTGGGGATTTCCGTCTGTTTTCGGGCTCGTTTCGGGCGATCAACGCACGCGCCAGGTGATGGCGGAGTTGGTGATATAGTTCCAAACCGAGCCGACGGCGGCGGCGGCAAGCCCGGCCGCCCACCACCGCGACGGACTGGTGTAAAGAAGCGTCGACACGCCGACGCCCGCCACCACACCAAAACTGCACAACGCCGCGAACATCGCGAATCCGGTGACGAAGCGCCAGCCGTGCCGGCGCTGGTCGCGATAGGTGAATGTGTTGTTCAGCGTGTAGTTGAACGCCATGGCCGTGAACATGGCCGCGGTCTGGGCTACCGCGAAAGGCAGGCCATGGGCCAGCAGCGTATGCAGCACGCCGAGGTGGACCACGACACCGGCCGAGCCGACAAGACCGAAGGCGAGAAAACGCGTCGAGATCAGATCGCCCGAGGCCTTGGCGACCAGCAGCCCCAGATATTCAAGCACAATCAGGGAATCGAGCTTGCTTTGTCCATGCAGGCGCGGACCGAACACATAGGGGATTTCCCGGATGCGAAGCGGCGTCGGCGACGATGCGGCAATGTCCAGCAGGATCTTGAAGCCTTGCCGCGACAGGCGCGGCGCCACCGCATCGACGATGTCACGCCGCACCATGAAGAAGCCGCTCATTGGATCACTGAGCGGAACCCTCAGCAACAGCCGCGCGAGATGCGTCGCCAGCCGGCTGCCTCCCGAACGCAGCCGGCTCAGTCCACTGTTAGCATCGCCATCGTCTCCGTAACGACTGGCCACCACCAGGTCGGCGCCGCCGCCTCGCATCGTTTCGAACATCGCGGCAAGGCATGTTTCGTCGTGCTGGAGATCGCCGTCCATGACCGCGACGATGGGCGCCGAACTGGACAGGACGCCCTCGAGGCATGCCCCGGCGAGGCCGCGGCGGGCGATGCGCCTTATGCCGCGAACTTGATAATCATGGCTGGCGATGTCGCGGACAGCCGCAATCGTCCCGTCTTTTGAATCGTCATCGACAAAGACCACTTCCCAGTTGATCCCGAGCAGCGACTTGTGCAGCCGCGCAACCAGCAGATCGATGTTGGCGCGCTCGTTCAGCGTTGGGACGACGACCGTGAGTTCCGCCCCGCGGCGTTGCAGCGATGCACCGCTGCTTGTATCCGCCGCCAGTTCGACGTCTGGCACTGGGTATGTCGCCTGGTTCAAGGACGCGGTCCGCCATCGTTTGCTTGGCCGTCGCCCGGCAAGTGTGCTTGCGATGCCACAATGCGGTTGACCGGCAGGATCAGGATTTCGAAGACGGGAAACCCGGCGATGCGCTGTATCAGGCGCCGGGGCGGGCCATCGACGACGTATCGTCCGTCAAGGCTGTCGCGATACTCCTTTTCGCGAGCCGCTTCCTTGCCGAAGTCCAGGGCGCCGACGAAGAAGCCCGCGCTTCGCGTCTTCAAGCGCCCGTCGTCCATGAACTGGAAATGGCGCGGGTCGCCCGGCAGCACCTCTATCGGTACGTCCGGTCCAAGGGCGTCGGCGGCCCGCGCCGCCTGCATCCAGTTCGATGCGACCACATAGGCGTTGGCGCCGCTGAGATCGCTGCCCTGCGGCTCACTGGTCAACGCAGACCAATCGACGAGTTGCCAATTGACGTCGAATTTCGGCGCTCGTTCATAAAACGCCCGCGTGAAGGCGCCGGTCCGGACCTGCACCGCAAACCCCATCGCCAGCAGCGGAACGACGATGGCGGCGATAGTGAAGGACAGCCGCAGCAATCCAGGTCGGCGTTCGGCAAGACGGCTGCACCACTGACCGAAAAGCGGAAAGGCGAACAGGAAGCCGCTCATCGACCAGTGCGGCAGGGAATGGGCGCTGAACAGGGCGACCAAGTCGAAGAACACCACCGGCAGCGCCGCGATGGTCACGAAGAACCGATCGGCCACCGAACCGCTGCGGGCTGCGCCCCACATGCACGCCATGGCCAGAAGCCAGGTCGGCGGCCACAAATAGCCAGCCTGGCCCAGCAACGTGATGGCAAGATTTCCAGGATGCAGGGCATGGCCATCCTCGGCAAGGCCGCGGCCGGACTGGAAGGCAAACGAGATCCAGCCATGGTCCATATTCCAGATGATGACGGGCAGCAGGCCAAGCGTCGCGATGGCGCCGGCAATCCAGGGGCCTGGCGTTCGCAGTTCGGCCCGGCCGGACTGCGTCGACACCAAGACAAGCAGGGCCGAGATGCCAAACAGCCCGGCCTGGTACTTCGACATCAGCGCCACACCGAAAGCGACGCCGACGATGATCCAGCGGAGCAAAGCGAAGCGCGGCCGTTCGCCCAGAACCATGGGCACGGCGGCACAGGCGCTGGCCAGAAGAAAGAAATCGAGTGGCCCGTCGGGCACCACGAAATGCCCTGCCGAAATAAGAAAGAACGGCGCAACGGTGAACCAGGCCGCGGCCCAGAATGCTGCAACCTTGCCGTAGGCATGGCGCGTCACTTCGAAAAGCAGCAACGTCGAGAGCGAGCCTAGCACCACATAAGGCAGCCGAACGGCCAGCCGGCATTCACAGCCGAAAACATCCGCCATCACACGGGCCAGCGCGAAACCCAGTGGCGGGTGGTCGAAATATGACAGCGAATGGCTGCGCGATACCACGACCGCATAGGCCTCGTCGATCGACAGCGGAATGACCGAGGCAAGTCCAATCCGGAGCACCAGAAATGCGACGACCACGACAATCAGCTGGAAAACAGGGGAAGCAGGAGTGCCTTTGGCCAGGCTTGCAACGCGCGGCCTGGCAGCACCGGTATCGTCCCAGAACTGATCCAACAGCATTGGGTTACCAGACCCAAAGCACGTAAGAACGTTCGTCCGCGAGCGGTCCATGGCCGGGCATGACGATCAACAGGCAGACAATGGCGAGAAGAGCCACGGTCGTGGCGATCCGGATCCACTTGCCCGATAGGGTGGAGTAACCGCGGTCCAGCATCTTTGGAAGTCACCCCTCGAACTCGCCAGCTTATGGACACGTAGCCGCTGCGGTTCGTCGGCGACTATGTCCGATCAAACATACGGGAGCGTTGCCGGGGTATTACAAATCCGTAAGGCCCGTTTGCCTGCATGCACAAGGCTCGCACAAGCGCTGAGAGCAACAATCCGCCATCGTGTTGGGCAACGGAGTCGAGGCCGGGACGGCCGCACCACCGCGTGACGGAAGGGCTTGAGACTTTGAAAAGCGCGGTAGCCAAGGCACAGATGTCGGAAAATTCGAACCTCATCCTGGGTAAGGCCCCCATAGTCCGCGCCGTCTTTGAAGGAAGGGATATTTCCCCAATATGGGACGGGCTGTTCGCGCGCGTTTCTGCTGATCTCAACGATGCCGCCGCGTTCCTGGACGTATCGATCCTTCTCCACGCAATCGGAGAGGAAGACAAGGCTGTCATCAGCCAGAAGGCCGCGCTCGAGATCAGTCGACAATACCGGATACGCAACGGACAAGGCACAGGACCGAACGTCCTTGTTTTCGTGACAGCCGGCGACTTCATGGCGAACACGCCGATTGAATTTCTGCTGGAGGGCTCCGACGCGAACCTGCTGCTCCACTACGTCGACGCCGACACCGCGGACCTGAACGATGTTCCCGAGCATGATGTCGCCTTCGTGGCCGTCGGAGAGTCCGCGGTAAATCTTCCAGTACTGGAAAACCTTCACCGGCTGCTGCGCGGCTGGTCCGGCCCCATAATGAACAACGCGCCACGTCTCATCATGGCCCTGTCCAGGGACGGGGTCGCGGAGGCGTTGAAGCATGAGCCTTCGATCCTTGCCCCGCCCCTAGCGCGCGCTGATCGGGCGCTGATCAAGAGGCTGGCTTCGGGGGAAATCGAGGTTGACGCAATCCTCGCGGCGGCCGCGTTTCCTGTGATTGTCCGCCCGGTCGGCACGCATGCCGGCAAGGGAATGGAGAAGATCTCCACGCGACCGGAACTCTCCGCCTATCTGAATTCGCAGGACGAGAGCGAATTCTACATCACGCCGTTCATCGACTACAGCGGGACGGACCGCAAATTCCGCAAGCAGCGCGTCGCGTTCATCAACGGGCGGCCCTATGCCAGCCATCTCGCGGTCTCCGAGCATTGGATGGTTCACTACCTCAACGCCGGCATGACTCAGCACGAAGACAGGCGCGCCGAGGAAGCGTTGTGGATGGCAAACTTCGACAACGATTTCGCGGTACGTCACGCTCGTGCATTCGATGCTCTTCATCGACTTCTCGGGCTGGACTACTTCGCCATCGATTGCGCCGAACTCGCAGATGGCCGTCTGCTGGTGTTCGAAGCCGATGTCGCGATGATCGTTCATTCCATGGATTGGGAGAGCATCTTCCCCTACAAGAAAAGCGCCATGCGCAAGCTCTTCGCGGCATTCGAAGGCGCACTGGCACGGCGCGTGGCGCGGACGACGTCCACGCCAGCGATCGAATGCGCCCATACAGGAAAACCTGCGATCTATCAGAGAACTGATGACGACTGCCTGGTCTGTGTCCTGGCGATGCTCACGGGCCGAACCTACGAACAAGTCGAGGAAATCGCACGAAGCTGCGATCCCGCATACCCGCTCGGCGGACCGATGAGCCATTCCATCATGCGGGGCGTGGCCAACAAGTGCGGTTTCGTTCTTCTGAGCAGTATCTACATGCTCTGGGCCAAACCCGCGATCATAGGCGTGGTTTCACCGACCGTTCCAAACACCGGCCATGCGGTTTTTTGGGACGGCGAGAAGATCATCGACCCGGGTTTTTGCGAACGCGTCGATCGATCCTATGTCGACCGATGCGGGTTGGAGTTCACTCAGCGGGCGAGCGATCTCGAACCGTTGATCAGTCATGACGCCAAGATCTCTTACCTGGCCGGTGCCGTGGCGGTCAGTGAACCGCTTTAACCGAAACCAGTTCGCTATCGCCCCGACTACGGAGAACGTCATGCCTGCAATTCAGCTTGGTATCCCGCAGGTGCCGGCGAATCCGACCTCGGAAATGGGTGGGTGGGATCGCGAGCTCCATTCGCCGGCCTCCCTTTCATTCCTGCTCGGGACAGGTGGCGACAGGCGCATCTGGCCGGATGCAATCACACGGCGCAATCGTTATGGAACGCGCACGACTTCGGCGGACGATGAGATCTCATTCTCGTCGACAACGGCCAGCAACGCCTCTCGGGAGGGGTTGATGGCGGCCGGGGTCGAGCTGCGACGCCTCATTGATATCGAGTCACGTTCGCCTGTCGCATCCGATCGATGGTTCGGTGACATTCGAGAGCGAATTGTTTCCGATCTTGGCTGTACGGGAGCGCAAGTCATTCTCGCCGCTTCCGGGACGGATGCGGAGCTTCTCGCGCTCTGCACGATTGCAGGCCTCTCCAGGCGCCCCTTGACCAATTTGCTTGTTGCACCTGACGAAACAGGAAATGGGGTTCCACGGGCGGCGGCAGGGCGGCATTACTCGGATTTGACGGCACTCGGTAGCGCAGTCGAGACTGGTGCTCCCCTTGAAGGGCTGTCACCGGGCCGCATTGAAGTGCGTACGATTGCCATCCGCGACGAGAAAGGCAAGCCTCGACATCAGCATGAAATCGATGCCGACATCATCGCCACCGTCGAACTGGAGCTCAAGCTAGATCGAGATGTCCTTGTCCATGTGCTCGACACATCGAAAACCGGCTTGCCGGCCGTGACCCGACAAGCCGCGCGCCACGCCGCGGCTCTTGCCCCAGGTCGGGTGCGGGTTATCGTCGATGCCTGCCAGTTCCGTGGCTCAATTTCCCAACTGAGGCAGGATCTGGAAGACGGTTTCGTAGTGGCTGTGACGGGATCCAAGTTCATCGCCGGGCCCCCTTTTTCCGGCGCACTTCTCATCCCCGCGGGATTGGCCGGAGATATTGCGGCAGGTTCCGATATTCCGGCAGGCCTGGCGGAATATACCGCGGCTCAAGACTGGCCGGCGACCCTTCGCCAACGGATGACCTTCGCGTTCAAGTCGGAATTGAATCTGGGCCTGGGTTTACGGTGGGTCGCTGCGTTGGCTCATCTTGACCCCTATGCAGAGATCGATGAACCCCGGCAACACCTCGTCAAGGAACAGTTTGTTCGCCTGGTTCGCTCACGAACTGGCCCGCTCAGCGGTATTTCCCTGCATCAGGATGATGACGGCGACCATCTCGGCTCACGGGCAATGGTCCCGCTGACCGTCACAAATAGCGCGGGCTCCTTCGCTTCGTTCGAGGAGTGCCAAACCATTCAGGTGCTGATGCGCGGTCTCAACGAGGGCCCGATCTGCCACGTCGGGCAAGCCGTGCGTGTCGGTCCGCGCACGGTGTTGCGCGTCGCGGCCTCCGCCCACGATGTGATCAGCGTCTCGAAGAGGATGTCGGCGGGCCAGTCGTTGCATCAGGCGTTCGGTCCGATCGAATCAAGGCTCGATGCATTCTTCGAGAAACTATCTGCTGTCCTCCGACATCCGCTGGATGCTTGATGTCGCGGTCCATTGAGCAGAAACGCCCAGCAGGAAAAGGTGTGGCCGAGACCTCCACCAGCCTTGATCCATCGAACTGGGAGCAGTTTCGCGAGGTAGCGCACGGCTTGCTGGACGACATGATCGCCCACATCGAAACGATCAGGCAGAAGCCGGTATGGCAGCGACCGACCGATGAAACGCGCGAGAGGTTTGACCGCCCGCTACCGAACGGTCCTCGCGAATTGGGCGATGTCCTGGACGATGTGCGCAAGCACATCATGCCATTTGCGACCGGCAACCTGCATCCGTTGTTCATGGGATGGGTTCATGGTGCTGGTACGCCGATCGGAATGTTGGCGGAAATCGTCGCGGGCGGGCTGAACATGAACTGCGGCGGCCGCGACCATGCTGGCCTGGCGGTTGAACAACAGATCGTGCGCTGGATGAGCGAAGCCCTTGGCTACCCCACCGGCGCGAGCGGATTGTTTCTCACCGGCTCTTCGATGGCAAACTTCGTCGCGGTGACGATCGCCAGGAACGAAGCGTTGGGTCAGTCCGTTCGGGAGACCGGCCTGGGGAACTGCGACCGCCAGCTCGTCGCTTATGCGTCCAGAGAGGCTCATTCCTGCATCGCGCAGGCAATGCAATTGTCCGGGATCGGATCGGCAAATCTGAGGACCGTCGCGGTTGACGACGCCGGAAGGATGCTGCCTGACGCACTGTGCGCAGGCATCAGGGAGGACCGGGCGAAGGGACTTTTGCCATTTTTGGTCGTAGGGACCGCGGGTACTGTAAACACCGGGGCTATCGACCCACTTGCGGAAATCGCCAATATCGCGTCCGCGGAAAAACTCTGGTTTCATGTCGATGGAGCTATTGGCGCACTCGGCGTGTTGTCAGATTCCCTGCGCGGTTTGTTCAAAGGCATCGAAAAGTCGGCATCGGTGGCCCTCGACTTTCACAAGTGGGGTCAGGTTCCTTATGATGCCGGATTCCTGCTGGTGCGGGATGGCGATGCCCAGAAGCGTACATTCGTGCAGCCTACCGCCTATCTACAGCGGGGCGAACGCGGGCTGGCCGCAGGCGAAACCTGGCCTTGCGATCTAGGTCCAGACTTGTCGCGCGGATTCCGCGCGTTGAAAACATGGATGACAATCGAGGCGCTTGGAACGGTTCGCATAGGAGAGTCGATCGCACACACCTGCATGCTCGCACATTACCTCGCGGAGCGCCTGACGAGTTGCCCTGCTTTCGAGCTGAAGGCGCCAGTGGCCCTTAACATCGTCTGCTTCGGCATTCGTGGGGCCAACGCCGAGTTTGTCCGCAATTTGGTCATGAACCTGCAAGAATCCGGCTTGGCTTCGCCCTCATGGACAACCATCAACGGCGAGCCAGTGGTGCGTTGCGCTATTGTCAATCACCGAACAACTAGAGCCGACATTGACGAATTCGTGGGATTTATCGCCAAATACTGCGCCTACTAATTTGGTCGTGTCCCATCAAGTGGTGTAGCTGGCGGTTACGAAGCCGCTCGCGAGCGCGTCGTTAGTAGCGCTGTAGCGAGTGAGCGGGGTGTCGGTGGTCATCGGCGTTTTCCGGTAGGGTTTGGTTGTTGACGCCAACCCCATTTCGGAAGGACCACCGATGACCGACGACATGATGAACCTGCGCACGCTCGTGGAGAAGACCCCGGATGCCGATCTGCTGCGCGAGATGATCGGCTTTGCCGCCGAGCGGCTGATGGAAATGGAGGTGGGCGCGGCCACCGGCGCCGGCTATGGCGAGAAGAACCCGCTGCGGCTCGCCCAGCGCAACGGCTACCGCGACCGGGACACGATCCGACCCGGACGGCCATGCTTTCGTGATAGCCACTCCAAACGCATGAATCTCACCCCCGAAGCACACAGGTTGCCTCGGGTCCTGGAGGCTGCCGAGGCACATGCCACGGTTCGGCGGTGGGCTGTCCGGATGCATCACTTGTTTATGGTTGTCGGTTCCGGGACGCGCCAGGGCTCTGACGTCGAACGCCAATCTCTGAATTCCGCGACGAGTCGAGCGACGTTGTCTCGGAACCTTGACCGCAACATCGGCGGGGCCATAATGCCTCCACGGGTCGCATTTCCATGACCCGTACTGGGAGGAATTATGAAAAACACAATAGACGACGATCGACGTAATTTTCTGACAGCAGCGGCTGTTGGCGGCGCCGCTGCTCTTCTGGGCGGCGTCGGGATCAGCCAGGCCCGCGCCGCCGCCGCTGCCTCAGGCCGTTCCGAAAAGTCGCTCAAGGCAGCGTTCTCGAACGCCGGACTTCAGGCGACTTGGTGCGCCCAGGGCAAGGCGGCGGCGGAATACTGGGGCAAACTGTTCAACGTTGAGGTGACTTGGTTCGACGGCGAACTCGATGCGGTAAAGCAGCGCGCGGCGATCGACAACATGGCTTCCCAGAAATGGGACTTCGTGGCGATCCAGGCGTTTGGCATCGGCACGCTGGTGCAGCCGGTGCAAAAGATGATCGACGCCGGGATCCCGGTCATCGACATGGACACGCTGATTGCGCCACTCGACAAGATCAATGTGCACAGCTTCATCGCGCCGGATAATGAGTTCATGGGATCATCGGTGACACAGGCGCTCATCACCGCCATTGGCGGCAAGGGCAAGGTCATCACCACGCAGGGCGCGCTCGGCCACACGGGTGCTCAAGGGCGAAACCGGGGCTTCGAATCCGTCGTCAAGCAGCATCCCGACATCGAAGTTCTGGAAAACCAGCCGGCCGACTGGGACGTCACCAAGGTGGCGCGGCTATGGGAGACCTATCTTACGAAATATCCGCAGATCGACGCGGCTTATTTCCACAATGACGACATGGCGCTTGCGGCGTACAACGTCATGAAGGCCCATAACCGGACCAACATCAAGATCGGCGGTTGCGACGCCATGCCCCCTGCAATAGCCGCCGTTGCCGAAGGTCGCATGCACGCCACCGTGCGCAATCCATCCTGCCGTATTCATGGCGGCGCCATTGTCGCCGGCGTCGCCGCCGTGACAGGTGGCGAGAAGTCGGGCGAAGGAATCCCGAAAAGCGTTGTAGCCGACGGTCCCGTGGTTACCAAGGAAAATGCCGCCGGCATGCAATGGATGGAAGACCATTTCCTGATCTGATCTTCGTCCCAAATGGCTGGCGGATCATTCGCCAGCCATTCGCCCAGCCACTAGACAATCGCCACGCGGACAGCATGAACGCTCAAACTGAAGCCGCCTTGCAAGAGGTCGCGCCACGCCTTCGCATGGATGGGATATCGAAATCCTTCGGCGGCGTGGTCGCGCTTCACGATGTGGATTTCGTGTTGCGCGCCGGCGAGATCCATGGGCTCGTTGGGGAAAACGGCGCCGGCAAATCGACCCTGATGAAGATCATCGCCGGTGTGCACGCCGAATATAACGGCCGCATGTTCATCGACGGAGAGCAGGTCCATTTCCGCTCGACCCGAGACGCGCTTGCGGCCGGCATCGGCATGGTGCATCAGGAACTGAGCGTCGTTCCCGATCTCACCGTCGCTGAAAACGTGTTCCTCGGCAAACAGCCGACGAAGGGAGGGCTGATCGATTGGCCCGGCATGGTGTCCGCAGCCCGGCAACAACTCGCCAGCCTAGGCATTGAGGTCGATCCCCGTGCGTCGATGGGGTCGTTGTCGATTGGCCTTCAGCAGCTAGTTGAACTCGCACGCGTGCTCTTCTCGGGGGCGCGGATCATCATACTAGACGAGCCTACTTCGGCGCTGTCACCCCCTGAGGTGCATCGCCTGTTCGAGGTGCTTCGCAGTGTTCGTGCAAGCGGCCGCAGCATCGTCTTCATTTCCCATTTTCTCGACGACATCCTTTCGGTTTCGGACACGGTGACCGTCTTCCGGAATGGCCGCCGTGTCGTCACAGAAGCCGCGGCCTCGATCGACAAAGGCTGGGTTATCGAACGTATGATCGGCAGCGGTCACGAGGAGCTGGAGGAAAGCTATACCGGCGCCATCGCCCTCAACAGCAAGTCCGAGGCGCCCGTCGTCCTTTCAGCGAGAAATCTTACGGTAGGAGGCGCGGTCGCCGATGTGTCCCTCGATGCGCGGGCCGGCGAGATTCTCGGCATCTACGGCTTTATGGGGTGCGGCCAAGTCGAACTGGCGCGGACACTGTTCGGCAAGCTCAAGCCGAGCACCGGGATGTTGGCCATCGAGGGCGCGGCGAAACGTTTCCGCAACACGGCGCACGCTCGTCGCGCGGGAATAGCCTTCGTTCCGGAGAGCCGGCGTTCCATGCTGTTTTACCAGGAACCGGTCTATAAGAATGTCTCGATCAGCGTGCTTGGCCGCATCTCGCGCCTCTGGTTGAACCTGGCAGTGGAACGCGAGATCGCCAGCCGCCAAGTCGAACTGCTGAATATCCGTCCGCCGAATGTGATGGCGCTGCTCTCCAGTCTTTCCGGCGGCAACCAGCAGAAGGTCGCGCTGGCGAAATGGCTGACATACACCCCTAAGGTGTTGATCTTGAGCGAGCCGACCCGAGGCATGGATGTTGGCGCCAAAGACGATGTCGTGAAGATAGTGCGTGCGTTGCGCGACCAGGGCCTTGCTGTCATCGTTGTCTCGGCCGAGCCCGAAACCGTCCTGTCGCTCGCCGACCGTATCATCGTCATGAAGAAAGGCCGGATCGTGCGCGAGTTCGCCGGCGAAACGATCAGCAAGGACCGGCTACTCGACGCCGCTTGAGGAAGAACGCCCTATGATCATGCCAGTTCAAGAAACCTTGAAAGGGTCGCAGTCGCGGGCTGGCGCCTTCCTGCGCAACCGGATGCGCAACATTGCGCCGTTCGCCACGCTGATCATCCTGCTCGCGTTCTTCAGCATCGCCAGCCCATCTTTCCTCAGCGTCGACAACGGGGTCAACGTACTGACGCAGATTTCCGTCACGGGCGTCATCGCGGTGGGGCTCACTTTTGTCATCCTCTGCGCCGAGATAGATCTTTCGGTGGCGGCTATCGCCAATGCCACCGGCATTGCCGTTGCTTATTTCACAATGCAGGAATCATACGTCAACATTCCCAACATTCCCCTGCCAGGCTATGCGGCGATCGGGTTGGCGCTGCTCATCTGCGCCTTCCTGGGCCTGGTCAACGCCTTTGGCACGACGCTGATTGGAATTCCCTCGTTCATCATGACACTGGCC
This sequence comes from Mesorhizobium sp. ES1-3, assembly GCF_020164795.1. Lineage (NCBI taxonomy): Bacteria > Pseudomonadati > Pseudomonadota > Alphaproteobacteria > Hyphomicrobiales > Phyllobacteriaceae > Mesorhizobium > Mesorhizobium sp. ES1-3. Next base: position 374,051 of record NZ_JAIUGW010000002.1, read on the forward strand.
ATGATGCAGATCGGCGCTGGCATTTGCGCGCTTTTGGTGCGCGGCCAGATCGCCTATGCCGTTCCCGATCTGGTTACGATGATGGGTTCCGGCACGATAGCCGGATTTCCTTGGATCATCATCGTGCTCGGCGTATTCTTGCTGGTCGGTCATATTGTTTTGACCTACACGCGCTTCGGCCGATATATCTACATGGTCGGTGGCAACCGCGAAGCGGCGGAATATTCCGGTGTCAACGTCAAACTGGTCTTAGGCGCGGTGATGGTCATTTCAGCGGTCTGTTCCGGTGTCGCCGGGATGATTGGCGTGGCGCATTTCGGCAGCGCCCAGCAGAACGAGTTCGACGGATATCTGCTCGACGCCATCGCAGCGGTGGTGGTCGGTGGCACCAGCCTCTTTGGCGGCCGTGGCGGGATTGGCAACACGATCATCGGCCTGTGCATACTCGGCGTCCTCAACAATGGCCTCGATCACGTCCAGATCGACAGTTTTTTGAAAATCCTCATCCGGGGGATCATTCTGCTCGTCGCGCTGATCATCAATGTCTATGTGCAGAATCTACGTTATCGGGAACGCGTCTGATGCCCAGCGGTTACTAAGGGGCCAGACTGCGGCTTCCCGGCACTGGCTCTTGCGACAGATTTGGGCTTTTCACCGGCCGAAGTTTAGATGGCAACTCGTGTGCGCTGCGTGCGCTCAGCCGTCATGGCGAAAGGCATCGCATTACCGCGTGCGTTCCTGTGCACTCGGTGCGACTTGAAGTCCAGCGACGCCTCGGCGCTGCTGCAGTAGAGTTGCTATTTGCCGTACCGCTGCTCCAGCGCTTCGGCAATGTGTGCGCAAAGCATCTCCCCGGTAGTCTCGGCACGCGCCGCGCTATGGGGAGGAGAGTATTGCTGGCGGCATGATCCGGTGGTGAAGATCGTCGCCCGCAATGAGGCTTGCCGGCGAACAGACTGGACCCGCCCTACACATCCAGCCTGAGAAAAAAAGAGCCGTTGAGGCTGTCTTTGAAGCGGCATGTCGTAACCGCAGCAATCGATGGGCATGCGCTTTCTTACCCGCTCGAGATAGCAGTCTTTGCTGAGCAACCAACCTCACTTTCGCCAACTACGCTGCCCTCGCTGCTTGGATGGTATGAAGCATCTCCGGTCTTAGATGCGTGTAGCGCCGTAGCATCTTCCAATCTTTGTGCCCTGTGACCAGCGCGACCTGTTCAATTGTAAACCCAGCTTCGAACAGGCGGCTCGTTCCTTCGTGCCGCAAGTCGTGAAAATGAAGGTCGTGGATGTTCAGCTCTGCGCACCCTCGACGGAAGGCAGTGCCTACTGACTTATGATTAAATGGGAAAATTCGATCATCGTCATTGCTGCGCCTTCCCCGCTGCTCCTCGACAATGGCCCATGCATCGTATCCAGATGCCGCAAACAGCGGTATGCGCTGATTGTTACCGTTCTTGTTTCGAGGGTCCTTCCTGTCGCGGACAAGGAGCATCCGCGTGCGAGATTCCAAATCGGACCAACGCGCTTTGCAGATTTCTTCCTGGCGCATCGCGGTTGCGACGGCGAACCGAATGATCTGGCTAATCGGTACAATTTGGCGAGGGTTTGCGTCGAAGTGACCGATGAGCCTGTCGAGTTCATCCTGCGTCGGGCGCCTATCGCGCTGCTGGCCTTTGCCAACGAGACCGGGCCTCGTTAGGGCGACGCGCGCGAAATCAACCGGTTCGACCTTGACGGGCAGGCCGTGGACCGCAGCGGCGTGAGTCAGAACAAGTTTTATAAAGCCGATGTCGATACCGACGGTCATCGGTCCGGCACCCTGGGCGGCCCGGTCGCGACCAAAACGAATGAGCCGTTCGCGATCGAGAGCCGCGATGTTGCACTTCCCCAGATGCCGTCGGAGCATATCGGGGGCCGCGGCCTTGGAGCGGCGAGGGGACTTGCCTACATCGCACATGTCGTCGATATGAAGGTCGATGAGATCGCCGAACGTTTTCAGGCGCGCTATACGGGACTTGGTCGGCGTCTCACCGCGATCGACTTGGCGCTCGGTTTCGGTCGCCCAGCGCCGTGCGTCGTCTCGGCGCAGGAAGGTCTCGCTGACGTAGCGACCTTTGCGACGGACTTGGACACGCCAGGAACCGGACGAGAGCTTTGTGTAGGTGGCCATTTTTTCGTGTGCGCTCCGTGTGCACTGAGAGATCGAAACGTGACGAAAAGGGTCGTATTCTGGCGTAAATTTGTGTGCACTCGGTAGGTTCTAACAATTTGATGCTAAACGAAAAATGCTGAAAAATCAAGAGCATAGAGTGGCCGTGGCCCCGATGAAGGATGAGGTTGATCCGCAGGGTGGCTGGTATTCGACAACCGATGCTGAGTGATGCGGAGCTATACGGTGCAGTCGCGATTTGGCGTGAGCTTCTCGGCTGGAATATCGACGGTATGACATGGAAGGCCGATTCCGTGGGCTACCACCACCGACGGCCAAATCGGCCACTCCATGCGCTGCCGAAACGACCGCCGCCAGCAGCCAACCGGATGATGAGGAGAAGCACAATCGCGCCGACGGTGGCGTTTACTATCAAGCTGATCGTTCCAGTCCCAAGATGGATGCCTAAGCGAGGTAGCAGCCAATCACCGATGAACGCGCCGATGATCCCGATTGCTATGTCAGCGATCAGACCAAAGCCGGCCCCCCGCACGATCTTTCCAGCCAACCATCCGGCGATAAGGCCGACCACCAATATGACAATGATGCTCTGGTTCGACAGATACATGGTGTGACCCTCCCTAGTAGCTCGGCGCGTCAATCAGCGGCCGCATCCCTTTCGGCCGCCTGTATTTCTTCACCAGTTTGACCGTGTTGGTGTCGACCGTGACGCGTCCAAGCGCCTGCACTGTGACACGGCCTAACTCCTCGTCGACGTAAACGACCTCGCCGTCGAACCTAAGCTTGTCGCCCGACTTGGCGATCGGATTGATGATCGAATAGGGATGCAGGGCCGTCCGGACAATCAAGGTGACGCGATCCTCGATCCGCTTGCCTGCCGTGGCGCTGATCCCCACGGTGTCATCGATTTTGATTTCCCGCACCATGATTATGATTCTGGCGCAGTGAACCTCATCGTCAAGAGATTGCTAACATGGGTGACGGATCATATCAGGTCGGCTCGAGGCTCCAGGCAATCAGTCCAACAAGCGCGTTCCTCACAATACTGATTGGTCGGACGATACGAACGGCGGCTTTCCTAGATGCGCGCGATATCAGTGTCGAGGTCTTCCAACCAACGCGAACTGGTCGGGATCGAGTTGCTCGGAGTTGCGGCCGAACTCCCCGTCACGGCTCTCGACGACAGCCGCCATGTCGCGATGCTGTCAAACTCGATTCCGACGGCGCTCCGCCAGCACTAGTTCTCGGCATGGCTAAAGACAACAGTCCGTTGTCCTTGCGGACCTCAACGGATACAGCCCCATCGTCGCCTCTTCGAGTTTGGAACATGGCCATTGCATGATCCTTCGCCACCTTCTCAGCGTCAAAGGTCACCTTGTCGATGATGCCTTTTCGCCCATACCAAATGACGGTGTAGGCCATTGAAGATCCCATGCTTGCACTAAGCATATAGGAGTTTGGGCCGGATCGCGACAACGGGTTTTGCCCCCTCAAAATTCGAACTGAGACACTACCGCCAAGCCGGGCAGTTTGCAGGGTTCCCATTTTTACAGTGAGAAGCGCAAGGCTCTCGCTCCGTGGTGATGCCTGCATACCATCCGGCTACAGAAATGACGACATCCCGACGGACGTGGAACATTCCGCTGTTGCTTGCAGTGGGCTTTTCGACGCGGCGAGGGCACCCTAGAGCTATAGCTAAGCTTCAGGAAAGTTTCGTGATCAGGGTTATGGTCGGCCGGCGCTCATTGGGCGGGGGGCTTGGGGTCTAAAACGAGCGCCGGCCGGTGGCGTTCCGATAGGTCCGCCGCGCGGCAAATGTAGCGTCCGACGAATGGGCGTCAAGCGGCGTGATCATGGAGGAGCCCTCTTGTTTAGTTTGTCCTCTCGCATGCGCGCCTTTCTTGGATGACGGCCGAATACGCGGCACGTTGCCAACGTGTGTGCGTTGGAACTGAGTTGGGAGATGACGTTTTCCCGTGATGGTCATTTTCAATGACCTGTACGGAGGATCAAATGAACATAAAGATGCTCACCATGGGCGCGCTGACGGTTGTGATGATGACTGGTTCAGCACTCGCCGCTAGCAACACATCCGCTCTCGACGATCCTGCCAAGATGTCCCCGTTCTTCACCGATGCAGGCATGAAAACGTTGAGGTCGGAGAAGGATTTCAAGACCGCTTGGATGTCCATGAAGCCCGATGAAAAGAAGGCCGTGTTGAAAGACTGTGGCGATACCACACTTAACAAGTCGCACGCCGATTTCTGCGCAATGGCGAAGAAGATGGGTGGCTAAGGCCAGCCTGCGCAAACACGGACAAATGAAGGCTAGCTGTTTGTCCCCCTTCACGTGGTACATTGAACGGCCCTATCAGGAATCGAAACGTCAGTGTCTCTCTATCGGATAACCCCGATCGGCAATGTCCCGCCGATCGGCCCGTCAAAGATGGGGATCAGCTACAACCAGCTGAAGACAGCCAGCCCGCTGTCTTCAGCTTCTTCAATGTCAGCCCGAGATGGACCGTCAGTCGGTTAAAATTAGTGGCAATAGGCATAGGATCCACAATTCACATCGGCGCTGGACTGATAACATTTGCAGTCGCAATGGCTCAGATATTGAGCGCCTTCCGGGCAACAGGCATTCGCAGATCCGTCGCCAAGGGCGTCGGCACGGCATCCCACTCCGGGCGGTGATCGCCAAGCGCGCCGTCGCGAAGTCCGTGGCCGACAAGTTCCTGTTTCATACCTACGGCGCCAATCCGGTCGCCTGTGCCGCTGGACGCGCCGTGCTCAAGGTGATGCGCGAGGAGCGGCTACAGGAGAACGCCGCCACGGTCGGCAGCGCGCTGAAGGAAAGGCTGCAGCTCCTCAGGAAGGAATTCCCGTTGATCGGTGACATAAGGGGACAGGCCTGATGCTAGGCATCGAGCTGGTGAAGGACCGCACAAGCAAGGAACCGGCGCCTGAGGCAACGCTGCAGGTCTGTGAAGAGACCCGGCGCCACGGCCTTGTCGCCAGCCGCTCGGGCCCCTATCGCTACGTCATCAGAATGTGCCCGCCGCTCTGCCTGTCGATGGCAGATCTCGACACATGGTCGACGGCTTCGCGCGCAGCTTCCGGACGGCGGCACCCTCATCACCCGATCTCGGCGTTCGATGGTTCGCTCAATCTCAATGGGCCGAGAGCACCGGCGCCAAATGACCATCCGAGTGAATGTCATCGGAGAGCTATCGCTCCTTTTTGGGAAACCGTCTCTGAGCAGGTCGCGTGCGCAACGGCAGCTTTTTCAGAAATGCCTTGATAGCGGAGTGTTCGCAGACGGCCCCAATTGAGACATTCCACATCTCTAAACGCAACGTCGTCCGCTGGCGAGGCTACGGTGCGCGGGGTTTCGCGCCGCCCGCCACTCGCCAACTATCGTTGCGTTGGCTGGCCCTTTTGCTTCTCATGCTGTTCTGCATTGAACGCCTGCTCTCCCTTCGCGATCCATAGATCCCGCGCATGCTCACCTTCATGGCTCTGGAGCTTGGCGGCGATCCAGACCATCGCTCCATAGATGATGGCGCGATCGTCGTTGGTCAGCTCCACGATACGTGCCTTGACGACGAGTCCACCGAGTTCAATCAACTGACGGGTGCGCTTGCGGCGCTCGACTTGCCAGCTGCGCATGTCATGCCGAGCCATTGCCGCTTGCCGGCGATTGTAGGCTGCCTTGTTGCAGTGGAGCGCTACGTCGGTGGCTTTCAGATGCCGGAGCAGTTCGCTTGGGCCGGCTCTCAAAAAACGTCACCCCACGCTTAGCCCATGCCTCACGCTTTGCAGCGTCTTTCGTTTCAGCGATTGCAACCAGCGCGCCGGCCAGTTCCTCGGTGCTGAGTTGATCGGCGCCGGTGGCGATCACCAGCTCGCCGAGTTGCTGCACCTTTCGCGTTCTGAGCTCTCGCGCCTTTTCTTCCAGTGCCTTCAGTTCGGCGTCAAAGTCCCGTGGTTTGCGCATGGCTGTCTCCATCGGTTGTCGATATGGCGATGATAGGGAAGCGTCAGCCGGAAGGCTTCAGGGTTGCCGGGACAGTCCGGGACCGGCTGGTCCATCCCGAGATTTTTTCGAGGGAGGGCGCGCTTATACGTCGTGCCGACGTGCGCTTTGACGTGCAAATGATCTGGTCGCGATGGCGATCTATCATCTTCACGTCAAGGTCATTGGCCGCAAGGCAGGGAGCAGCGCTGTGGCGTCCGCCGCGTACCGCTCGGCATCGCGGCTGCGCGACGAGCGGATCGAACGTACGCATGATTTCTCGGCCAAGCGTGGCGTCGTGCATTCCGGGGTCATGCTGCCGGAGACTGCACCCGAAGCCTGGAGCGACCGCGAACGGCTGTGGAACGATGTCGAAGCCTTCGAAGTGCGCAAGGACGCGCAACTGGCCCGGGAGGTGGAGTTTGCCCTCCCACGTGAACTCAGCCAGGCGCAAGGCATCGAACTGGCGTGCGACTTCGTGCAAGCCGAGTTTGTCAGCCGAGGCATGGTCGCCGATGTCAATGTGCATTGGGACAGGGCAGAGGATGGAAGTCCTAAACCGCATGCCCATGTCATGCTCACCATGCGGTCGGTCGATGAGAACGGTTTCGGGGCGAAGGTTCGAGACTGGAACCAGACCGAGATGGTCGAGCGCTGGCGCGAGCGTTGGGCGGAGCTTGCCAATGAGCGCCTTGCCGAACTCGACATCGACGCCCGCATCGATCATCGCAGTCTGGAAGCGCAGGGCATTGCGTTGGAGCCGCAGACGCAGATTGGCGCGTCGGCCCAGCGCATCGAGGGCAGTGGCCTTGAGGTTGGCGACATTGAAGCAGATCGCGCCGAACTGCATCGCGAGATCGCGCGCAACAATGGCGCGCGCATCGTTGCGGATCCATCCGTGGCGCTGGTGGCAATCACGCATCAGCAGTCGACCTTTACGCGCCGCGACATCGCGAAGTTCGCGCATCGGCACAGCGACGGGCTCGAGCAGTTCAACCAGGTGATGGACGCGATCGGCAGCGCACCCGATCTGGTCGAACTCGGCAAGGACGGACGCGGCGAAGATCGCTTCACCACGCGGCAGATGATCGAGACCGAACAGCGCCTTCACCGCGCGGCGGAGCGTATCGATTTGGACGATCGACACGCGGTGAGTGGCGCACATCGCGAGGTAGCTCTGGCGCGGGCTGCGCAACGCGGGCTCGTCCTGTCGAGCGAGCAAACAGATGCTCTGGATCACATCACCGACGGCCGCGGTCTTGGTGTCGTCGTCGGTTTTGCCGGCACGGGCAAGAGCGCCATGCTGGGCGTTGCGCGTCAGGCATGGGCAGCAGCGGGCTATGAGGTTCGAGGCGCGGCACTCTCCGGCATTGCGGCCGAGAATCTCGAAAGCGGGTCGGGGATCATGTCTCGCACCATCGCCAGCATGGAACACAGTTGGGGACAAGGTCGCGATCTGCTCACCAAACGCGATGTCCTGGTGATCGACGAGGCCGGCATGATCGGCACGCGCCAGTTGGAGCGCGTGCTTTCCCATGCCGCCAACGTTGGCGCGAAGATTGTCCTCGTAGGCGATCCGCAGCAGCTGCAGGCGATCGAGGCCGGCGCTGCGTTCCGTTCGATTCATGAGCGGCATGGTGGCGTCGAGATCGGCCAGGTGCGCCGGCAGCGCGAGGACTGGCAGCGAGATGCCACGCGCGACCTGGCAACCGGCAGGATCGGCGCTGCGATCAGCGCCTTTGACGCGCAAGGCATGGTGCATCAGGCTGCGTCACGCGACGACGCGCGAGCTGAACTCGTCGACTGCTGGGATCGCGACAGGCAGGCAGAGCCAGAGGCAAGCCGGATCATTCTCACGCACACAAACGACGAGGTGCGCGCGCTCAACCAGGCAGCACGCGAGCGCATGCGCGCTGCCGGCGATCTCGGCGACGATGTTCAGGTGGATGTCGAACGCGGTGCAAGGACCTTTGCCAGTGGCGACCGCATCATGTTCCTGCGCAACGAGCGCGGTCTCGGCGTCAAGAACGGAACGCTTGGAGTGATCGAAGAGGTCGGTGCGCAAAGCATGGCCGTGCGCACTGACGACGGCAGGGCGGTGCGCTTCGAATTCAAAGACTATGCCCACATCGACCACGGTTATGCCGCGACCATCCACAAGGCACAGGGCATGACCGTCGACCGGACCCATGTCCTGGCGACGCCGGGCATGGATGCACACGGCAGTTATGTGGCTCTGTCGCGGCATCGAGATGGCACGGACCTGCATTACGCGAGCGATGACTTCGCCACGCGGGACCGGCTGGTCCGTACACTGTCACGCGACCGCGCGAAGGATATGGCATCCGACTATGAGCAAATCGACCCGGCGCAGAGCTATGCCGAGCGGCGTGGCATCACCTTCCGCCAGCGTGTGGTCGAGATCGTGCGCCGGATTGTTCCGGAAAAGCTACGCGACCGGATCGACGGGCTGCTCGACGGGTTGCGCTCGCCTGGAGACGCCGAGCCCAGCCAGGACCGTGGCCGAAGACCGGGAAGGGGAGACGGTGGAAGGCAATACGGCGATCCCGGCCCCGTGCCAGGAATAGAAACTTCCACCAGAGGCGCGCAGCGCGATACGGATGCATCGGTGGACGCGGAAGCGGCGTTGCGCAACGCTCGCACGAAGGCCCTTGTGCGACACGCGCGCGCGATCGACGTGATCCTTCGCAGCGGAACTGCCGACGGGCAGGGCAGTCCGGAGCAGATGCGCGAACTGAAGGACGCCCGCAGCGCGTTCGAGAAGGTTCGGCCTCATGGCTGGCGCGATGCCGAAGCAGCCTACGTCAAGAATCCCGAGCTGGTCCGTGAAGCGGGAGCCGGCCGCGTCAACCGCGTCGTGCTGGCTCTCCAGCTTGAAACGGAAATCCGCACCGGACTGGACACCGATCCGGGTCGCCGCGCAGACCGTTTCGTGGAACGCTGGCAAAAGCTCGACCGAACGAGCCAGGTCCAATATCAGGCCGGCGACATGTCGGGCTACAGATCAACGCGCTCGGCTATGTCGGAAATGGCAAAGAGCCTCGAGCGCGATCCTCAGCTTGAATCCCTGCTTGCCAATCATAAAAAAGCGCTTGGTATCCAAGTCGAATCCGGCCGGCGCCTTGGTGTGGAACTCGCATTCAGCCACGGCATCGGCAGAGGCCGTGGCCTTGGACTCTGAGCCCTCCGATTTGCCGCCGTTTCCACGCTCCAGATCGATGAGAGGACAAATCGGATTGCGCGCGGACTTGGTCGTCCTGTCTGGTTTCAGCAGGTGCCAAATGCTCTCAAGGAAAGGCAAAGCAGCCATGCCTGAACCGGATCGTATCATTCGCCTTCGGACCGTCCTCGCGCGGACCGGCTTGTCCCGCTCAACGATGTACCGGAAAATCGCCGAAGGCACGTTCCCGGCTCAGATCAAGATCAGCACAAACGGGGCGGGTTGGAGAGAATCCGATATCAATCGGTGGGTCGGCAATCCGGCTGCATGGCGAATTGAGCGTCAGGTCTGACTGCGAGACGAACGAACACCAGGGCCACCGCCATTCTCTGGAATAAACTCGATCCCAGCGGCTTCAAATGTGGTCCGGAGGGCGGAAATGGTAGCGTCCTTGAGTTTTTCTCCCCGTTCAAACCGAGCGACAGTATCTGGTGAGACGCCGGCATTGCGAGCCAAGTCTCTCGTCCCCCAACCGAGGGCAACCCGCGCCATCTTGCACTGAACGATGTTCATTTCGCAACATCGATACGATTTTCGTTGATCTGCTTCGCTCAAGGCCCCCAGCATGCCGCCCAGGCTTCCTTCGCTTCCGAGCGTGCCGACGTTCAGCCGGGATTAACGTGCCCTACATTCGACAGACGCTATAGGAGACCGGCAGGTCCTAACAAAGGGCAAGTCAATGAAAGCTGCCGGTGAAATAGCAACTACCGTCATTGTTCTTATCCTCGGAATGGTCGTAGGACTTCCGACGGGTCTAGTTATAACTGCCACTCTGGCAGACAAATTCGGCACCTTTGAGTTAGGCAAGGCGCTGGGAGAACTTGCCGTTGGCGGCATTTTCGGCGCAATTGTAGGTGGCGTAATCGCCTTGTTCATCTTGAGCCGAATGAGAGGCGGCCCGGATAATCAGGGATCAAGTCAGGATTGGCGAAACGAACGCTAGAGAACCAATTTGCGTAGCATGCGCGGTAAGATGAGGGGGTACGGGGGGAAGTCGCGCGTGCCAGTGATCCAATCACCCGCTCAGAAATTTCCATCAAATATTCTGACCCGTTTTGGTACGATTTCGCCTCTTGATTTTTTCAGAAAATGACCCCACGAATCGCCGCCTGGGGTAGGAGGCGATCATGGGTACTCAGATATCCGGTCTTCGGTCACACTCCGCTCAGGACGTCATCCATGCAGTGTTGAAGGACGCCCCCGTGGGCAGTGTCGTCTCCGTTAAAGCGACCCTCGAAGCTGTTCGTAGGAAGTGTCCTCAGCTAGCCCAGACTGACTGTGAGCTGATCGAGTTGATGATCAGTATCGCAACCGTGGATGACGTGTTCCTGGTGTTCGATCTTCGCGAGTCAAGTGCGGTCACTGATAAATTTCAACCAAATACTGACGCCTCTGGAACACTCTAGACCAAGTTAAGTTATGAGCGAGGACAGATCGGGACCTCCTCATGACTGCAATCTTTCTGATTGATCGGACGGTATGGCCTCGGCTCATCACTTCGAAAGACTTCCAAACGCAGCTCCGGAGGCTCTTGGGCTTGACCGTAGAGTTGTCTATTCCTGCGCCATTCGGGGCTCTACTGGAGTAACTTAACAAGGCCGAGGTCGCCCACGAACTTGCAACCAAAAGGAAGCCGCCATCTCCCTCCATTGGTTCTCCTCAGCGGTAACCGTATCGACCAGCCAGGCCGGCGTCAGGTTCCAAGTCAGCAACACCGAGGCTGCCACTGCAGAACTCATGAAGTGGACCAAACGTGGCCCTCACTGGAACCGAGCGGTGCGCGTGTGCATGGCATCACTTGCCGATCAGGCGACACCTCAGGAGGTCCGAAGGTGCTTCCGGCTGGCTGCCAAGGAGGAGGGGGTGCTGCTACCTGAGTAACAAATGTTATTGACGCGGGGGAACAAATGCTCATGCGGCCCATTAAGCCGTGGGGAACTCCAGCAAAAACGGCACTCGCATGTCATCAGGTGTCATCCTATTGGTTGAGGATGAGGGCATTCTACTCTGGGACGTTGAACAATCCTTGGTCGAGGCGGGGTTCGAAGTCGCGTCAGCGTTTAACGCTGCCACTGCGATAGAGACGTTTGATCTTGATCCAGAGCGCATCTCGGCTGTTTTGACGGACATAAGGCTCGGGGAGGGCGCTACCGGCTGGGATATCGCCCGTCATGCAAGGGTCGCTAGGCCCACCCTTCCCATCGTCTACATGAGCGGCCATGGTGCAGACGATTGGCCGTCAGAAGGGGTGCCGAACAGCATCATGATCTCCAAGCCGTTCGTCATGGCCCAGGTTATCACTGCGCTGGCCACCTTGCTGAACTCTGCTTCCTCTCTGGGGATCTCCTGACTACCCTGGCCCCCTCGGCCACACCCTGGGGAGAACTCCAGGGGGCCTGAAGAGGACAATCAGTGCCACAGTGGAAGGGGTTCTGCGCCTCACCTATTCACACATAAGCGGCTGCCCGATATCGTGAGGACGAGTGGGGCTATCCTGATGGGGCCTGACGACGATCTGATGTCCCGGATCGAGGCTGCGCTTGTTGGTGGCCACCTCAGCCAATGGTAACGTCAATTCCTCCTCGACATGCGTGACCGTCTGGTGAATTACGGCCCACGCATGCGGCTGAGCGCGAAGCAATGGTCCAAGCTCTACGAGACCATCGGCCCCGCACCGCCAACTGCCAACGCACCATCGCAGCCGCGCGCGAAAAAGCCCCTATCGTCGCCACGCTGGCAACCGCGCCGCTGGCGAAGACCGATTGCTCGTGAGGCCCGGTACTTGGCAGCCCGGTTCGTGAGAACCTTTGGGATCGTTCTGGCATTGGTCGTCGCGCCCCTGATCTACCGTTCGTTGTCAAGGGCGGGCACGTAACTTGGCCGAGCATGCCATCCTTTGCCAGATCAGACGTAGCTGGGGACAGGGTGCCACTTGCCAGAACACAGTTCACCATTACGGACGGCGATACCATTCGGCTCAGCGGTTCTACGAAGGGTACCCGGCTGGTCGGCTTCAATGCCCCCCGAAAGCATTGAGCCAAGGTGCGAAGCGGAGGGAAACCTTGGGCGTCGTGCGAAGGCGCGCCTCCAAGAACTGGTTGCCGCCGCGAAGGTGGAGTTGAAGATGGTTCCGTGTTCTTGCCCGGCAGGGACGGAGGGCACCGACAGGTGCAACTACGGGCGAAGTTGTGGCTCACTCTTTGCCGACGGCCAAGATGTGGGCGACGTATTGGTGTTAGAAGGGTTGGCTGTGCCTTTTGCCTGCGGCTCCACATCCTGTCCGCCGACACCACGCCCTTGGTGTGGGTAGGCTGCGTTCATGATCACTTTCTCGGCGCCTTCCCGACGAACCTAACTCCTTCGTCAAGCCGACCCACGGACCCCATCTGGTGACGAATTCGGCGACGCCTCCGTCTTCACCGACGAAGGCAAGCAATTCGAGTGCGCGCTCGATTTTCGAGGACGTTGATCAAAGTTGAATCCACGTCCCGTTTCGGTTGCCGGATGCACCGCCGACCTGACCGAACCGCCGCTTCTGGTCATTAGAAAGGGTCTCCATGGATGTCGCGGACAAGGCGCAAAGCGGCCGTTTTTCACCCCTAGCCAGAACCACTCATTGCGACATCTAGCTGCGGATGGATGTGACTTCGCTGGTCGCAATTGCCGAAGGAGCAGCGCAGGTCAACGGCCACGTGCTATTTCAGCTCCAACGCCGCTTGCACAAATCCATCCCCATATCCGACCTCGTTGACTGCATTAGCCCGCCTAATGTCGGTTAATCGACGTCGACTTTTTTCTGGAGAGCAACTCCGCCACTTCGATTTCCAACGCCTTGGCGAGACGATCGGCCACATCAATGCTGGCGTTGTAGACACCTCTCTCCAGGGAACTGATGTACGTACGATCAATGTCGGCACGGTGTGCAAGCTCCTCCTGCGACAGGCCTTTGGCTAGTCGGGCCGTTCGCAAATTCCGAGCGAATACCTCACGTATCTCCATGGGTGGGAGATCAACGATTTGAAGAGTATTTCACCACGGAGTATTCTCTACAAAGATTTGTTGTGCTAGCATCCTCGCAGCTAACACGGGAGCCACAAACGGATGGTCGATCGAATGATGGCTGGAGCTCCGAATACCAATTTGCGTCGGAACGGCGGAACGCCAGCCCAGCGTCGGGAGAGCGGCAAGAGCCGGGACGCTGTTTCCGATCCGGCTATTGCGTTGTTCACGAGCTGGCAGCAGGCCCAACGCGTCTCGCTGGTGTTGTGTCGTCTGCAACAGCGTTTGGAAACACGCGTACTCGGCGCGGCGCCGCGGGAAGCGGTGGACGAGAAGATCGTCTACTCGATCGCCTATCAAGCGGAGGTCGAAGCTATGACGGCTGCCTTGAAACTTCAGGACGAACTGCCTCAAACTCCGGCGCGGTCGCTTCTTGGTGTTGTCGCTAAGCTCGAAATCATCGCCGGCGCGGATCGCGACATCGACGATCCCACCGACTTTCCCTGGCCGCATATTGCTTCGATACTTGATGACTTGAAGGAAATCACCGGGAGCCTGCCGCTGGAACGGCCAGATCGGTTGGCCATTGATGCGGATTGCAGGCGATATCGCGCGATGGCTGCCGACCTGGTCGGTCTACAGACCCAAACCGAGAATCTCGACTTGAGGCTGCGACCCGCCGTTGGGATAAAACCGGAGTAAAAAAAGAAACAACAGCGTAAATAACGGCCATTCGCCGCTGGGGCAATTTCAGCGAATCTTGTCCCGATGCAGATGTGGTCGGGACAGAACAGTGAAGGCAGCACGGCGCGCGGCAAAACGCGGCGTTAGACGCGATGCAGAGGCCGATCTGTTTTCGCGCCCGCGCGTCGTCGACGAAGCATTTCTGGAACGAACGGTCCGCTTGTTCGAGGCGCGAATGGAGCAGCCCCTGTCAACGGACGATGCCCGGCAAATCGTCGATAATCTCGGTGGCTTCTTTCGCATCCTCGCCGAATGGGACCGGATTGACCGGGGCGAATAGCCGGCGCGTCATGGCCGCTTGATCGCGGGCTCTGTCGGTCCGCAACCCGATGACCAGCGAGGGAAGGACGCACCCCAGATGAACCAGCGACTTGTCCGGATCGCCAGGCCCGCAGGCCTTGTAAAGGCGCTGCTCTACGCGCGCGTCTCCTCCAAGGAGCAGGAGAAGGAGAAGGAGAAGGAGAAGGAGAAGGAGAAGGAGAAGGAAGGCTTCTCCATCCCGGCGCAGTGCAAGCTGCTACGCGACTACGCCCTGCAACAGCGGTTCGACATCGTGCAGGAGTTTATCGACGTCGAGACGGCCAAAACCACCGGCCGGATCAACTTCACCGAAATGGTCAAATACCTACGAAAGCATCCCGGCATTGGAAGCGTCCTGGTCGAAAAGACCGACCGGCTCTATCGCAACCTGAAGGACTGGGTGACGCTTGATGAACTGGATGTGGAAATCCACCTCGCGAAAGAAGGTGTGACTCTATCGCGAGACTCGCGCTCATCTGAAAAATTCATGCACGGCATCAAGGTCTTGATGGCCAAGAACTATATCGACAACCTGTCAGAAGAAGCCCGCAAGGGGCAGATGGAGAAGGCGGAGCAGGGTATATGGCCGACAAAGGCTCCGCTGGGCTATATCAACACCACTGGGAAGGATGGCAGAAAGGTTATTGAGCCGCATCCTGACCTGGCTCCAGTCGTCACACAACTGTTCGAGCGTTACGCAACCGGCCGGTATTCGCTCAAGGCCTTGGCTAAGGCAGCCCATGGCGAGGGGCTGATTTATCCCAAGAGCGGCAACCCGGTTCCGGTCAGCACCGTGCATATGATCCTGCGCAACCGCCTCTACACCGGACTGTTCCAGTGGAACGGCAAATTGCACCACGGCAAGCACGAACCTCTCGTATCGATCGAACTATGGGAGCGCGTACAGGGCGTTCTGACAGGCCGCAATGCGGTACCGACCCACCCGATAGGAAAAGAGTTCGCCTTCACCGGCCTGATGACCTGCACCGAATGCGCCTGCGCCATCGTGGCCGAGATTAAGAAGAGCAAATACGTCTATTATCATTGCACGGGGCATACCAACAAAGGCCGGGGCGGATATGGTGATTGCCGCCGCAAATATGTCCGCGAGGAAGTGCTCGATCAGGCATTCGCCAACCTGCTCGACCGGTTGCATTTCGACGAAGAGATACTGGAATGGGTCAAGGCAGCCCTCATGGCCAGCCATGCCGACGAGCGCCGCGAGCATGAACAGGCGATCCATCGATGCCAGGTCGAGTACAAGCGGCTCGAGGATCGGCTGCACGCCATGTATCTCGACAAGCTCGATGGCCGCATCGACAACGCCTTCTACGACCGGATGTCAGCGCAGTGGCGAACCGAACAGACGCGGCTGCTTCGCGAGATAGAGCGCCATGGTAGCGCCGAGGAATCATACATGGAGGATGGTATCCAGCTGCTGGAACTGGCACGCAACGCCAGCCGACTGTTCGCGAAACAGCCTGTGCACGAGAAAAAGCGGCTCTTGAATCTCGTGCTGTCGAACGGCCAATGGGACCAAGGCGAGGTTCGCGCCGTCTTCAGGCAACCGTTTGATCTACTTGCGAAAACGGTCGCATTCTGGAGCAGTAACAGGCGCACAGCAGACCGCTGTGCCGACAGGGAGTCCAGTTTGGCTGGGGTTCCTGGAACCTTTTCGACCTTTCTGGCTCGCACCTCCGGCGAATTGCGTGCGCTTTTAGGAGGGGTCTGGATGGCCGAGCGATGCCACTGCTACGAGGTTGGCTGCGGGCACAGCATGTCGCACTCGCCCAGCTTATTGCGGTACCGACGCCACTGGGCTATTTTAGCAGTTGTGGGAACAGCATCTGCCATCCATCGCGGGTGCGACCTTGCCGTTTCGGCAGATTGGAAGTCTTTAACAGATCAGGTTGTCGCAAGCTGTGTCTTGTGCCCTCCAGGTCATGAGCAGTTAAGGATGCGCCATGCTGCGATGTTTTGCGTTCATTGCGGCCCTGATGCTCGCGTGCTTCACGGCATTCCAAGCTTGTGCCGATCGAAGGGTTGCCCTTGTCATAGGCAATTCCGAATACCGCGAGATTCCGGCTCTCAAGAATCCGGACAAGGATGCCGCGGACGTGTCGAACACCTTCCGGCTAGCCGGATTCGACGTGTTCGTCGCCAAGGACCTCACCAAGATCGAATTCGAAAAGCAGTTCCGCAACTACCTCGCGGCGGCGGACGGCGCCGATCTGGCGATCGTGTACTATTCCGGCCATGGCTTTCAGATCGGCGGTGAAAATTTCCTCATCCCGGTCGATGCATCGCTCACGAACGCGGCCGACATTGAGGTCCAGGCCGTCAAGCTCGACGATGTGCTGCAGCAGTTGAGAGCGAAATCGAAGATCCAGGTGATCATCCTCGACGCCTGCCGCAATAATCCGTTTCCGCGCAAAGACTATTGGTTGCGAGACCAACTGATCACTGCCGGCGACACCGGCCTTGCGCAGGTGAAAAGTTCGCTGAACACGCTTATTGCCTTTGCCACCGAGCCCGGTGCCGTCGCCTATGACGGAAGTGGCGATCTCAGTCCTTTTTCCTCCGCCTTCTCGCGTCGCGCACTGGCGCCGAACCAGGAGATACGCTCGGTCATGGCGGCCGTTCGACGGGATGTGGTCGAGGCCACGGCCGGTAAGCAGGTGCCTTGGGAAAACTCCTCGCTTATCGACGAGGTCGTCCTCATGCGTCGCGCCAGCCGGCCCGCACTGCCGCCCGTGTTGGAAAAGGTCGTGCCATCCGGCGTCGGCCCTGTCGCGCTCGACCTGCCGGAGCCGCTGGATGTCGATGGCGGCCCGGTCACCGTCAGCATCGAGAGACCGCCGGCGCTCGGGCGTCTGATTTTGGACGGCAAGCCGGTTGCGGCGGGTGAGCCGATCGCTGGCAAGGATCTCCCGCGATTGCAGATGGACGTCCCTAAGGGCGCCGGCATCCAGGAACTAGTCGACATGATGGCCTATGCCACACGCGACAATTGGGGTGGCGAATCCCAAGGCATCCTGGTCTTCCGGGTCAAGAATGGAGAGGGCGCCGAGGGCAAGCAGCTTGTGGCCTCGCTCGAGTCCGAGCAGAAGCAGGAAGTGGTGGAACGCGGCATTCACATTACCGGCGCCGCCGAAGCGATCGAAAACCGTGACGTCCAGGTTCCCGTCGGCGTCGGCCCGGTTCCGTTGAAGCTGGATTTCCCGACCAAGGATCCCGCGGTCAGCCTGAAACTTGCGAGCTATCCGGCAACGGGAACGTTGTCCCTGCCGGATCGGGCCTTGTCGCCTGGCTCGAGCGTGATGGCCGATGAGGTCGATCAGTTGCGTTACGAACCACAGATCGGCGCCGTCAAGCCACTCATAGTCGGCTTCGAAATCCGGGCTGACAACACCTCGCCAAAGCCGGCGACGATGAAGCTGTCGCCCAGCGTCGACCCATGCGACAGGGAGGCCGGGGAACCTCTTGACCTGCAGGGCGTCGTCCCCGGTCTGTTGCCGAATGAGATCAGCGGCAACGCCGTGGACGTCTGCAGGGCGGCGGTGAAAGCCTATCCGGGCGTCGCTCGCTTCCACTATCAACTCGGTCGCGCACTGCTTGCGGTCGGCAAGGTTGATGACGCGAAGAAGGCGATCCAGGAGGCTGCCGACAGGGGGCATGTCCGCGCAGTGTTCGAGCTTGGCTATATCGCTTCATCCGGCATCGGGGCAGCCGTGGATCCGAGCAAGGCGAACGGTTTCTATGCGAAAGCGTCCGACAAAGGCGACCCCTATGGAATGACTGCCTGGGGCCGCGCCTTGTTCAACGGTCTCGGCGTTAAGCGTGATACGGGCAGGGGCCTGGACCTGCTGCTCAAGGCGGCGGCCATGGGCCACACCTATGCTATGAACGACCTCGCCGCGATCTTCACCGAAGGTCGCAATGGCGTGCCTGCCGACCCGGCTCGGGCCGTTGCCTTCCTCAAGGCGGGCGTCGAGCGCCAGGACATGTATTCCATGAACATTCTCGGACGCAACTATCTCAGTGGGCGCGGCGTAGAGAAGGACACAAAGCAGGCGCAGGCCCTTTTCCAGAAGGCGATGGATCTCGGCCAGCCCTATGCGCCCGGCAGTCTCGCGCGCATGTACCGGGACGGTGACGGCGTGGAGCAGAATCTTGCTGAAGCGCAGAAGCTGTTCGAACTGGCGACCGATCGCGGCGACTATTCGGCCGCCTATGATCGCGCGGCTATCGAGATGCAGAAAGGAGGCAAATCCGATCAGGTCGTCGCCGTCCGTTATCTGGCTTTCGCTGCAGGGCTCGATCTTCGCAACGAGTTGCCGAGCGCCCGGACCACGCTGGCGCAGTTTGGCGCTAAACCGAAGACGGCTGCCCTCAAGCAGCTACGCTCGGAACTCAAATCGAAAGTCCCCGCGGGCGGCTCGGTTGACGATCAATTGGTCAAGACGGCGAGAGCCGTCTGGGAGCAAGCCAATCCGCGTCGCGATCTGTTCTGATCAACAAGGAGGCAATGGTGGGCAGGGCATTGAAGCAGGCGGTCATCGCGGCAATCTTATCTCTTGCGGTCGTTGGGTGCACGACCGTGACGCCTAGGATCGAGCCGGCGCCGGCAACGAAACACCGCACCAAACAGGTTCGCGTGACGACGGCGCCGAATGTGGTCAAACAGAAGAAGGTGACTGCCAAGAAACTGGTCAAACCGGTCAACGATGGGCCCAAGCCTGTTATTATACAGCCATTGGGCGGCGGCGGCGGGGCCGGCGGCGGTGGCGGCGGCGGGTGGTGATAGCGGCGCAACCTCGACACACGTTCTTCCGAAGCGAGATGACTCGTCTCGCTTCTCCGCAACTTGCTAGAACCGCTCGCCAATCGAAGGCAAGTGCTCTATGCTCCCGCCACGTGCCGTATCGAGATCGGGTTGTCCTGGCGGGGGCGTTCCATGTTCGAAGTCGTTGCATTCTCGCAAGCGAAAGCCGTGACGCGGCCTATTGGCCTGATCATTGCAGCAATATTGGGATTGATGGTCCTTGGACCGCCAATGGCGAGTGCCGCGCCGAACTGGACGCTCGATCCTGACGCCTCGGTGCTCACCTATCAGTCGGTCAAGAAGAACACGATCGTCGAGACCAACAAGATCAGGAATATCACCGGCACGCTGAGTTCCGCCGGTAACGCCAGGATCAGCTTCGATCTCAATTCCGTCGACACGGGCGTCGACCTGCGCAATGTGCGCATGCGGTTCCTGTTCTTCGAAACATTCAAATATCCGACGGCCGAGCTGACGGCGAAGGTGGACCCGGCCGCCTTTGCCGACTTGCCGGCCAAACGCCGGATCAAGGCAACATTACCGTTCCGGCTGAGCCTGCACGGCGTCGACAAGGATCTGGAGGCGAGCGTCGTGGTAACCATGATCAGCGACACTCAGGTTTCCGTCGCGTCGGAGGCTCCCGTCGCGGTGCATGTCGAGGATTTCGGCCTGCTGCCGAACGTAGACAAGCTACAGCAGGCCGCCAATGTGACGAACATCGTGCCCACCGCCTCGGTGTCCTTCGACTTCGTCTTTGTCGCCGACGGCAGCAAGCCGGCCGCGGTGCAGACAGTCGCCGCCGGCACCACCGATGTCGGTCCCGTGGCTACCGACGCCGCTAAGGCCAATTTCAGCGACGAGGAGTGCCTCAACCGGTTTGCCGTGCTGTCGCGCACCGGCGCCATCTACTTTCGCTCGGCCAGCGCCCGGCTCGATGCCAAGAGCCGTCCGCTGCTCACCGAAGTTGAAGGGGTCGTCGGCAAATGCCCGACCCTGAAGGTGGAGGTGTCCGGCTACACCGACTCGGACGGCTCGCCCGAAGCAAACAAGGCGCTCTCCGAACGGCGAGCGCAGGCGGTTGCCGATGCGTTGGTCGCCGGTGGCGTGCCGCGTCAGCAGATCAGTGCCGCCGGCCATGGCGAGGAGAGCCCGGTTGCCGCCAACGACACGCCAAAGAACAAGGCGCTCAACCGGCGCATCGAATTCTCCGCCACGAAGCTCGCGAACTGAGGTCGGGGTGGGCTCCCGTGCAATCGCATTTTGCACCGTCTTGCTTCGCGGCTCCGGCCTTGTCGCGCTTGTCCTGCTTTTGACTTTGACGGCCGCCAGTGCCGAGCGCCGCGTCGCGCTGGTGCTCGGCAACTCGCAATATCAGCACGCCGCGCCGCTGGCCAATCCCGCGCGCGATGCCCAGGCGATGGCCGAGCGCCTGAAGAACCTTGGTTTCGAGGTGGTCTCTGGCTTCGATCTCACCAAGCAGCAGACCCAGACCACGGTCGCCCGGTTCGCCAAGCAGGTGCGCGGCGCCGATGTGGCGCTTTTCTTCTATGCCGGCCATGGCCTGCAGGTTTCAGGCAAGAACTATTTGCTTCCGGTGGATGCCGCACTCGAGGACGAGACCTCGCTCGACTTTGAGGCCGTGTCGGTCGATTTCATTTTGCGCCAGATGTCTCGCGAGACAAGCATACGGCTGGTGTTTCTGGACGCGTGCCGGGACAATCCTCTGGCCGATGTGCTGGCAAAGACCGCCGGCATCAAGGGTGCAAGCAGTGGCCTTGCGGAAATTCCGATCGAGAATGGCGGCGCTGGAACGCTCGTCGCCTTTGCCGCCAGTCCCAACCAGCTCGCCTATGACGGGTCTGGCGACCACTCGCCCTTCACGACGGCATTGCTCCAGCACATTGGGGAATCCAATGTCTCCATCACCGAAGCGATGAACAGGGTGACCAGTGACGTCTTCAACGCGACCGCCGGCAAGCAACGCCCCTGGATCAACGTCTCTTTGACCACCGAGGTTGTCCTGCACAAGGTCGATCTCAACGCGCCGCTGATCGTCGGCGAGGCGAGCACCCGGCAAGCTGAAGCCGGCTCTGACGCACGCAACACCGGCGCTTCGCCAAGCCAGAATGCCGATCAGCTTGCGCTTGATACCCTGCGCGCGAAAATCCCGAAGCTGGCTACCGACGGCCCTATCCTTTTCGATCGTCCCATCAAGTTCGGCGACCCGGCGATCGACGGCAAGAGCATCGCCCAACTGATCAAGAGCGAACCGCTTTTCAGTCCGGTGGAAGGCCTCGACAAATCGGTCTGGGAAGGCAAGCACTGCGAGACCTGCCATCAGTGGAATGAGGCCCGGCTTTGCGAGCAGGCGAAGAATTTCGCCGCCAACGACGTCTCGGTCCTGCGCCTGCAGCATCCGCTCGGTACCCGCTTCAAGGTCGCGCTGGCCAGGTGGGCGCAAGGCGGCTGCCAATAATGCCGGACTGATGTCGGCGATGACGGGCGGCGCGTAGGGATCGGCGAATGCCGTTACGCCTCCATCTCCGCCATCTGAATGCCCATTTCGACAAAGGCCGAAAGCACGGCAAACCGGTCCGCCAGCGAGGCCCGGGCCAGCGCGGCCAGAATTCCGGCATTGACGGCATGGGCGGCAGGAAATCCGGTCGACACCATGTTGAGGGTCGGGTCGCGCCACACCGCTGCCAGAGCGATCCAGGCGGCCGGCGTCGCTGGCGGCAGGTCCAGGGAATTGCTCAAGACCGCTTGATGGTCGGGATTGTCAGGTTCGCCGACGCGGTCGTGGACAAGCGCCAGCAATTCGAGATCCCGGTCCGCGAGGAGCTCGGCGAGAGTGCTCAGGCATTCATGTCCCCACCAGACGGCGGCTCGCTCGGGCAGGAGGTAGGCACAGAACGTGATTGCTTCTTCCGGCACGCGCCCGGCAAGCAGGGCTCGGCAAAAATCAAGCGGCGGCTGGCCGGTGGCCAGCGATTTCATGTCCCTGGCGATGGCGGGACAAGCAAGAAACAGATCCCGTGCCGTTCTGTATCCGAGTTCATTGGCCATGGCTGCCATACCCCGAGAGCCACCAGAACAGCACTCAAGCCTGTGGCCGAGCGCCGGTCAAGCGTCAGTCTTCAGCAGGTGGTGGACGCGAGCAGAATGCGTTTGTTCACAGACAATCGCTTCCCGATTTGATATGATGCCGCCAGCGAAATCCACTTACACAGGAGTGACGGTCATGCGATGGGGCAGTTCAGCCTTGGCATTGGCGGCCATGCTTCTTGGGACGCACGTCTGCGCCGATCCGCTTCAGAAGTCGGAAGACATCGTCAAGTTCTTCGCCGGCCAGCCCGGCAATCTGGGTGCCGCGCGCGGCATCTGCGTTGGCACGGAGGAAGAGTGCAAGAGCAAGGCCGAGAAGACTGGCTCAGCCCAACAAAAGGCTGGTCTCGACATGATGATCAATTTCGCCCTTGATTCCGCGCAACTCGACCAGATCGCGCGCACCGAACTCGATGAGTTCGCCAAGGCACTGAAGGACAATCGGCTGAGCACATTCAGCTTTGTCGTTGAAGGTCATACCGATGCAACCGGCCCGGATCGCTACAACCAAGACCTGTCGCAGCGGCGGGCCAAGTCGGTGGCCGCGTTCCTCGAAGCGAACGGCGTTGAATCGGCGCGGCTCGAAGCGATCGGCCTCGGCAAGTCGCACCCGCGTGTCGCCAATCCCTACGATCCGGTCAACCGACGCGTGGAAATGCGCATCAGGACCGAGTAGGCGGTCGCCGCCAGGCCGATCCTTAACAGCGACACTGGCAAGGGATCTTGTCCAAACGCCGGGTCCACCTTGATGCCTTCTGATCAATGTTTGAGCGCGCTGCCGATCACAACACCGCTGCCGAAAATGAGCGCCTTGGCCAGGAAGTCATTATTCTCTCTCGGTGGCGGCTCGTCGCGCGCAATGGTCTCGCTGCTGAGCCTGCGCTGGACAACCTTCTGTTGCTTGTGTGGCACCGGCTTCAGGGTGCGGGTCTTCTGCACGACCTGTTTCTTCGGCGGCGCCGCAGTCTGCTTGCCCGCCTTCAACTGGTCGATGTCGAGCCTTGCCACCCTGGCGAAGAGGCCGCTCGGGAACTGGTCGAGATACGCCTCGTAATAGGGAATGGCGTTGTTTTTCGAGGCCTCATCCCAAAGGCGTTGCTCGACCTCCCAGGACGGCGGATCGCTGGCCACCGGCTCAGGGGCGGGCGAGGCCGGCGTCTTGGCTGCATCGCCGATTGGCGCCGCCGCGGCTTGTGCCGCTGGCTTGCCAAGGAAAACCTCGCGCCCCAGTGATGCGTTGTGCCATGGGCGCTGCCGACCTTGCGTGGCTTCAGTCACGTCGCCGCGCACGCGCGTCAGCGCGCTCTGGATCTCGACCCCGGGTTCGGTCAGGTGCTTGGCCAAGGCCAGCGAGTAGGGGCTGTCGACGCCGTTGCCGTCGAAAGCGACAGCACCGGGATCGGTCGCATAAGCAATCAAGACACCGCCGGTGCCGACGCCGTCTGCCTTTGCGTCCACCGGCGCGAGGCCGGCACCGAGCGAGCGGCTCTTGGGCAGCGCCGTGGCCAGCGTGCGAGCCAGCGGATTGTCGCGGCAGGCATCGAGGATGATGATGCCGGCGGCGGGATCGGCAGGCAGCGCCGCCATCAACTCGTCGATCTGAACTGTGCGGGTCTTGAGATAGGCGGGTGAGGTAAGGTCGGCATCGACCGGTATGAGATAGTTCTTGCCGTCGACCTGCATGCCGTGGCCGGCGTAGAAGATGACCGCGAGGTCCGCGTTGTAGGATTCTTCGGTGAATTTGCTGATCAGGCCATGCATGCCGGCATTGTCCTGGTCGACGCCTTCGATCACTTCGAAGCCGGCGTTGCGCAGCGTCGACGCAATCAGGTGGGCATCGTTCGCCGGGTTAGGCAAGGCAACGGCGTTGACATATTTGCTGTTGCCGATGACCAGCGCGACACGCTTGCTCTCGGCTGTTGCGGCCTGGACGCCGAAGGCGGCAAGGATGGAAAGGACAAGTCCGCTCAAAAGGATGGCAAACAGTTTCATGGATCAGCCCTCCGCCCCATGGGGCGCTATTGATGCCTGTGCATGCCCAGTTCGTCAGCGACAAAGTCGCTTTTGCCAAAAATGGCTCTCAGGCTTATGTGACCCCGACCACGGTTTAGGTTCACAGGGTGCGCCCTGAGCCTCTGAAAATATTTGCCAATATGCCAGCCGCAGGCGTCAAAACCGATCGACCGGGCGATCTGTGCGCAGTTAGAGCCAAGACAGTTACTAGCCTGGCTCAAGCGTACCTTGGATTGAATTGAGCAGCCCCGCTATTGCCTGCTTGTATTTTTCGAACTCCGGCGATGTCTGCCGGAGTTCGGTCGTGGTTGTCGTCGGCTGGCTCGCATCAGTCACCACGCGCGGCACTTTCTGTCCCATCTTCCGCTCGGCCCAGTCAATGACATAGCCAGCGGTCTTGCCGATGAGGAAAGGATTGGCCTCGATCACCGCTGAACCCAGAACGGCGCTCAATTGCGACGAACCCGGCGCCGCCAGCACCTGGTGCGCCCCTTCCATGCCGAGGAAATGGCAAAGATACAGGCGCCCGGCGGTGATCTGGTGGCCGCGGGCGCGCAGATAGGCCTCCCCTTCGCGCGCCAGGTCGCGCACCATTTCGCGCGACAGCGTCGCGTCATAGCGAAGCGCGAGCAGGTCGGCGGTCGAAAGCGATCGGGCAAGGTCGGGACGATAGGTGTTCATCATCCGGATCCAGGTCTTGGTGATGAACTGGCCGGCGCCCGTTGCCGACGAGTTGGGGTTCTTGGCGCGGGCGCTGCCGCCGCTTTCGACGTGGACGATCCGGTCGGTCAGCGTCTCGACCGCGGAATCGCCGGGCCCGCCCGAACTGACGGAAACGGCGGTGGCGACTGCGGTGACTGTCCCCAGCGGGTCGATCGCCTCGCCGTTCTCGTAGAGCTCGAAATGCAGATGCGGGCCGGTCGAAAGTCCCGTAGTGCCGATATAGCCGATGACGTCGCCAGCCTTCACCTTGGTGCCGACGCCGCTGGCGATGGCGAATTTTTGCATATGCGCGTAGCGCGTCTCGCGGCCGTTGGCATGCGTGATCTTCACCAGATTGCCATAGCTGCCGCCATCGCCCTGGAAGGAAATCTCGCCGTCGAAAGCGGCCATGACAGGCGTCCCGACCGGAGCCGCCCAGTCGACACCTTTGTGGATCCGAACCGTGCCGAGGATCGGATGCTTGCGTGGGCCGAAGGTCGACGTCATCACGCCGCTCACCGGCGTAACCATGCCGTTAGTGACGGTCAGCGAACGAACCTGATCATCGCCGGTCACGCAGGCATACTGGCCATCGCTTTGCTGGAAGACGAAGCAGTCGAGGTTCTTGTCCTTACCCTGGACGCCGACATAAAGCACCCGTCCGGAGATCTCGCCCTGGTCGCGCGGCCTCTGCGAATAGATCATCACCAGACGCTGGTCCTCGCTGGCGAAAGCGTCGAGATCCTGTCCCCTCGACAGATACATGATCGCTTCGCCGATCACGCTGGTCGGCACCTTGTTGCGTGCCGCGGTCGAGTAGATTGCGTCGAGCAGGCGGTACTGCCGCTTGGGCCCGCCCTGGTCCGAGGCACCGGAATAGTTGAAGAGGTCCTCGCTCACCCAGGGGTCGACCCCTGAAACGAAGGCGCCCGCTGCGTTGCGCGTCAGCGTACCGACATAGACCTTCCTTGCGTAGACCGAGACCTGCATCAGCGTCAGCGTCGTCGTCTCGCGGTTCGGCCGGAAGCCTCGCATGGCGACTACAAAACCGGCCTCGAGTCCATCGCGCTTGAACAGCGCTTTCAGCGCCTCGCCCGCAAGCCTGGCGTCCTCCTCGGAGAAATGCGCGTCGAGCGCCACGCTTTCCAGGCTACGGTCGTTGAGGATTTTCACGAAAGTGTCCTCTGTCGCCGCGAAGCGCTGATATTCGCTGGTGACGGTCGCGACTGTGGTGTTGTTCTCGACAGCGGTTCTCTTGAAGGCGGGGAGCGCTGCCTCTCGCTGGTCGATGGTCTCGCCCCAGCCGGCCTCGGGGGAGTCTGCGTCGGCTTTGGGCGCCGAACCGGCGGGGATATCGCCCGCGTCCGGCGGCGCCTGCAGGTCGTTCGCCAGATCGCCCGGTTGGTCGTTGGGCGAAGGTGCGGGCGAGGTCGGTTGCTGATCGTCTGGGCCAGTTGAAGGCTTCGGAGCAGTCTGCCGCTGCGCCTTGAAGAAGGCAAAATCCTTCTGCGTCGACGGGATCGTCGTCATGAACTTCTCGCTGGCGCTCAGCATCACGTCGGACAGAATCTCGATCTGCGGCGAGGCCCCGGAACTATCGAGTTCGGCCGGGCGCGCAACCGTGTGGCCCTTTGCGGCGGTGTCCGCATCGGGCGCCAGCGTGATCCACATCGGGTCACCGGCAAGGTCGATGATGGCCGGCACATAGACCGAGGCGTCGGGCGGCACGTCTTCCATACCTTCGACGGGATGCAGTTCCTCATCCTCGTCGCCGAACGACCAGTTGTCCTTGGTAAGATAGAAGCCGGTGGCGATCGCGATGACGGTGAGCGTTGCAACGCCAGCAAGAACGCGGCGCCAGAGTTTGCGTCTGCGCTCGGCCAAGCGCGCCAGCTTCTTCTGTTTGAAGCTCGTGTCGATGCTGTGCGTCACGGGCTGTTTCCGGTCAGGAAATAGGTCCAGCGCACCTGCTCCAGCGTATCGACCTCGACGAAACGCGCCGCGATGTGACCGCGCTGCCAGCAATCCTCGATGCCACGGATGGAGAAGCGGCGCCGATCAACGCACATCTCGGTCGATCCGTTGAGGATCGCGTGGCCGAACACGTCGGTCGCGTAGAGGTAGATGTAGCGGTTGGCCAGTTCCTCGCGGATAATGTTCACGCACTGGTTGGCGCCGATGGTCCACCAGCCATCGGTCTGATCGGCATTGTCAACCTTCTGTCCGACGGCGAGGTTGACGACGTCGAGCGTCTGGTTGCAGACAGTGAATTCGGCATGCGCCCTGCTCGTCGAGAGGACAACGAGCAGCGCCGCGCCGAACAGCGCGGAAAATGCCAGGCGGTGGGAGAAGTCCGGCAATAATCGAAACCAGCTACGCTTTGTGCGTGACGAGGGCTGGCAAAATGAATGCGAGGGGCGAAGGTCCATCGGCGTTCATATCTATCCGCCGAGCCGGAAATATTTGGCGGTGGCGGAAAACCCCGAGCCGTCGGAGCCGATCTCCTCGAGGATCTTTGGCAAAAGCTCGGAGACCGGTGTCGGTCTCGAGAACATCGCGGCCTGGATGTCCTTCGGTCCGGTGATCACCAGCATGATCTGCGGCAGGGCCTTGCCGGCCGCCTTGTCGGCGGCGCCTAGACCGATGGGGATGTTGAAAGTCGCCTTGTCGGCTTGCGCCACGATGCGATCGTCGAGGTTGAAGGCGATGCCCTTGTGGTCGATCAGCATGACGTTGGAAACCAGCCCGCCATGCGTTACCAGCGTGCCGCTGATCGGCGCGCCATCCGGCACCGATGTCCGGTCGAGAACGAGCTGCGGACTTTCCGCACGGTTCCGGTCGATGAAGCGCAGGAAGTTTGTCACTTCACACTGGGGTTGCTCGATGAGACGGACGCTGATGTCCGGCTCGACATGGAACCTCGACCGAAAATCATTGAGCATCCGCTCGAACGGCTGCACGGCCCTTGCGAAGCCCTCGATGGCGGGGGCGCTGGCATTGTCCGGTGTCAGCGACGCGTAGAAGCAGTCGCCGCCGCTGAAGTCGCGCACCCATGAGGCGCGTTGCGCCGTCTCGTCGACCGCCTTCGCCGGCGGAACCGCCGGCTTGGGCACATTGATCGCGACTTCTGTATTTTCGGGCTGCGTGGTTACCGGCAACTGCGGTTGTTGGGACGGCTGCGCCGCCTGCGTTGGCTCTGATGGCGCGGTTGGTTGCGGCTGGCTGGCGGTCGGGGTCGGCGCCGGCTGTTCAGCCGGCGGGCTGGTCGGCTGCGCCGGCACGGGGCTCTGCGCAATCGGAGGCGAGGAGGCGTTCGGCTTGGCCAATTTGGACAGCGTGTCGACGAGGTCGGTTGCGCTTGGTTTTGTCGCCGGCGGGGTTGCCTCCTGTGCCGGCTTGCCCTCTGCCACCACCTGGGTTGGCTCGAACGCCTTCGGCGGCGCGCTGGCTGGTTTTGACGAGTTCGCACTCTCCTCAGCCTTTGGCACCGGCACTGCCGTTGGCGGGTTCGCGGCCGGCGTCTGGGCAGGCTTGATCTCGCCCGAGGGCACTTGCGCTCGATTGTTGTTGGCCGTCAATTCGGACTGGGCGGCCGGCGCCTGCTCGGCGGGCTGCCGTGATTCTGTCGCCGGCGGCACCTCGGGCTTGGGGGTCGGTACGGGGATTTCGGTGGGCTTGGCCGGCTCCGGCGTCTGCTCGCCCGCCGCCTCCGCCTGGTTCTCAGCCGGTATTGGGGTCTTCACCTGTACATCCGGCAGGGCAGGTGGCTTCACCGTTTCGACGGTGGCAGCGCTGTCAGGTTTTGACGGCTCCGGCCGAGGCTGCACCGGTGATTGTGGCTGAGGTTTCGATGCTTCCGCTCGCGGTGTTTGGGCCACCGGCTTCGGTATCAGGGGCTTGAGTTCCTTTTCGGCCGGCGATGGCGCCAGCATGCCACTGAAGTAAACGCCGCCCCCCAACAGGACCGCCAGCGTCACAAGGCCGCCAGCGATGGCCGGCATCCGCGACGATTTTCGCGGCCCAGCCGGCGTGGTGGCGCTGGCCGGCGCGGGCGTCGGCGCGGACCCTGGTTGCGACAGATGCGCCGGCCGCACGTGTTCAACGAAGCGCTGTTCGCCCGGAGACGCCGAAGGCTGGAGCCTGGACTTGGGCAGTGTCGTCCAGCCGGCGCGCGGCAAGCCCGAGCGTTCACGCGAACCATACGATACCGGCGGCAACGTCACGTCGACATCCTCGCCACGCGTTTCCCTGGCGATCTCGGCCATGCTGGCCGGCCGATCGCGCGGATCCGGCTGCAGCATCGCGGCAATGAGCTCTTGGAAATCGGGATCTATGTCAGACAGGTCCGGCACGGTCCGGCGTTTCTCGATCACCTCGTATTGCGAGCCGCCCATATCGAGCGGCTTTCCGCGCAATGCCGCGGCGAGCACCAGGCCGAGGCTATAGATATCGGACTGCTCGCTGACCTCACCGCCATAGAGGCCGAGCTGTTCGGGCGAAACGTAATTGTATTTGCCGGCGAACTTCCCGCCGATCAGCGTTTCACCGCCTGCGGCCGCCGACCGAGCGATGCCGAAATCGATGATCTTGGCGCGTTCCACCCGCCCGCCAGGCAGGATGATGTTGTCCGGCGAGAGATCGCGGTGAACCGCGCCCGCCTGGTGCACTGCGGCGAGCCCCGACGTCAGGCGATGGCAAAGCCGCCGCACTTCTTCCCCCGGCATCGGTCCGTGACGCATCACGTCGAACAGGGACTGGCCGTCCACGAACTCCATCGCGAGATAAGGGCGGCCGATCCTCGGATCGATGGTGAAGACGTGATAGCGCACCACCGCGTCATGCGACAGATGGTTGAGGATCGACGCTTCCTTGCGGAACAGCGACAGGATCGTCTGATCGCGGGCGAATTCGGGCAGTACGATCTTGATCGCCACATGGTCGCCGGTCTGGATGTTGTGGCCGCGGTAGACTTCTCCCATGCCGCCGGATGCGATCCTCTCGTCGAGTTCATAAATGCCGCTGAGCTGGGTCCCGACGCCAGCATAGGTGGCATCCGTCGATATCCGGGTCTTGTCGTCGTCGCTCATCTCGCCAGGCTCTCCGCTTCGGACCGATCCGAATGGAGCGCACCGTTGCGCCCGCCGCCGATCTTCACGAGTACGATGGTCACATTGTCGGTTCCGCCGCGCGCCAGCACCGTCTCCAGCAGGCTTCGGCACGCCGCCTGGGGCGTTGCGGATATCACCGCGGCTTCGATCTCGGCGTCGCTGACATGTGCCGTCAGTCCGTCGGTGCTCAGGACGAAAACATCCCCCGGCATCAGCTCGCCCTGCTGGAAATCGATCTCGAGTTCATCGCTGACGCCGACGGCATGGGTGATGACATGGCGGCGCGGCCAGGTAAGAGCTTCCTCCGCGCTGATCATGCCGCGGTCCAGCAACTCCTGGACCTCGGTGTGATCCTTCGAGACCTGAAAGATCGCGCCGTTGCGGACCAGATAGATGCGGCTGTCGCCGGCCCACAGGCCAGCGAACCGTCCGTCCATGGCAAGCAAAGCCGCGAAGGTCGAGCCGATGGTGATGCCGCGGGATCGCGAGATGTTACGGATCTCGGAATTGGCGCGGCTCAGCCGGTCTTCGAAGCGCGCACGAAGGTCTGGTGCCGAGCTCGCAATGCCGATCGTCGCCAGATGATCGACGATGCTGGCCGACGCGACCTCGCCGGCCTCGTGCCCGCCCATGCCATCGGCCACCACCCACAGGCCGGTCTGCGGCTCTATCAGGTAGTTGTCCTCATTGTGGTCGCGCACGCAGCCCTTATGGCTCACGCCGAAGCTTTCGATGGGAAGGGCGACAGAGCTCAATTTGCCACCAAGCGCTTCGCGAGCGTCCTCTGTGACCAAGCATGGGCAGGGTGCCCAGGCCACTTTGCCACAAGCGCATACGTTAGAGTACCGAAATGAACGCTGCGGCCGTCGGTGCGCTGGAACACAGCCATGTCAGAACGCCTTCGGACAGCTGAAGCCGGACAGGGCCGGCAGCAGGAAGGGGTTAGGCCCCGGTCCGGTCTGTATCGTGTAAGCGACGTCTCGTCCGCCGATCACGAAACGGGCTTCGGTGTTGGCGCCATTGCCGGTGATGGTCGCCTTGTCCAACAGACGCCTCAAGGCCCACGGTCCTTCGAATTTGAGAGCGGAGTCGCGGCCTGGCATTTCCGGCATCAGGCTGAGGCTGGCGGAACCAGAGGCAGTGCTGTTTGGCCAGGTCACTGTGCTTGGCGCGCTCCCCGCCTGGCTACTTTGGACGGTCTGGCCGTCGATGTTGAGAACCGCGTTGTTAGCGTCGCTATTCAGCGAAAAAGGCGTGAAGGTAATCGAAACCGACGGCACCGAGCCGCCGGAAGGGAAGAAGGCGCTGCGGATTTCGGCGGCCGTCTGAAATGATTTCAAGGTCGACTTCGCCAGGTCGCGGCGGACATCCTGCCTCCAGGTCCATTCCTGGCCGGTCATGTCGATCAGCGGCGCAAGGTTCTGCGCGAAGAAGCGGTCCATCAGCCCGCCCGGCGCGAAGAGTTTGGCGAAATCCGCTATCGAGATCTCTTCGGTGCCGTCACTGGCGAAGGGATAGCGACCGTTGACCGCCTCCTCGCAGGCTCGCGTGACCGTCTGGTCGAGGTTCTGGTTGAGGTTGGCCACCGAGGCTTCGGCGACATTGCCTTCAAACTCGTCCGCTGCCGCGTTGACCATGCGCGCCAGCGGCTTCGGAAGGCGGGAGGCATTGGCGCGCAGCGTGGAGATCTGCAACTGCAGGTTGGCGTTGACGCGTTCGGTCTG
Source organism: Mesorhizobium sp. ES1-3 (assembly GCF_020164795.1). Lineage (NCBI taxonomy): Bacteria > Pseudomonadati > Pseudomonadota > Alphaproteobacteria > Hyphomicrobiales > Phyllobacteriaceae > Mesorhizobium > Mesorhizobium sp. ES1-3. The sequence goes on from NZ_JAIUGW010000002.1 coordinate 405,998, forward strand.
TGAAGGGACATCGGCCGAAAGCTTGAGGCTTTGAAAGATGTCGCGGAAATTCCGCGTCAACGCATCGAGCGGCCGCCGTCCACTGACGCCGCTCACCAGGGCCTGGAACGATCGAAACTGTGCCTCGACGCCCGCGCCGGCATTCTGCGCGACAGCCGAATCCAGTCCGGCTCGGCTCTGCGACTTGCCGCCGGCGATCTGCAGGCCGATGCGTGCCAGACCTTTGGCCATGCTGGGTGGGTCCTCTTGCGCTGCGCTGCTCTCGCCCTCGGCCGTGGTGTTCTGCTTCGTCAATGCAGTCTCATCGGCGATCGCCGTGAACAACTGATCGAGAGGCGAGTCCGACGCGGCGAGGGCGGAAAGCGCGAGATATTGCGGCTTGTCCTTGAGCAACGCCTTGAACTTCAGCTGGTCGAGCACGCGGTTCCATGCGGAGGAGAATTCCTCGCCGTAGCGGTCGATCAATTCGGGACCGAGCTTGGGCAGGTCCTGGTCGATGCCGCCCTGTTCGCCGCCTCCGCCGAGCACCCACTCGTCGTTGACGAGCATTTGCGCGATGCGCGACAGCTGCGGCAGGAAGAAGCGGTTGAAGCCGGCGCGCGTGTAAAGTCCAGGAACGTTGAGATCGGCGAGATCGCTGCCATCCATGCGTTCGAACAGCAGCTGCGCCTCGGGGCCGGCTTTCGCTGCAACGGAGAGGTCTTCCAGCCTTGCGGCGTAGACCGCCGACTTGATCAGCGCCGAAGCGCGGTCGGCAAGGCTCATGCGCCCAAGCGAGCGTTGCGCGGCTTCGATCAGTGGCTGGTTGAGTTCGAAGACGGGATCGTAGGCGTCGTCGAGCGCGAGCATGGCGCGCAGATGCTTTTCGAGCTGCGCGCGGCCCTCGCGGTTGCTTTCGCCGGGATAGCGGTTCTCTTCCCAATCCTGCCTCATCCAGGAAACGATCAACTCGTCATCGACCTTCGGGGCCTTGCCGCCCAGCATCAGGTAGATCTTCAGGGGCTCGTAGAGCGCGATCGGATCGGCCATCTTGGCCTGGATGGTGCGCTCGGCCTGCACCAAGAGCCGCGAGCGGAATGTCCGCTCGAGCGCTTGCCGATAGGCAGTTCTGGAGGCAGACAGCAGCCTCTCGTGCTGGCTAAGCCCGAACGTCTCCTCGATCGACTTTGCCTGGTCGCCGTTCTCGAAGCCGGCGGGCAGGTTGCGCAGCTGGTCAAGCGGGCCGATGACGTTTTCCAGGTCGACGTCGGTCACCGTCGTGCTCTTGAGCAGCGAATCGGCGCTGTCGCGATACTGTGCCATGGCCTGCCTGGTGGAGGTGATCAGCGACTTGTTGGCGAAGAAGCTGAGGCCAAAGGCGCCGAGCGCCGCCAAGGCCGCCAGCGCAATCGCGGCGAGGCCGACAAGTCTCGCGAGCCTGGTGCGCCGTTCGGCCGTTCGGTCGAAGGATACCCAGCCCGATTCCGGGAAGATCACCTTGGTCAGGAGATCGTGCAGGAAGAAGCTCTTGCCTGTGCCGGAAAGATGCGCCTGCGAGGTGGTGCCGAAGCTGCGGCCGATTGCGCCCAGCACCTGATCGAACGGTGTTCCTTCCTGGGTACCAGAGGAGAAATAGAGGCCCCGAAGGCTGACATTCACCCGCAATCGAGAGGCATCGAACAAACTGCCGATGAAATGCGTTATCCGGTTCCTGAGGGCACCGAACTGCGCCGGGAAGCCGAAGATGGCGATGCGCGCTACCGGGTCGGCCTCTTCCTGCAAGCGATCGACAACTTCTTCCGCCAAGCGCTTCGCCAGACCGTCGAATTCGGCCGGCGCCTCGCCGGCCATGTTCCTTGTGCGATCGACGGTCTGGAACGTCGTGCCCCACACCTTGCGCCTGCGCGATCCGTCGAATTCACCGAAATACTCCATGAAGCCGGAGACGAGATCGGCCTTTGTGAAAAGCAGATAGACGGGAAACTGGATCTTCAGTGTCTCGTGCAATTCGCGCAGGCGGCTTCTTATCTCGGTGACATGTGCCTCGATATGCCGGTCGTCGAGGCCAATGAGATCGGCGAGGCTGATGGCGAGGATCACGCCGTTGATCGGTTGCTTGGCGCGGCTTTTCTTGAGCAATCCGAGGAAAGCAAGCCAGCTTGCCTTGTCGCGCTCGCGGTCCGATTCCTGCGTCGTATAGCGGCCGGCCGTGTCGATCAGCACCGCTTCATCCGTAAACCACCAGTCGCATGACCGCGTGCCACCAACGCCCGCCACCGGCTGGGCATTGCCGGAGCCCGCAAGTGGAAATTTCAGCCCGGAATTGACCAGCGCCGTCGTCTTGCCGGCGCCTGGCGGGCCGATGATGATGTACCAGGGAATATCATAAAGGAAGTTGCGCTTGCGGCTCGTCCGCTTCAGCGTCGCTATGGCTTCGCTCATGCGCGCTTCGAGCACCTGTGAGTCGTCGCTCCGCTGGTCGCTGCGCACGATAGCCGCTTCGAGTGCCTTTTGCGCCTTGCGCCTTTGCCAGAAGCCGATGCCGTAGAACAACGCCAGCCCCGCCACCGTCACCCCGATGATGAACGCCCTGAGCCACACGGATCCGAGCGGGCGGGTATCGGCGAAGCGGATCAGCGGTCCGGCATACCAGACCGCGGCCGAGAAGCCGACCAAGGCAAGCACGCTGAAGATCCGCAGCACCCAGCGGATCAGCCGCTCCTCGCCGCGCTCGCTCACAACGACTCCTCCTTCGGGATCATCACGTCGACGCGGCGGTTCTTGGCGCGGCCGTCCGCCGTCGCATTGTCGGCGATGGGCTCGTCTTCGCCCTTGCCGTCGACGCTCAGGCGCGATGGATCCTTCAATCGCTTGGCGATCATGGCCTGCACCGCTTTTGCACGCGCGACGGAAAGATCGAAATTCGACTTGAACGTGCTCGACTTCTTCGGCTTCACATTGTCGGTGTGGCCGACGATCTTGATGGGCCCGGGTTCGGCATCGAGCGCCGTGGCGATATCCGCCGCGATGGGCTGGAACTGCGCCGTCAACTCGGCCTGGCCGGATACGAACGAAAGCTGGTTGCTGATCGCGACAACGATGAAGTCGCCCTTCGTGCCGACGCTCAGTCCGCCGCCGGCGATCTCCTTGGCGAGTGCAGTGCGGATGCGGTCGATCTGCGTGGTGTTTGGAGGAGCGGGTGGCGGCGGGTTGGCTTGCACCGGTTCGGCGGGTGTCGCCACGCTGGCGCGTTCAATGGTGACCGGGGTGGAAGGATTGAGCGCCAGCAACGCGCCGGCGGTCGCGTCGCCTTCGTCGGTGATCAATACACGCAGCCCGAAAAAGGCGGCCGTCACGAGGGTCGCTGCGGCGGCTGCGATCGCCCAGAGCGGCAGCCGCCATCGTGGCTTGGGCATCGCCGCTGCCATGCCTCGCCACCGGGGCGAGAGGTCCTCGACGGCGCGCGGTCTGAAATAGCGCAGCGTGTCGTAGACGTCGCGCCGAACGCGCTCGAGTTTGTTCCGTTCGCCGGACAATCCCCGATACTGGCCCTCGAGCCCCAGCGACAGGCAGGCATGCATCAATTCGAGCAGGTCGTAATGCGCTTCAGGCTTGGCGAGGATGTTGTTCAGCGCTTCATAGAAGCCGGTGCCTGTCGGTCGTGTGTGGAAGAACTGCACCACCAGACTGTGCTGAAGCCAGGTTTCCTTGTTCGGCCAGGGCAGGTTGCCGACGAGATCGTCGGCGGTTTCGCAAAGCGCAAATTTCGCGATCCGTGCGTCTTCTTCCCCAATACCGGCTTTGGCAATGGTATGGTCGAAGGTCTCGATGGCATCTGCGATATGCTCCGCCAAGGCTGCGGCCTGCCGTTCGACCGGTATCAGCCGCAGCTGACCGAACAGCATGAGCAAGGGGGCTGCGGCGGCAAGGATAGGATTTGTCGCGGCATACCTCACGCCAGCAGTGGCGTCGAGCAAGGCGTCCTGCTGCAACGCCGGTGCCGCTGCGGGCTCAGCTCCGTGGCTGGCCCCCTGAAAGACCATGGTTCCGGACGACCAGCCGGGGGGCATTTGTCGGCCGAGGCCCGGGTCGAACACCGTCGATTCCCTGGCGGGTGATGGAGCAGCGGAACTATCGGGAGCCACGCGCGGCTTTTGCCTTGGCCGTGGCGCGCGGATGACGGTTTTGTCCGGCGGCTCGGAGGGATCGTCCTTCGAGCTCATCGGCGCACCACCGTCGAGGTGCTATGGGGATCTTCCAGGCGGGATGAGAGGCGCGTACCAGGCAGGGTATCAACAGCGAGCTGGATGGAAAGACTGATCTTGCCGAAACATGACATTCCTGCACACGCCCCAAGCCACGCCGCTTTGCCAGCAGGCAAGCACCCATGCGCTATCCTAATCGCACCGGAAGCCGATTGAAATCGGAAAGCAGGGTGATCAAGGAAGCGGCTTCTTCCACGGGGTCCCTCACACAGCCCGTAAGAGCCTTGCTGACGACATTTGCCGAGCGCGGCTATTTCTGCTTGCCAGCCTTCGCGTAGGCTTCGGCGAAATAGGCTAGGAAGACGTCCAGCATACCGTTTTCGTGCTTGTCCTCCATCGTCCGCCACGTTGCGACGAGCGCATCCCAGGCTTGGCTTTTCCTGGATGAAAAGGACGCAGGCGGGATTCTTTTGGCGATCGCCTCCGGCGACAGGTCGTCGAGCAGCCTCGAGAGCGCGGCCTGCATGGCGGCGTAGGTCGCGATTTCGTGGGTCTTCAGGTCACGGAACGCATCCTCGATGCTATGCCTGGCGTCGAGATAGCCGGCCCGGCGCTTGGCAAACATGATCTCGAGTATGTCGTCGGTGCCCGGCACGAATTTCAGTGGGTTGTTGTCATCGGCGCCGATCATCGTGCGGTGCGCGCTTTTGGCGAGCACCTTGGCCGCCGCGCGCGCCTTGAGCAGCAAGGACAGTTGCTCAACCGTGGTTCTCAACACAGCACCGATCTCGGCAGCGACGTCATTCGGGTCGCGCGACTGCAACAACTCCGGCGATAAGCCGGCCGCCCTGGCGATATCGCGCAGTATCTCGTCCGATTCCCCTGGCTGCCTGGCCGGGACAGCGGGGCTGGACTGCAGCACTGAAGACGTTGACACCGGCGTTGCCTCCGCCGGCTTGTGGAACAGTGCGCTGCCCAGTTCCAGCGGCGTTCCCGTCGAGAGCGGCAACTCGCGTTGCGTCGAACCGGTCCTGGCTTGGGGATGACCGGTGGCGACGCGCTCTTCGTCGACCGAAACGGCGACGACATAACGGCCGATCAGCAGCCGGTCGCCTTGGGCCAGCCGATGAGGCGCATTCATGCGCTGGCGGGAGCCGTTGACGAAAGTGCCGTTGCGCGAGACGTCATGAAGCCAGAACGAGCCCGCCTGATAGTGGACTTCGCAATGCCGGCCCGAGATGAACTTGTCGGGGTCGGAAAGTGTCCAGTCGCAATTTTCGCGCCCGATTTCGAAGCTGCGGTCGCGGGCGGCATAGCTCGTCGCGATGCCTGGCGGCAGTCTGTCAACATTGCTGATCTGGAGCGAAATGAACATTCGACGCCACTGGCAACCCTGAAATCCTAGACATTCTAGCATCTTGCCAGCGCAGTGGGACAGGTGCCCTTCACATGAATGCATGCCACGGTTTAGCCATTGCTTCTGTTTGGCCTCCATCAAACATATGCTAGGCTTGCAACGGTCCGATGCGGTGAATTCGAAAACTTCCCGAACGTGATGCAGTTTACGCATGCGGGGTCTTCAATCCATCACACTGGCGGCCGCGTCGAGGAGGGGCACGCCCCATGCCGAACGAACGTGCCACGGTTGTACACACGCCGGTTGGCGCCGATGTGCTGACCTTTACCCATCTTGTCGGCCGTGACGAGATCAGCCGAAGCTTTGCCTATATCGTGGGGTTCGTCAGCAAGAGCCGTGACGTCGATCCGCTGAAGATGCTGGGCGGGGTCGTTTCGGTCGAAGGTGAATCCGATCCAAAGCGCTGGTTCAGCGGCCTGGTGTCGGATTTCAAGCTAACTCGCATCGAGGACCGGCTGGCGTTCTACGAGGCAACTGTCAGGCCATGGCTCTGGTTCCTCGGCAACACCACCGACTGCCGTATTTTCCAGAACATGACAGCGGTTGAGATCATTGAAAAGATATTCTCGAAATACGGCATCGCCAAATTCGAGAAGCGGCTGCAGGGGTCTTATCCCTCGCGCGAATATTGCGTGCAGTACGATGAGAGCGATCTCGATTTCGTGCAGCGGCTGCTCGAGCACGAAGGCATCTTCTATTTCTTCGAGCACGACGAGGGCAAGCACACGCTGGTGCTGTGCGATGCGATGAGCAAGCTGAAGCCTGTGCCCGGCTACGAGAAGGTGCTCTATAATTTCGAAGGCCACGGCTCGCGGCGCGACGTTGAATACATTACCGAATGGATCCCAGGCAGCGCGGTGCGACCAGGCGCCTATGCCCATACCGACTATGATTTCGAGAAGCCTGGCGCCGATCTGATGGCGAAATCGGCCCAACCCTTCAGCCACAAGGAAGCCTCGGGCGAAAACTATCGCCAGCCCGGCGCGCATCTCGATGTTGGGCGGGGCGATAAGATTGCGGGTATCCGGCGCGAGGAACTCCAGGCGGTGCACCAGCACAGCACGGCGGTGGGCACCGTGCGCGGCCTTTTTTCAGGCTGCAAGTTCACGCTGGAAAGTTTTCCTCGCGACGACCAGAACCAGGACTATCTGGTGGTCAGCGCCGAATACCGGCTGTTCGATCCGGGCTACCGGACCCAGAACGAAGCACACAGCGAGAACTTCAAGGTAGTGCTGGGCGTAGCACCCACAAAATTGGCCTATCGGCCACCGCGAATCACGCCGCGACCGATCATGCGCGGCCCTCAAACGGCAACGGTGGTCGGCCCTTCGGGTGAGGAAATCTTCACCGACAAATACGCGCGTGTGAAGGTGCAATTCCATTGGGACCGCCTCGGCAAGAAGGACCAGAACTCGTCCTGCTTCGTGCGCGTGTCTCAGACCTGGGCCGGCAGCGGCTGGGGCTTCATCCAGATCCCGCGCATCGGCCAGGAGGTCATCGTCGACTTCATCGAAGGCGACCCGGACCTGCCGATCATCACCGGCCGCGTCTACAATGCCGCTGAGATGCCACCCTACGGACTGCCGGCCAACGCGACGCAATCAGGTTGGAAGTCGAACTCCTCGAAAGGCGGCGGCGGCTACAACGAGCTGATGTTCGAGGACAAGGCCGGCTCCGAGCTGGTCAATTTCCAGGCGCAGAAGGACCACCATCTGCTGATCAAGCACGACCGCAACAAGACGGTCCAGCACGACCAATCCGACCGCATCGACCACGACGCCAAGCATTCCGTCGGTCACAACCTCGACGAGGACGTCGGCAACAACAAGACGGTCAAGGTGGGTGTCAATCAAACGACCAATATCGGCAGCAACGACACGGAGACGGTGGGCGCCAACCGCTCGCTGACGGTCGGCGCCAATGAGACCATTCATGTCGGTGCCAATTCGTCGGAAACAATCGGCTCCAACCATTCGCAGACGGTCGGGCTGGTACAGACGGTGACAGTGGGCGCGGCGCGCATCGACACCGTGGGCGCCACCGAGACGCGCAGCGTCGGCGCGGCGCAGACGAACACCATTGGGGCCTCACGTTCGGTTACGGTGGGGGCGGGGCAGAGCCACGATATTGGCGCTTCCGACAGCTGGAATGTCGGTGCCAGCCAAAGCGTGCAGATAGGTGCGGACCAGAGCTTTGCGATCGCCGGGAGCCAGACTTCTCAAATAGGAAAGGACCGCAACTCCAAAATCGCCGACAACGACGTGACCGAGATTGGCGCGGCGCACGAACTCAAGATCGCAAAAGGCAGCATGATTCGGGTTGGCGAGGACTCGACCGTCAATGTAGGAAAGACGTTTTTGCTCGAGGCGGGTGACTCGATCGCTTTCAAATGCGGGTCCGCAACAATCACCATGAAGAAGGACGGGACCATCACGATCGAAGGCAAGGATATCTCGATCAAGGGATCCGGTAAGATCAACGTGAAGGCATCGAGCGACATCACGATGAAGGGTTCCGAAATAAAGCAGAACTGAGGGCGATCATGTCGGCGACAAAAGAACGGATAGAAGGCGTTGCAATCGGCATTTTCTTGGGTTTCGGAGAAGATGCTCCTCTTGTGGTCTTCCCGGGCAATCCAAATGAAACGGCCGTTCCGGCGCGAAGTCTTGCGGAATTGACCTCGGACATGATCGGCGCCGAAGTGGCGTTGCTGTTTCAGGACGGTGATCCAGGTCGGCCGCTCATCGTCGGGCGGATTATTGACCCGGCTCACAAATCGAACACGCGGCATGTCGTTCGCGACGGAGAACATGTGCGCATCAATGCGAACGAGCGAATTGAACTTCGCTGCGGCAAGGCCACGATCATCATGGAAAAAGACGGACGCATCACGATCCGCGGCACTTACGTGACAAGCCATGCCAGCGCTACGAACCGTATTCGTGGGGCATCGGTGAACCTGAACTGATGCCCAAGGTTATCCTGCGCGAGATTGTGCGGCAGCACGCGGAAATGGCGGCGTTTCTTTGGACCGTCTATGACCATCATTTGCTGAATCCCGACGAGAATCCCGACATGGACGAGGAGCGGCTCGAGCGCCTCGTTGAAAGGCTGGATGCTCATCTCGATGGCCTTCGGGTCGCCGGCGACGCGGGACGGGAAATTGCGGAGGCCCTCTACGCCGAGTATCCCGAACCCGGAGAAATGTTCGTCTTGCGCATGTTGATCGACGGGGCGCCGAAACGCATTGCCGAACTCGACCTTGCCAAGGTCCGGGCATATCTGTCGCAGAACAGCCCTTCATGACCACATCACCGTCCGACCTTGTCGGTGGAGGGGCGAGCGACTAACTGAGTACTGTCAGATAAGTCGAAGGCCGTCATCGTAGACGAGTGTAAGCGTCTTCCATCTTCGGCCATCAAACCGCCACGCGGTGTCGATGCCGGCGACGTACAGGAACTCGCCATCAGTGCGGAGATCTGAAGCAATGCCGGTGTCCTCGAACGGCTGAAGCGCGTCGGCCGTTTCGATGTTGAGCCCTGCCTCATCTCCCCAGTAGGCTTTGCCATTGAAGCTTCGCACAGAGAGATATGTCATATCGGCGGCGGCGGTCATCTCGGTTACTTCATCATTTGCAATTCGAAGGCAGGCGCCGTCATCGCCGGCAACCCTGATCTTGCCGTCCGGCGCGACGTCGATGCCACGCAGCCGATCGTGCCGATGAGTTTCCAGGGGCTGCCAGCCCGTTCCCGCCAGACGGTGAAGAGTGCCCATCTCACCGCAGGCATAGATGCCATGCTTAGGATGCCCATGAATATCCAGGTATTCATTAGTTTGGAGGGGCGTGATTGACTGCCACTGCGAGCCAACCAAGCGATAAGCCACCCCGTCCGTTCCAACCGTGATCGGCCCTCCGGTATCCTCTGCCCAGACCTGCCTGAGGCTTTTGTCGCTGGCCTTATCACGCGTCCAAGTCGTACCGCCGTATCTCCAGATCCAGGTGGTGGCTTCAAGTGCAAACAACTCGCCTGAAGGCGCGGCCGAGAGCGCCATCAGCCATTCAGAAGTCACAAGGGCCCCACGAGCTTTCTTAGGGTCGAAATTTTCAACGACAAAGATCACAGAGACAGTGGTGACGTAGTCGGCGTCGCTGAGCAGAAACAGGATCGCCACTTTGCCGCCGCTCAACGGTGCAATCTGCAGGCACTCGATGTCAGTATCCGGATCGGTTGCGAATCCCTCGAGGTCTTCCTTGTCCATCTTCATCCGCTACATCCTCTTGCGTTTTTGTCGGCTAACAAGAAACCTTGGAGGGAGCGACATCTGCGGCTGTCACGACGACTGGCTCTCCTCCCGCTGCTTTTCTCAAGCGTTTTTTTGCGACCTGCACGAGTCGAGACTGATCCTTCGCTTTGGGACATGTCGCGTGGCAGGCCTTCTTGTCCTTCACCTCCTTCTCGGATTTGTTCATGGCTTTTTTCATATATTCCATGTTGGCTGTCTTGAGGCACTCTGTGGCAGCGGCCTGCACGGCAGGCGGAATTTTCGGATCATCCAAATTCTTGACCGTGCTGTTCACGCAGGTGTCTGTAAAATCGCCGAGCTTGCCGGAGGAATTGTTGCTCAGCCAGTTGCGAGCATCCGCCGACTTTAGGTTGTGTGGAGTCTTACGTTTCTTACCGACTACCTTTTTGCCGGGCGCGCCTGCCGCCTTTGCCTTGGCGGCTTCGCCTGCGAGCCATTTCGCCTTCATGCAAATACATGGTGCTTCCTTGTCATTGTAGTCCTTGCAGCAGTCCAAGGTGAGGTCGCGCACGCCTTCGGCGGTGAAGAACTGGACCTCAACGGTATGCTCCTTCTCGTAGCCTTCCGGGCATTCCAGTTCCTTGTACGGCTTTATCTCGAGATCGGAGCATTTGAAGGTTGCCGGTGTGGCCGTAGCCACTTTGGGCATTGGAGGTCCACCCGCGGTAGGGGAGGCGTGATCGTTCGATGAAATATCAGTGAAACGGCTGATTGGCTCGCCATCCATCTTGACATCGCCGGACCAGGCATGGGCGTATTCCTTGCCTGTATTTACCGAGGTGATGATGTTCTTCTTGGGCGCGCAGCCAGCCTCGTTGCCGCTACATCTGGTGTAGTAGGATTTGTTTTTCTGCGTGACAGTCTTTCCACCGATCTTGACTGTGCCGGTTCCGTTGTCGGTGTCGCTGTCCATTCCAAACGTTGGATAGGGAACCGGAACTCCGGGCGGTGTTGCCGGAGTTTGTGGCGGCGTGAAGCAGACGTAAGGGAAGGCCGCGATAACTTGGTTGGCCTGCGCTTTGCACGCAACCTCAAGGCCATTGGCGTAGACGGTCATGCCCTCGTTCCGTAAGCAAACACCGCGGCGCCGCACGCACCAGCGTCGGAGGACGCCTCGATGAGAACCGGATTGCCAGCGGCATATCCTTTGCCCACTGCGGTCCACGCCATGCCGACCATAATTGGAACGGCTGCGGCGCCAATGTTGCCCAGAGACTCCGCGGGCGACCATAGGTCCTGGAACTCATGCCGCCCTCGCAGCAGGCGGATCGAAGCGAGCGCGGTCTGCTTGAACCAGTATTGCTCGCCGATCAGGTCGGCGATGCGATAGCCGAGCCGGTTCATGTCAATCCCGGTTTCGCGGAACGCTGCATCGTAAGCAGCCACCATGCCATCGGCGCGCAACGGCAAATCTTGGTCGTTGTAAATAGAAGCCTCCTCGCGCGTAAGACCGAGACCGAACAGTCTGAAACCGTTACCCTGCGGTCGCGTGCAGAGAATGGCCGCGGCAGCTTCGCCTGGAATGAAGCCGTTGGAATTATCCGCCGTCAGCAACCGTCCCTTGCCGAGGTAGTGAGAAATCGTTGATCCGGTCAGATAGCTGTCTACACCTACAATCATGACATAGGGAGCTTCGCCAGATGCAATCAGTCTGCGCGCCTGATCGAACGCCACATGTCCGGAAGGACGACCAAAAGCCACGATGCGAGAGCGCAGATGAGGTTCGATTTCAACGATCTTGCTGATCAGGCGGAGCAGCGCGAGATTGTCCCTAACCGGGCGGCCGGGCCTATCCTCCTCTGGCAGGCAGAGGATGAGCGCCGTCTGCCCTCGCACTTGCGGATGATTTTCGAAGGCTTCCGATATCGCTCCGGCTGCCAGATGAGCCATTCGTTTCTCGCCGATCCAGTTTCGTGGCAGCGGCACCGGCGCACCCGTAAGCCAACCCGCAGGTGAGCCAACGAAACGGGTTTCCTGGAAGCCATCGAGCCTAGCGCGCATTGCTGCGCAAGCTGAGGGCGCGTCGAGGCCAACGGCCGTCACCATACCAACCGCAATGATCTCGACCGGCGAGGTCATGCCTCCTCCTCCGGCGCTGTGCCGTTGGCGCGGATATAGGTGCGGCCTGTCGCGCGTGCCCTCAGCATTGCCGGCGTCGGCGGACCGACCCAGCACTCCGAGAAATCGAGGATGGTCCGCTGGATCCGCTGTGAGGCGCGCCAGACCAATGAGAAGCGGCGCCTCTCGGGGTCAAGGAGGAGGGTGTCTGGAAAAATATCGGCTTCGTAGGCCTTTTGGCTCCCTTTGAACAAGGTGATTGGCAATGCGGTTGCCGGCAGCCGAAAGCTTATACGCCCATCGGGCGTGAGGTTCACCAGAATCACCTCCTCGCCGCCCTCTGGATGGTCGATCTGCTGGTCCTCAGGCGCCATCTGGAAATAACGTTCGTCGAAGTCCTGCGGCAGGAACGGAAAGATGTTTTTCGTCCAGTTGTCGTCATAGGTGCCGCCAAACTCGATGCGGCCTGGCCAGCCGCGGCCCATTGGGCCGAAGCTCATCGGCTTGTAGTCGCCGAAGGGCGAGCGGATCTCCTCATCGACCGCCTGCGTGTTGGGCAGCCGCAAGCCTGGGATGAGGCGCTGGTTCTTGGTGCGCGACCATCCTGTTCCGACCGGGTTGTACTTATAGCTGGCGGGAAGCTTGTCCTCTGGATCCAGCCTGTCGATGCCACCCCAGGCAACGTCATAGCAGATAGGCAGTTTCAGAAAGGGCTGCGGCGCGGTCGCGGTAAAGACCGGTCCGATGGCGCGCCATTCGCGGTGGCCGACGACCTCGAACAGCTTCGACCAGTTGCCGACCTTGATGCCGACCGGCACGCGCTCCGCGGGCCGTCCTCCCGGCGCATGGGCACAGCCATTGGCGATCACATCGCAGCGCGGCTTGCGGAAGGCGAAATCCGTCTCCCACAACGTTGCCGAATAGCCAGGCACACCGGTTTGCGTGTCGGCCATGACCAGCGGAACCTGTTCGGCCGATTTCTGCACCAGCCCGCCAGGCTTCGTCGGAAAATCGAAAGTGCCCTTGACCACGACCACGATCCATTCGTGGCCGGCCTTGTCCATGCCCATGGTGAACTGATGAGGATAGCCCATCTGGTTCCAGATCTGCATCAGCTCGCCTCCACGTGGCCGGCGAAGATCTGTTCAAGTGTCGTTTGCGGCGCCTGCGGATCGACGTCGAAAATATCCGTATGCGCGGACCACATGACGAGGTCGTCGATGACATCGCCATCCTGCTCGATTAGAGGCACGGGCAAGGCCATCAGGGCGGCATCCAGTTCGTCGGGCGTCAGTTCGCCTCGTTGTGCGGCCAGGGCGGCGGTCTCGATGCCGTCGAACCACGCGTCCAAGTAGGCCAGCTTCAGCGGTGCTTCGTGCAGTCGAGCAGCTACACTAAGCGGAAACTGCCTGCCGACCCGGTCGGCGCTCTTCAGCACGATGCCGGCCGAGGCACCGAAGGAATCGGCGCCGGCCAGGAAGCGCAAGGGCGTGCCTGTCCGCCAGGCTTCGACCCCAAGCAGCGGCACGATATGCTGCGCCAGCCACCGGTCCCAAGAGCGCACGAAATCCGCCGGCAGCCGCCGCGTCACGAAATCGCCGGTGGCGGGCATCTTGCCGTAGAAGCCGGGCAGGATCAGATCTCCGGCGGACATGTGAACTTCTTGAACATTTCGAGCGTATATGGGTTCTCGACGCTGGCCGCCTTGAGCTCGAAATCGGCCCAAACGCCTTTCGTGCCGAGCCGCAGGCTGTAGACGTCGGTGAGCTTGGTCGCGGCGAAGCGGCCGCCGCGCAGCATTCTGAGCCAGGCCCAGCTGCCGGTCTCGTTGAGCATCACTTCGGGCGAGCCGTCGACCGGCTGGAAGGCGAGCGAGATCACGCCGGTGCCATCCTTGCCGGGCCACGTCATCGGCTGCGGCCTCGTCGCGTTGTTGTAATAGACGAGATTCTGGCCATCGAGGTTGAGCGTGACCCGCGCCACGTTGGGTGAGAGGTCCTTGGGTTCCAGCGTGAAGTTCATCACCGGGCCGGTGCCGCCTGGAAACAGGTCGTCGCGGATATGCCTGGCCTGCTCGAACGCTGCAAGCGCCGCCGGGTCGAGGCCGAAATCGGCCCGCCATTTCCATGGTTCGCTGGCGGTGTCGACGTAGTTGATCAGGTGGTCGTTGATGAATGCATCGATCATGCCGGTGGGTCCGAACAGACGCTGAAAGTCGCGCACATTGACGTCGACCGCGCTGTCGGCGCTGAATGGATAGCGGTTGTTGAGCGCCGCCTGGCAGAAGGGGAGTATGTCGGCCCGCCAGATGGCGTTCAGCTCGTTGGTTACGGCCTTCTGCGACAGGCCGCTGGTGTCGCCGGCGATACCGCCGAGCCAGTCGTTGATCGGCGAGGGCAGGATCTGCGCCTGCCTGGCGACCGCGCCTGTCAGTTCGGCAAGGCCGCCCTGCTTCTTGATCGCATCCTGCGGGTTCGGATTGGCGGTGACCGTCTGCAGCACGTTCGACAGCGCAGTCAGCGCCACTATCGCCGCGTCGAGCGCTGGCGGCTGGCCGTCGACCTGGGCGATGGTGCCTTTGAGCGGCTTGAAATGCTCGGCAACGAGGCTGCCGGTCATGTCCACCTGGCTGGCGGATCCGGCGCGCGGCAGGAGCTTCGCGCCTGTGGTCACGACCTTGCCCAGCTTGCCGAGTTTGCTGAGCAGCTTCGAGCCCGTGCTGGCGGCAGCGCCGCCTTTGTCGCCTGCTGGCGCATCGTCGGAGCGGGTAAGGTCGGTCTCCTGCACCACTGCCGTCAACAGGCGCTTCAGCGCTGAGTCGGCGCTTGAAAGATCCTTGAGGTTCTCACTGGCGATGTTGAGATCTGTAAGCGGGGCAAGCCGCATGTCACGCAGGAAAGAGTCCCACTGCGCGATATAGTCGTCATAGTAGAGCTTCAAGATGTCCTGCGAGAGTGCTGAAACCGACGTCTCCGAATTCTCCGCGCAGCCACCGGCAAACACCGCGCGATCGAGGGCCGCCTGTCCCGCTACATCCTCGACCCGATCGAGGATCGCGTCGTGGAAGCCGGCATAGGTATATGGGCCAGGAACACCGACGCGCAACGTCTTGTCGGAGCGGCGCGCGAACACTTTGGCGCCGTTCGGCCCAGCGAAATTGGCCGGCACCCATTCCTTGACGGCCGCCACTTCCGGGTCGGCCAGGAGCTGCCTGTAGGCGCGCTCGGGCAGCGAGATCGTGCATACCGTCTTCAGCGCCTCGCCGACCAGTTGCTTGTCCGGGGCGACGTAGCTGTCGTCGATTGCCATGCGGCGGATTGCGGCGAGCTGGTGCTCTTCGGCGTCGGCGGTGGGGAAGGGCGGAGCCGGCGCGAATTGCGGCAGGCTGTTCACCCACCAGTTCTGGACGAAATCGGTGTCCATCTGCGAAAGGCCGGTCATCATGCGATAGGTCTTCAGCGCGCCAAGCATGAAATCCGGATCGCGGATCTGGCGCCACATAGTCGCCTCCAGCAGCGCGACCATGTGCGGCTCGAGCACGTTGCGCAGCGTATGGTCGTAGGTATCGGTCTGTGCCCGCACCAGCTCCGCCGAGGCGGTCGGGCCGAGCAGGTTATGGACGGCATCCGGCGGGGCGGTGCGCGCCGTCGCCACCACGTCCATGGCAGCCAGCGCGCCATCCAAGCTCGGCTGCTCGACCGCGGCCGGCATGGTGGCGACCTCGGTGAGCGGGCCCTGCAGTGCCTCGAACTGGCCGGCCTGTTCGGCGATCGCATTGCGGTTGTCGAGATAGGACCAGGTGAACAGTCCGCCCGCCAGCAAAGCCGCGAGTGCGCAGGCGGCGGCCGCCCCGCGCCAGATCCAAGCGCGGCGACGCTGCGCCAGCGGATCGAATGTGCCGAGGCCGGCCTCCTTGAAGATCACTTCGGTAAGGAGGTTCCTGAGGAAGAAGCTGCGCTTCTCGACGCGCGCCGCCGGCATGGCGCGGCGCGGCGGCAGGCCGAAGGACGACGACAGCGCCGCGGTCAGCCGGTCGATGGGAGCGCCTTCCTGTGTCGCCGATGTCAGGTAAAGGCCGCGCAGCCAGGCTGCCTCCTCGTAGCGACTTTCGCCGAACATCGCCTCGATCAGTGTCTTGATCGGCTCGCCAAGGCTCGCCAGCTGCGCCGGAAAGCGGAAGATCTCGGCGCGTGAGCCGAGCTTGTCTTCATCTTCCAGGCGCGGTACCAGCCGCCGCTCCAGCTCGGTGGCAAGCCCGGCAAGTTCCGCCTGGATTGTTCCGGCGTCGACACGGGCGTCGAGCGGGAAAGTCGTCCCCCACACCTGCTCGCGCGCCGTCGTCGACAAGCCGCCGAAGAAGGTTTCGAAGCCTTTGATAAGGTCTGCCTTGGTCAGCATCAGGTAGACAGGCAGACGGATCTCCAGCCGATCGTTCAGCTCCGCCAGCCGGCGGCGGATTTTGCGCCCATGCGCCTTGATCGCTTCGTCGCCCTCCGAGAGCGCATCGATCGACAGCGCGACAATGACCCCGTTGAGCGCGCGGCGGCCGCGGTGCTTTTTCAAAAGGTCGAGGAAGCCCAGCCATTCAGCCGCGTCGACGTCCGGCTGGCTCTCCTGCTGAACGTAGCGGCCAGCAGTGTCGATCAGCACCGCGTTTTCGGAGAAGAACCAGTCACAATTGCGCGTGCCGCCGACGCCTTGCAAATCATCGGTGAGATCAATTGGAAAATTGAGGCCTGACTGCCGCAATGCCGTGGTCTTGCCGGTGGCCGGCGGCCCGACGATCACATACCAGGGCATCTCGCGCAGGAATTTTCTGCCGCCGAGCTTGCGGCGCTTGAGCTCGGCCATCACCTCGCCGAACTTGGCCCCAACGGCTGCAACGCTCTCCTCGCCGGGTGTGAGCTGTTTTTCGGCCACCGGTGCCGCGATCTCGGCGACAAACATGCGGTTGGCGCGGATGGCTCGCCGCTGCGCGAGGATCAGCCAGATCAGCCACAGGATGATCAGCCCCGCGATCATTGCGATGCGCACATTGTCGGATTCGAATGGCGCGTAAGGCCCGACCTTTACGATCGGGCCGAACACCCAGATCAACAGCGAAAGCAGCGCAATGCCGAGCAGCGTCCACAGGAAACGCGAGGTGATGACAGCCCAAAAGAAGCGCAGGATGAACATCTCAGAGCCTCTTCTCGACCAGGACCTCGACGCGCCGGTTGAGCGCGCGGCCCTCGCGCGTCGCGTTGTCGGCCACCGGATCGGTGTCGGCGCGGCCTTCGGAATGGATGTGCTCTTGCGGCACGCCAGCCTGAACCAGGAGGTCCGCTATGGTTTGGGCGCGCGCCTCCGAGAGCCGCTGGTTGCTCGCGAGTGGGTTGGACCGTTGCAGGCGCACGTTGTCGGTATGGCCGATGATCGTGATGTTTCCGATCAGCTCCTTGTTGTCCAGGATCACCTTGGCGATGGCGGCGATCAGCGGCTCATAGCCTTGGGACAGCGTCGGCCGCGAGGACTGGAACAGCTCGGGGTTGGAAGACTGGATGATCAGCTTGGCTAGCGAGACGCTCTCGGTGCCGCTGAGCGCGCCCTTGAGGTCGGCCGGCGCTTCGGCCTTGAACGCGGGCAACAGCGCGAAATCGACCGACTGTGGCGGTTCAGGTTCGGGCGCGTCCTGCTTGGGGGCGGCGCGGGTAACGTCGCCGCGTGAAGCCGGCGGCAGCGTGCGCACGAGTGCGGAGAGTTCAACCGCCTGGCTGCTCAAGCTCATCGACAGACCGATGTAAGCGGCGGCGGCGGCGGCAATTGCGGCAAGTGCCATCACCCAGATCGGGACGATGAAGCGCTGCGGCTCGTCCGAAGCGATCACGCCCTTCCAGTGCGGCGACAGCGGGGCGTCTTCGGCGTCGGCGTTACGCAGGAAGCGCGCCGCGGCGACGCGCACGGCGTTGAGCGACCGGTCGCCGGCGCGGCCAGGCACGCGATATTTGCCGCGGAAGCCGAGCGCCAGGCAATAATACTGAAGCTCCAGCATCTCGCGGTCGCGGTTCGGGTGACGCTCCAGCTCGTCAAGGCGGGTGAAAAACTGGGTGCCGGCATCGACGTCGCCACGCAGCATGACCACCAGCGGCTGGCGTGGCCAGGCACTGGTGCCGCCCCAAGGCGTGTTCAACGCGAGGTCGTCGAGCAACGCCGCCACGGCCCAGGCCGCCTGGTCGGCGCGCTCCAGCGAGAAGCCCGCTACCATCGCGGCGTCGCGCGCCTGAACCAACTCGTCGAGCAGGCGCGTGCGCATCGCTTCCGGGTTCTCCGGCGCCAGCGCGCTTTCGAGCTCCGGCGCGAATTCGAGCAATGGCGCGAAGATATTGATGAGCGTGTTGGCATGGGCGCGCGCCATTTTGACCGGGGCGCCCGGTGCTAGCGGCGCCATCGGCCGTGGCGCAGCGCCCGCCAGCCTGATCCGTGTGCGTTCGCGATCCTCCGACAGTCCGAAAGGATCATCCCGGCTCATGGTGTCACCTGTTCACTGAGTAGCAGTCGACCTGCGGCTCGCTCGGCAGGACACCGGAAACGCCGATGACGAAGCCGGGGGCGTCGAGCAACGAGGCCCAATGCTCGCTCTTCTGGTCAAGCTCCAGGCACAGCCGGTCGCCATCGTAGGGAATCTCGCGTGGCTGCGAATGAAGCGGTTTCAGCGGAATGCCCGGCAGGCGGGACTTCCAAAGACCTTCGAACTGGTCAGCGGCGCCGACCGTCGCTTGGTTGACGAAGATCTTGCGCAGCGCGTCTTCCGACAGTTCCGATCCGACGCGGATGACTATGCGGCTGGCGACCAAGAGCTTCGGGTTGTCGATGCGCACTTTCCAGACATTGGTCGCGTGCCGCATGACCGGCAGCGTTCGCGATTTCGGCTCGATGTAGCGCAGGCTGAGAATGAGCGAGCGCAGAGCGTCGGCCAGCGCCATATAGGCGGGGCCGGGCGCCATGTGATCGTAGGCCGGCAATTCGCCGAGCCGCCGCGAGCTCGAGCCGTAGGTTGCCATCTCGCCGGCCAGTCCGGCAAGTTCGAGATAGAGTTCGGCCGGATGAAAGACATCCTGCGCGAGCATATGGGCAAGCCGCGGGCGAGCGGCATTGGCGAGGTGCAGCATCAAAAGGTCTTCGACGCTGCGACCGGCGCCACCCATCACCATCTTGCCATGCGCTTCGGCGATCTGATCGAGGCCAGTGACGACCTCCTGCAGCAATTGCCGGTACCAGTGGACTGCGCCGGTGATCAGCGTCGGCGGCAGGAACGTCTCATCGAGCGAGATGCCGCCGTCGGCGCGCACACCTTTTATGTCGGCGATCGGCAAGGCGGTATAACCGCCGACCGACTTGCCGGGCGCAAGCAGGGCGGCTTGCGGCCGCGCGATCTCGATCTCTTCCGGATCGGCGCCGCTCTGGACGGCGTCGCGCACCGAAACGATCTTGCCGTGGTAGCGCGCGCCCGTCGATGCCGCATGCGCCGGATCGAATCCGACGCCACCGGCTGGCTCAAGCGGCAATGCGACCAGCACCGGCCCGGCGCCGGTGTCCGCCGTGACCGGCAGCGGCTTGGGCGCATCCATCAGTTCCGGGATGGAGAAAGGCGTGCCGTCCGGGAAAATGCCCCGGGCGGACACGATCGAGACCTGGCCGGCATCGAGCAGCGACTGGTCGAGGGTCAGTTGCTGGAAGCCGAAAGTATGGAGCTGGCCGGCCTGCAATGCGCCGCGCACCATGCCCTCGAAGAACCGATCCTGCTGCTGGAAGTGCTGGGTCCTGAGAAACAGGCCCTCCGACCACAGCACCCTGTTTGCATCGCTCATGCCACTACTTTCTGCACACAACCATCCGCGGCCCCTGTCGCTAGGCGGAAATACCGCCCTTGCCGAGGCTGACATTGATGGTGAATTTCGACCCTGGCGATACCGACTTGGTCGTGCGCCAGTTGCGTCCGCCTGGCTCGCGGATCAGCGCCACGAAGCCGAGTGCCGTGGCGTTCGGCTCGACCGTGATGGTCTTGGCCGCCGTCTTGCCGGGCGCAACCGAGATCGTGTCGGAGCCGATGAGGTCGGCACCGAGCGTCGAGCTCGCGTCGCCCTGCAGCGCGAAATAGTCGGCCGAGTTGAACTTGCCGGTGCTGGCAAGCCGCATCACCAGGACCGTCACCGGCCTGTCGCCGCCGCCCGGTCCTGGATTCATGCCGGCGCCCCCCGTCACATTGACCGAGATAACCGATGGTTTCGGCGGGCCGCTCTGGCAAGCCGCAAGCAGCCCCGTAGCGCCGAGGGCCACGACGAATTCGCGTCTGTCGATCATGTCCTACTCCTCCTCTTCATATGCGTCCCTGAAGTCTGCGCCGATCTCGCCCAGGAAACTCGATTCCGCGCTCTGGGCGATGTCGCGATGGCGTTTCTGGTAGAGCTCCCACAGCTTGGCATTACGTCCGCCGGACAGCAGATTGCCGATGGCGGAATTGGACTTGAGCTCTTCCTCGATCACGGCCGGATCGAAACGGTCGATCATGCGCCGAAGCGCGGCCTGAACGCCGCGCCAAGCGCGTACGTGATGCTGTGCAAGGTCCTTTACCGCATCGTCGATCGCCGCCTCGCCGGATAGAAAGCCCGGACTGCGTTCCGAGATGATGGTGACGATGACATCGTCGGCCGTCGGCAGGAATTTAAGAGGGTTGACCTCGGAAGCGCCGACCACCGTCTGGGCGACGCGCGCGCTTCCCTTCTCCTCGGCGCGCTTGCGCAGGAGTTGCATCAAGCCATCCAGCATCAGCCGGTATTCACGCCCGAATTTTTCCATTTCGGCGATTGAATCGCGGCCGGGAAAATCGGCCTCCTCGACGCCCATGCCGCGCAAGAATGCGGCACGAAGCGCCATATCGCTGGATGCGGGCTGCGCCGGGCTTGCCGGCCCAGGCGTTGGAGCGGCGCGTCGCGGCGGCGGTGGCTCGGCTGCCTGCACCGGCACATCCCAGGGATGCCCGGCGCGCGGCTTTTCAGCCTGATGCTGCACACGTCCTGCCGGGCCGGCTCCGTTGGCGAGAGGCGGGGTCGCCGCCGGCCCAAAGCTGAAATCGTCATCGAAGCTGGCCGGCTTTGCCGCATGCCCTGACGCATCGTTGCGCGAAGGCATTTCGCCGAACCCGAACGGATCTGGCTGACCTGGAGCAGCGACATCACCGGATTGCGACGTCGCCACCGGGTCGAGGCTGAACGGGTCGTCAAAGGCAGGCGAACTGCCTTGGCCCGATGCGCGATCATAAGCCCCAGGAACAGGCTGCTCGAACGGGTTCGGCAGGTCCGCCGGGCGTGGCGGGCGTGGTTCTTCCTCGACCTTGGCCGAGAAGAAGTCGTCGCCGCCGATGCTGGCAGGCGTTCGCGCTCCCGGCGATGACCACGCAGGCGCGGGTTGGCTCGCGACCGGAACCGGGCCTACTGACGTCCGGTTCGTTTTGGGTTGAACCTCGACATGGAACACATAGTCGCCCATGCGCAGCCGCATGCCGCTCTGCAGCCGCATCGACCTGCCAGGTCCCAGGGGGCTGTCGGAGTCATCGACGAACAATCCGCTGCTCGACGTGTCGGTAATGAAATAGCCATCCCGGTCGCCGCTGATCTTGCAATGCGCGCGCGAGACGAACATGTCCGGGTCGTCGATCTGCCAGCCGGCGTCGGCGCTGCGCCCGATCACCAATTCGCCCTCGTCCAGCCGGCTCTGCCTGACCACTTGCGAGCGCGGGCCTTGTTCCAGCGTCAGCAGCAGGCTCATGCGGCCGCCTCCGCCATTTCCGGCCGCCAGCCGACGATGGCGTGCAACCTGAGATCGTCGGCGTCACCCCTTTCGACGGGACGCGCCAGCCAGGCTGTTCGGCCAAGCTGGACAGTCCCGACCCGTGGCGGCGGCACGGCTTTGCACGCGAGCACGATGCGCAAATCGACGTCGAGCGTCTCGCCGATCATGTCGCGTACCGCCTTCTTGAACAGGCCAAGACGCCGTTCGCCAGGCAGGAACGACCTGAAGTCGTCGAGGCTCAGCGGACCGACGCGCAGTTCGATCCTGCTTTGGCGGCTGAAGACCCGCGGCCCGATCGTCGCGCCGCGTCCGAGCCCGGCATGGGCCTTGCCGAGACGCGTCTGCAGTGCCGTCGGTATGGTGGTCCAAGCGGCAACGAATTCCTTGACCTGCACCGGCACCTTGAAGGCGGTGGCGAGAAAGAGCGTCAGCCGCTCCACGCCGTCGACCTGGCTGGCGAGCGATCCAGCCTGTCGCAGTCGCACAGTGTCGAGTTCGGGATCCTGGGTGCCGGGGAGGCCGATCCCCGACATTGCCTCCAGCATGGCGCGAACACGCCCGCCGACGGACCGCTCGACCTGCACCGCCGGATGCGCGTCAGCCCAGGCGCGATAGTAAAGGGCCATCATGCGGTGCTGCAGGATGTTGACGAAATCGACGAAGGTCGTGTCGCTGGTCTGCTCGGCATCGGCCCCGGTGAACCAACGTTGGGACAGCCGGTCGAGCACCCAGCGTGTCAGATGCAATGGCATCGGTCCTTCCGGTCCAAGCAGCCCGAGATTGGCGACGGTCACACGGGCGGGGGCCTTCTCCCCGGCGTCCTGGAGCTTGACGACGTCGCGGGCCGAGAAGCTCAGGCGCACATGCTGGCCAAGTCTCGCCGGCTCGCGGTCGGCCGTTCCGGAATGGCCGAACAATCCACGGCGCTGCTCCAGGCGCCGTAACAGTTCGAAAAAGTCGAAGCTCTCCAGCAACGGTTCGGCCGCGACTGTTGCGGGCTCCGCTAGATCAGGTAGCGATTGCCGGGCGTCATCGGCCATGGCACGTCCTCCTGCTTCTGCAGCAACCGGGTACGGGTCCGCACAAATCCGTTTATCCCTGCATGGCGGGCGAACAGCCGCGAAAGCAGGGCCGAAAGCAGCAGCGAACTTTGACCCGCCAGCACGGACTGGTCGACATGCAGTGTCACTTCGGTGCCGCGTCCGAAACACATTGGCCCGTCGATCTGGAGCCGCTCGATCACTGGGCGTGAATCGATGCGCACGATCGAATGCACGTTGCGGGCAAGGCTGGGATCGCCCCGATCGGCATAAAGGTCAAGCAAGGCATGCAGCGGATCCACGCCACGGCCCTCCTGGGCAAGGCTGAGGAAGTTGAGAGAGAGCTGCGCCACCAGTCGCCAGGCGAGATTGTCGGCGCGGGATTCGCCTGCCGCGCTGGCCGGGAGGGACGCCGGGATGGCCGCCTGCGGCGCTCGCAACGCTCCAAGCAAGCGCACCGCTTCGACCGGATCGGCCGTCTCCAGAGTCAGCGTCGGCGTGTCGTCCAGGATAGGCAGGTCGCGGTTGGTGCACAGAGCCGAGATGTCGAGACGCTTCAGCGGCCGGTTTGGCACGCTTCCTGCCGGCCGTGAGACGGCGATAAAGACGTCGTCGCCAGTGTAGGAGGTGCGGGTCAGACCTTCGCGCCGCTCATCTTCGGTGGCTCGGCGCGGGCGTCGCTCGGTCGAATAGACCCAGCCGCTGCCGCGGTTCTGCCCCAGGCTGAACAATTCGGGAATTGTCGCCTCGCCGCTCTCCGCATCGGCGTCCTCGACCCGGGTGACCCGGAAGATCTCGAAATCCCGCGCCCGGGTGCGGTCGGCGTGCAGCACCTGACGCGTTTTGCGCGGATCGATCTCGATGACGTTGCATTCGCGTTCGAACAGATTGATGACCGGCGTCACGAACAGCTCGAAATCGGCAACCGTCACATCGGCGAGCTCGGGTACCGGACGCCGGAACAGGAAGATGATCTCGATCCCCGCATCGCACTTGCGGACCACGGGCTGGAGGCCGGCGACCCGTACATAATGGAAGCGCTCCGGGATCATGAAATATTCGCGCAGCAGCCGGTATCCCTCGAAGGTCGTACGGGTGCGCGGCATCAGCGCTTCGTCGTCGCGGATGCCGATCATTTCGGGCTCGGGCAGCGCCGTTAGCGGATTGGTCTTGCCTTCCGCCCGCGCGCCGAGAGCCGAGCAGGCGCCGAAGATTGCATCGAAAAGCAAGGTTGCCCTGGCACGCCCGGCGAAATAGAGGTCGAGACGGTCGAGCGACAGTTCGCTGAGCTTGCCTTTTCCCGTCCGGGCAAGGGTGACGCGAAACGCCGCCTCGCCGCGCGCGTCGCCGATCGGCGCGATTCCGGCGGCGGCGAGCGCGCTGCGATCCTGGAAATAGCTGACCGAGGCGATCGCGATCGGCCACAGCGTGACCTCCTGCGCGGTGGTGAAGGTCGAACGCGTCGAAAGCCCTGGATTGAGGCCGGAGACCAGTCGTGTGCCGCGCGCGACGGCGTGGCCGGCAATCATCGACTGCACCTGCTGGCCGGGTTTCAGCACAGCCATCGCTGTCGCCGGCGCCGGCGTCACCAGATCCGGGTAAAGCACATCGAGCACGGCGCGCGAGAAGCGCGAGCGCTCCGCGTCGACCTTGAGACGGGTGCGCGCGGCCAGGAAGGCCACGCCGTCGAGCAGCCGTTCCACATAAGGGTCGGGACATGGGACCGTGTCGAGGGAAAGATTACGGGCAACCGCAGGATGCATGTCGGCGAATTCCGCGGCCAACGCCCGGATATGGGTCAGTTCTTCTTCGTAATACTCCACGAAGACCCGATCCATCTCAGGTCTCCCGGAATTCAGTTCGTGCCAGGCCGTTGTCGAGATTGATCGTGGTGCGCAGCCGCATACGCTCCGGTGTAGGGGCCATGATCAGCACCGCGTCGATCTCGATCTTGAGGCCGACGCTTTTGTCGCCGAGCGTGACGTTGACGGTCGTGGCGCTCTCTTTCAGGCGTGGCTCGAAGGTGGCAAGCACCGCGCGGATTTCGCGCGCCAGCGCATCGCGGTCGAAATCCCGCGAAGAACGCCCGGAAAAGGACGGCACCCCATAATTGACCACGCTGCGGCGCACCTCCGGAAAGTCGGCGAGCGACGGCAGTTCGTCCAGGGGCTGTTCGTGTTCGGTATCGGAAAGCATCGGTTCGGATTCGAAGCGCTCGGTGTTGAACAGGGCCTCGATGTCGCGCCGCACGGCTTCTCTCAACACGCGTGCCGAAACCACCACGCC
Organism: Mesorhizobium sp. ES1-3; assembly: GCF_020164795.1. Taxonomy (NCBI): domain Bacteria; kingdom Pseudomonadati; phylum Pseudomonadota; class Alphaproteobacteria; order Hyphomicrobiales; family Phyllobacteriaceae; genus Mesorhizobium; species Mesorhizobium sp. ES1-3. Next base: position 431,116 of record NZ_JAIUGW010000002.1, read on the forward strand.
GCGGCTTTCGATCTCGGCGCGATGCTCGGTCTGGAATACCAGCCGGTGCAGGCGCCGTTTCTGCTCGGGCGTGAGTTCGGCGTCGGCATCGATGGCGCGCGCGCTGCCGGCAAGAAGAGCCTCGACGCGCTCGGCGCCGAGTTCTTCATCCAGCAGACGGCGCAGCCCGTCGATCTCCGATGCCAGCCCCGGCAAGTCGTTGACGAGGCGGTCCCAGAGCGAGGGCTGGACCGCCTCGCGCTTTGCCCGCGAACTGCCGGCAAGCTGCGGCTTCGCGCCATGCCGCTTGGCCTCACTTGCCGACATAGACGTCCATTTCGATCTCGTCGTCCTTGTCGTAGACGAACTTGATCTTCTTGTAGGCGAAGCTGACTTCTTCCTCGATAAGATCGGCCTCGTCGGCGGCCTGCCGCATATCGTACTCCATGACCGAGGCGTCGGTGAGCGTCACAACCAGATAGTCGCTGGTCTCGCCGTCAATGGTGCGGCGTGCCGAGAACACCACCTCGTCGAGCGCCTTGTTCTCGAACAGCGCCTTTTTCAGATATGGCGACGACTTGTCGTAGTGCTTGATGAATTTGATCATTCCCATCGACACACGGCCGCGTCGCGAAAGCGAATTCGGGTCGTAGGGCGCTATCATCTTGTAATCGACGCCATGCACTTCGATCTCGTCTTCATGGCCGTCGCGCTTGCTCGGGCCCTTGATGTCCGGAACTTTCAAAAATCCATCGATCTTCATTGAAGGAGCCTCGCTTCTCTCTGTGGTAGGCATTGTCTTTCTCCACCGCTTTCAAACGAAACAGGATGACTTCGCTGCGACTTCAGCCCTTCACTGACGGCAGTTCCGATACCAGCCGGAGGGAGGCGTTGATGCCTTCCAACTGGTAATGTGGACGCAGATAGAAACGGGCATTGTAGTAACCGGGCCGGCCTTCGACGCTGTCGACCTGAACCTCGGCCGCGGCAAGCGGACGCTTTGCCCGCGCCTTGTCGTCCGCGAAGGCTGGATTGGCCAGCACGTACCGGTTGATCCATTCGGTCAACCAGATCTCCATATCGGTGCGTTCCTTGAACGATCCGATCTTGTCGCGAGCGATCGCCTTAAGGTAATGCGCGAAACGCGACACCGGGAAGAGGTAGGGCAGGTTGGCGCTCAGCCGTTCGTTTGACTGGGCGTCGGGGTCGACGAGGCGCCCGGCGCGCGTCTCGTCATCCTGGAGCGAGTGCGCGCCGATGAAGGCTGCGAGATCGGTGTTCTTGCGGTGCAAGATCGGCATCAGGCCGAGCTTCGCCAGTTCCGCCTCGCGCCGGTCGTCGATGGCGACCTCGGTCGGGCATTTCATTGCGATCGAACCGTCGTCCGTCGGGAAAGCGTGCACCGGCAGGTTGAGCACCGTGCCGCCATTCTCGACGCCGCGGATCTGCGTTCCCCAGCCATAGAGCTTATGGCTGCGGTTGATGTTGACGCCCATCGGGAAGGCGGCGTTCATCCAGACATATTTGTTGTGGTCGCCGCCCACCTCTTCCTCGAAGGTGAAGCCCTTCACCGGAACGGTTTCCGAGCCGTAGGGCAGGCGTGCCAGCACGCGTGGCATGGTGAGCCCGATATAGCGGGCATCCTCGCTCTCCCGCAGCGACTGCCAGGAGGCATAGGCCGGGTTGTTCACGATCATCTGCAGGTCTTGCGGGTTCGGCAGTTCCTGCCAGCTGTCCATGCGGAACAGCCGCGGCGAGGCGGCCGCGATGAATGGCGTGTGCGCCGAGGCACAGACACCCGAGATGTTGCGCAGCAGGCCGACGTCGCGCGGATGGTTGGAGAACTCGTAGGCGCCGATGATGCAGCCGATCGGCTCGCCGCCCAGCATCGAATACTCGTCCGTGTAGACTTTCTTGAAGATCGGGCTCTGGTCCCACATCTGGCCTTCGTAGTCTTCCAGCGTGTCGGCCAACTGCTCCTTGGAGATATTCATCACCCGGATCTTCAGCTTGGTGTCCGTCTCTGTGTTATTGATGAGGTACCAAAGGCCTCGCCAGGTGCCTTCCATCTCCCGCACTTCCGGGGCATGCAGGATCTCGTTGACCTGCGTCGTCAGCATCTTGTCGATGCCCGCGATCAGCGACTTGATCGACTTGATCGCGTTGGACGAGATGGTCGTCGTTTCGGAACGGGACTGAGCGGCCAGCGCCAGGTTGCGCACCAACTGCTGCAGTTTCTCGCTGTCGTCCTTCTTGACCTTGAAATCCTTTTCAAGAAGGCCGCTGAATTCGCCAAGATCGATGGCTTCGGCCTCGGCGGTAGCGGCTGCGGTCTTTTGCTGTTCGGCCATGACTTACTCCTCGCCCTTGCCGTCGGAAATCGCCTGGCTGGCGATCTTGCTAAGCAGCGGCTCGTTGTTCAGAAGCTGCGCGATGCGCTTTTCGGCGTCGACCCGGCCATCCATGAAGCCCAGCAGCTCCTCGAGTTGGCGCCGCATCTTGAGGATCTCGGCCAGTTGCGGCACCTGCTCGGCGACCTTGTCCGGCGCGAAGTCACCCATCTTCGCGAAGGTGAGATCGATCGCCAGTTCTTCGTCTCGCTCCTGGCCTTCGGCTTGGGGCAACGTGTTCTTCACGCGCGCCTTCACGCGTGGTCCCATCGCTTCCATGAATTTGGGGAAGCGATTGGCGTCGGTTTCGACGAAATTGCGGTCCAGAACCGACTTCGACGCTTCCTTGGTCTGCGAGGCGCCGGAAAGGTCGGCCATGACAGCCATGACGAACGGCAACTCGATCGTCGTGGGGCTGCCGTAGGTTTCGACGTCGTAGGCGATCTGCACGCGCGGGGCGCGGTTTCTTTCGATGACCTTGGCTTTGCTCTCTGCTGGCATGCTTGTTACCTTTCATCCTTCTGGGCCGGCTTCTTGGGGTCGGGGACACCGGCAAGCAGCCGGAACTCCTTCAGCCCCGACGGGGCGAGATCTTCCATCAGTTCCACGAAATCCATGTGCACCATCCTGCGCACGCGCCGGGCGAGATGCGGGATAGGGCTGGACGGTTCGGTGCGGTCGTAGAAGGCAACCACGAGATCGAGGCATTTGACGACCTCGTCGCGCGAGTTGATCCGGTCAGGCAGGCCAGCGCTGGTTTCCACAGGGCTTGCCACACTTGCCATCGTCTCGGCTCCATGACCGTTTTGGGTGGGCGTCGATGCCGGTTGAGCCGGCTGCGGTGCAGGGTTTGCCGCACCGTTGGCCATGGCGCCGATGCTGGAATTCCGCTCCAGCGTCGTCAGCAAGCGCTGCAGGAACTTCTTCAGATCCGGAACGGCCGCGCCGTTGCCGTCGATGCGGGCATTAAGCGCGGTATCGACCGCCTCCAGCGCCGAAATCGCTGCGTGCGCATCGGCCAAAAGTGTCGTGACAGCGTCCGCGGCCTGATCGATCTGTGCCGCGCATCCAGTGCGCACCCGGTTCAGCAACTGGTTGTGGGCGGCCGTCAGCGCCGCCTTTTCGGCGGTCCCCAGGCCGGAGGCAGCTTCCTGGAGCATGACGCGCTCGTCGAGCGCTGCCTGTTCTAGGTCTCGCCCGCTGATAGGCCCGATGGCGCGCGGTGAGAAGAAGACGGTCTGCCTGATGTTCGCCAGCAAGCCTTCCTGGCCGTTCTGGAGGTCGAGCAGCGCATTGATGCGTCGTAGCGCTGCGTCGCGGGGCGTGGCACTCGACCGCAAAGCCGGATGCATCGTATCCCAATACTGGTCGAAAGTTCTTGCGATTAGGGTTAGCCCCTGGGCGAGGCCGGCCAGTTTCTCTTCATTGGCCAGCGCGCGCGTGACGATGACCAGAAGGCGCAAATCCCGGCCGCGCGACCGCAGTTCTTCCGATTTTTCGAGGACGGCCGCCCAGTCGACTGAGCTGGTTGATTGCGAAGCCTTGTTGCCACCGTCGTGGACGACCTTGAGCTGGGCTTCCGTGAGCCGCTCCAGCTCTTGAAAGGCCGGGTCGTTGCGCAAATCCTCTCCCGACGGGTTCGCACCGTTCAGAGGATTCAGCCAGAGTGCGAGATCAATCACACCTACCCCCAGCAAAGGGCCCTGTGACCCATGTGACGCAACGTTATCATCGGTCCCATGCCACGACAATTGAGCACTTCCTCAAAAACTAACAGAAGCTGAATGCTGCAGTAGTCTTTCGACCAACCCATTGCGCGGTTGGCGGGCCGGGTATGTGAAATGGCTCGCGTGGTTCAGACCGCAATCCGGGTTTGTTGCAGGAGTTTGCAGGGCTTGTGTAACCACGAGGTGCCGCCTGAACCGGGTCGGAAGGCCTCCTTCGTCACACGGCTTTGTCAAGCAGCCGCTTCTATGGCAGGGTACGGTCAGCAGATCTCGGGGGCAGGTTCAAATGGAACAGCGCCGATCGTCGCAGAGTTTCAAGCGCAAGGAACTCGTTGCAAAGCTCAATCCCACGGGGGTGCGCGCCTTCAAGGCCGCGGCGGACACGGCCAAGCTGCGCGGCAACCCCTATGTCGAGCTCGTCCATTTCGTCCAGCAACTGGTGCTGTCCGAGCGCTCGGATGTGCAGATGATCGTTGCCGATGCCGGGCTGGATGTCAGCCGGTTGACGGCGGATATGACCCGCGCAATCGACAAGCTGCCCTACGGCGCGACCTCGGTGGAGGAATTTTCCGATCACATCTTCCATGCCATACAGGAAGGCTGGAGCTTGGCCACACTGGAATTCGGTGTCGATGAGGTGCGCAGCGCGCACATTCTTCTCGCCTGCCTGAAGATACCGGTGCTGGAAGGGCTGGTTTCGAAAATCAGCGCCGAATTCGACAAGATCGATGCGGATGGGGTCATTGCCCGCTTCGCCGAGGTCACTGAGGGCTCGCTCGAAGCCGGCTCACCTCCTGCCGTAGCTACGGCCGAAACACCGGTGAAACGCGGCCCGGGCGGGGATTCAGCACTCGCCAAATACGCCACCGACCTGACCCAGCGTGCCCGCGACGGCAAGATCGATCCGGTCGTCGGCCGCGATCCTGAAATCCGCCAGATTGTCGACATCCTGATGCGGCGCCGGCAGAACAACCCGATCCTGACCGGCGAGGCGGGCGTCGGCAAGACGGCGGTCGTCGAGGGCTTTGCCTTGCGCATCGCCCAGGGCGACGTGCCGCCGACGCTTCAGAATGTCAGCGTACGCATGCTCGATGTCGGGCTGATGCAGGCGGGCGCCAGCGTCAAGGGCGAGTTCGAAAAGCGGCTGAAGGCCGTCATCGAGGAGGTCCAGTCCTCAGAGACGCCGATCATCCTCTTCATCGACGAGGCGCATACGCTGATCGGCGCCGGCGGCGCGGCGGGAACCGGCGATGCGGCCAATCTCCTCAAGCCCGCGCTCGCGCGCGGCGAGCTTCGCACCATCGCCGCCACGACCTGGGCCGAATACAAGCAGCATATAGAGAAGGATCCGGCGCTGACCCGTCGGTTCCAGGTGGTCAAGATCGAAGAGCCTTCCGAAACGGTGGCCGTGCTGATGTTACGCGGTGTCGCCGGTGTTCTTGAGCAGCACCACAAGGTGCAGATCCTTGACGAGGCGATCGAGGCCTCGGTTTCGCTTTCGCACCGCTACATTCCGGCCAGGCAGCTGCCGGACAAGGCGGTCAGCCTCCTCGACACCGCCTGCGCCCGCGTTGCCGTCTCGCAGCATGCTACGCCGGCGGAGGTCGAGGACATTCTGCGCCGCCGCCAGGCGCTCGAGGTCGAGGAAGGCATCATCGTCCGCGAGGCAGCGATCGGCATCGAAGTGGCCGACAGACAGGCTCGCGTGGAGGCCGGGTTGGCGGAAACCGAGACCACGCTTGCGGCAGCGCAAGCGCGCTGGGATCGGGAAAAGGCGCTTGTCGCCGAGATACTCGACCTGCGCGCCAAACTCCGAGGCGAGGGCGTGCCACTCGACACGGTGGAGGGCGGGGAAGACGCTCCGGGTGAGGCCGTCGATGCGCCAGCTGCCACGGCGCATGAAAGCAAGGCGCCTGAGGCCAAGACTCCGCAACCCGAGACGGCCGAACCCAAGGGCTCGAAGACCAAGTCCACGAAAACAAAGGCGGCAAAGGTGGAGGCCGCTGCCGCACACGAGCCTGTTGCCGCGCCGGATTCCACTGCTGATCTGGCACGACTGCGCGAATTGATGGCGGAACTTGCCGAGGCTCAGGGCGAGACCCCGCTGATCCTGCCGTCGGTCGATCGCAATGCCGTGGCTGCCGTCGTCCAGGACTGGACCGGCATCCCGACGGGACGGATGCTGTCCAGCCAGACCGAGAAGGCGCTCAAGCTCGCTGCCACTTTGTCTGAGCGCGTTGTCGGTCAGGACCATGCGATGGAGATGATCGCGAGACGTGTGCAGACCAGCCGCGCCGGCCTCGGCGCACCGGAGAAACCGGTCGGCGTGTTCCTGCTTTGCGGCCCCTCCGGCGTCGGCAAGACCGAGACAGCCCTGGCGCTTGCCGAAACGCTCTATGGTGGCGAGCAGAACCTGATTTCGATCAACATGTCCGAATTCCAGGAGGCTCACACGGTCTCGACGCTGAAGGGCGCGCCGCCCGGTTATGTCGGCTATGGCAAGGGCGGCATCCTGACCGAGGCCGTGCGGCGCAAGCCTTATTCGGTAATCCTGCTCGACGAGGTCGAGAAGGCGCATCCGGACGTGCACGAGATCTTCTTCCAGGTCTTCGACAAGGGTATGATGGACGACAGCGAAGGCCGCCGGATCGACTTCAAGAATACGCTGATCCTGCTCACCTCGAATGTCGGCTCCCAGGTTATCATGGACCGCACGAAGAACGGCACCTTGCGCACCGGCATGGACGATCTAGACACCGCCTTGCGCGGTCCGCTGCTGAAAGTGTTTCCGGCCGCTTTCCTCGGCCGCGTGGTGACAATCCCTTACTATCCGCTCTCGGACGCGATGATAGAGGCGATCACCAGACACCAGTTCGACAAGGTAGCGCGGCGCCTCAAAGCAACAAACGATGCCGAGCTGGTGATCGGCGACGGTGTCATGGACATGGTCAAGGCGCGCTGCACCGAGATCGAATCCGGCGGGCGCATGATCGACGCAATTCTCACCAACACGCTCCTGCCCGAACTCAGCCGCGGCGTGCTCAATCGCTCGCTGGAGGGCAAGAAGATGACAAAAGTCACTGTCGGTGCCTCGTCGGAAGGATTTACCTACTCTTTCGAATAGTTTAGCCGTCACGCATTCGCTCGCCCACAAAGCGCGTTACGATGGCTGGACGCGGCTGCTTTCCTGCGCCGTACCCCGCGGCGTGACCGAGTTCACAGTCGAGGAACCAGCGTTGCTTTGTGTCGCGGCCTTGGGAGAGTGGACTTGCCGCATTCCCTGGGTTGTGAACTCCGAGCCGCGATGGCTCGCCGGTGCCATGCAAGCGCGCTAGGGCCTGGAGGGAGCATGACCTTGACGGGCGAGAGAACCTGCGGCACGCGAAAGGAACAACGGTGGCCGTGGCTAAGGAGGACCAGGAGCGCATCAACTGGATGGGACTGTGATCGCCAGAACGCCTGTGTGTGCATAGGCCTTGCGCAAAAAAGCCCGGGCGCGGGAAATCAGTTGGAAGGGATGGCGCGACTAAAGGGATTCGAAGTCCTGCCCCCAGATTTGTAGTCTGGTTTTAAGTTTTGGCTCACCACTGAAATCGATCGAACACGGTGGCGATCATCGCGCTAGGCAGCACGATTCGCCAGCACTGCGTGCAGAGCCTCGGGCTTAAGGTGCGTGTACCGTTTTAGCATTTTCCAGTCCTTGTGCCCCGTTACCAGAGCTACCTGTTCAATTGTGAATCCGGCCTCGAAAAGACGGCTCGTGCCTTCGTGACGCAAGTCATGAAAATGAAGGTCGTCGATGCTCAAGTCAGCACACCCCCGGTGGAAGGCGGTGCCGACTGACCTATGATTGAACGGGAAAATTCGATCATCGTCATTGCTGCGCTTTGTCCGCCGCTCTTCAACAATAGCCCACGCATCATAGCCAGTGGCCGCGAATAGCGGTATGCGCTGATTGTTGCCGTTCTTGTTCCGAGGGTCTTTCCTGTCGCGGATGAGAAGCATCCGCGTGCGAGATTCCAAATCGGACCAACGCACCTTGCAGATTTCTTCCTGGCGCATCGCGGTTGCGACGGCGAACCGTATGATCTGGCTAACCGGTGCAATCTGACGAGGGTTTGCATCGAAGTGACCGATGAGCCTGTCGAGTTCATCCTGCGTCGGGCGCCTGTCGCGCTGCTGGCCTTTCCCAACGAGGCCAAGCCTCTTCAGGGCGATACGCGCCAGATCAACCGGCTCGACCTTGACAGGTAAACCGTGAACAGCGGCTGCATGAGACAGGATAAGTTTCACAAAGCCGATGTCGATGCCGAGAGTCATCGGTCCGGCACCCTGGGCGGCCCGGTCGCGACCAAAACGAATGAGCCGTTCGCGATCGAGAGCCGCGATGTTGCACTTCCCCAGATGTCTTTGGAGCATATCGAGGGCAGCGGCCTTGGAGCGGCGAGGGGACTTGCCTACATCGCACATGTCGTCGATATGAAGGTCGATGAGATCGCCGAACGTTTTCAGGCGTGCTGTACGGGACTTGGTCGGCGTCTCGCCGCGGTCGACTTGGCGCTCGGTTTCGGTCGCCCAGCGCCGTGCGTCGTCTCGGCGCAGGAAGGTCTCGCTGACGTAGCGACCTTTGCGACGGACTTGGACACGCCAGGAACCGGATGAGAGTTTTGTGTAGGTGGCCATTTTTTCGTGTGCGCTCCGTGTGCACTGAGAGATCGAAACGTGGCGAAAAGGGTCGTATTCCGGCGTAAATTCGTGTGCACTCGGCAGGTTCTAACGATTTGATGTTAAAGAAATAATGCTGAAAAATCAAGATCATAGAGTGGCCGTGGCCCCGATGATGGACTGGACGGACCGGCATTGCCGGTTCTTCCATCGCCGGCTGACGGCACATGCGCTGCTTTACACCGAAATGGTTGTTGCCGACGCGGTCATCCATGGCGCGCGCGAGCGGCTGCTTGGCTTCGATGAGGTGGAACACCCCGTCGCCCTGCAACTTGGCGGCTCGGATCCCGAAAAACTTGCCGAAGCGGCGCGGATTGGCCAGGCTTTCGGTTATGACGAGATCAATCTCAATGTCGGCTGCCCGTCCGACCGCGTCCAGTCCGGCACGTTTGGCGCCTGCCTGATGAAAGTGCCCGACCTTGTCGCCGATTGCGTCGCCGCGATGAAAGCGGCGGTGACGGTGCCGGTCACGGTCAAATGCCGGATCGGGGTCGACGAACAGGATCCGGAGCCGGCGCTCGATGCGCTGGCGAATGGGGTTTTCGATGCCGGCGCCGATGCCTTGTGGGTGCATGCACGCAAGGCGTGGCTGGAAGGTCTGAGCCCCAAGGAAAACCGCGACATCCCGCCGCTCGACTATAACAGGGTCTATCGGCTGAAGGCTGGAAAACCGAACAAATTCATCGGCATCAATGGCGGTATTCAGTCGCTTGAAGAGGCGCGGGCGCATCTCGATCAGATCGACGGCGCCATGCTCGGCCGTGCCGCCTATCACACACCCGGCATTCTGGCTGGTGTTGACGCCGCCTTCTACGGAGCGCGGCCGGAAGCGTTCGATTTCGCGGCGCTGATCGATGCGATGGCGGACTACGCGGGGCGCCACATCGAACAGGGCGGGCGGCTCGGCCATGTCACCCGCCATATGGTCGGGCTGTTTCACGGGCTGCCCGGCGCGCGCCGCTACCGCCAGATTCTGTCCACCGACGCGACCCGGCCCGGAGCCGGGCCTGACGTGCTGAAGACGGCTTTCGCGGCTGTCGAATTCGGTGGAGCGGCCGCCGAAGCGGCCTGACCTTACAGCATGTCGCGGCGAATAGGATTCGCCTGACCTGCTGTAAGCTTCTGATTTTATGCATGTCGTTATCCCGGAACCGAGGACACTTCCGGGCGACATGCGTTAGTCCCTGAGGATCATACGGTCGCCGCGCACGTCGAAGCCCGACAGCGAACCGATGAAGTTCATGCCGAGCAGGCTTTGGCTCAGCATGCCGGGAGCGGCGACCATCACCGACATATCCTTGCGCACGATGCCGCCGATCGCCACCTCGTCGGTCTTGACCGCAGCGGCGCGCGCCATGCCGTTGGCTGTCGAAACCGGTATTGTGTAGTTGAGCGCCGCCGGATTGAAGCCGGCAGCTTGCGCGTCTTCCGAAGTCAGGACCGTGCTGGTCGCGCCGGTGTCGACAACGGCCCGCACCGGATTGCCATTGACCAGGATGCGCGCCTCGAAGTGACCGTTGTCGGCCTTGTCGAGGGTCACGGTGGCGTGGCCGTCTTCGACGCCGAGCGCCAGCGGGCTGCCGGGAACGAGCCCCGCGGTCACCCGGCTGGCGACGTCCTGCAGTTCGTAGCGATATTGATAACCGGCGATCAGCGCGAGCACGATGGCAGCCCAGGTGCCGAGGTTGCGGGCCACCACTCCTAGCGGAGCCGACCGCAGCAAGCCGGCGCCGATAAGGGCACCGAAAGCCCCAAGCCAGATCAACCGGCCAAAATCGTAATTCTCGACACCGAGCGTGCTGCCGGCGGAATCGTTGAGCATGAGAAGCGCTGCCCCCACACCGATCACCGCCATCACAGTCCAGAATAGCCGGCTGCTCATCCGTCCTCGCTAGGGTGCGTCGCGTTCGCGCGCCATGCGGGTGCGGCGCGTTTCCCGGCGCGGCCGGCGCTCGACGGTTTCCAGCCGGGCCGGCAGTTCGGCCATCACGCTGCGGCGTATCTCCGGCGTCATCCCCATCCAGGCGCCGATCTCCTCGCGCGTGCGGCCGCAACCGAAGCAGAATCCGGTTTTCATATCGATCGAACAGACCAGGATGCAGGGAGATTCGATGGCCGTCATGACTTTCTCTCGAGGGACCCGGTCCGGAATCCGCTCTTCCACCTCCACATGGTGCAACGGCAAAGCCAATGCAAGCCCTCGCGATAGCGCCCTCCGTGGCCGCCTTTGCGGCAAATCAGGACAGACGATCGAGGAGGTTGTGCCGATCGCGCAAGGCAGCTATGCCGCTCCTCTGATCCAGGAACGATTGTTCGCAACATGACAAACGCACTGCCTTTCGACGATTTCCGCAACCTGCTGGACAATTTGCCGGCAGCCGACCTCAAAGCCGAGGCACGCGTGCGCACGCTGTTCGCCAAGGCCGACAAGCCGGAGAATTCGCTTGGTCGCGTCGAGGACATCGCCGCGTGGCTCGCGGGATGGAGCGGTCGCGCTCCGCCTGCCGTGACTAGGCCCTTGATGGCTGTCTTTGCCGGCAACCATGGCGTTGTCAGGCATGGCATTTCGCCGAGGCCCGTGGCGGCGACCGCCAACGCCGTCGAGCTTTGCGCCGCCGGCGGTGCGGCGATCAACCAGATCTGCATTGCCAACGACCTCGGTCTGAAGGTGTTCGATCTTGCCCTGCACATCCCGACCGGCGACATCACCGAGGAAGCCGCGCTCGATGAGCGCGGTTGCGCCGCCACCATGGCCTTCGGCATGGAGGCGATAGCCGGCGGCATCGACCTGCTTTGCCTCGGCGATCTCGGCGTCGGCAACTCCACCGTGGCCGCCGCGCTGTTCGCCGCGCTGTTCGGGGGCAGGGGTGCCGACTGGGTTGGCCCGGGATCCGGCGCCGATGCGGCGATGCAGGTCCGCAAGGCGGAAATGGTCGATGCGGCGCTGGCGCTTCACGGCCACCATCTCGAAGACCCGCTAGAGGTGCTGCGCCGGGTCGGCGGCCGCGAGTTCGCGGCGATAGCCGGTGCAATCCTTGCCGCGCGGATGCAGCAGATACCGGTACTGCTCGATGGCTTCGCGGCAACGGCGGCCGCGGCGGTGCTGCATGCGGCGAATTCCGCAGTGTTGGACCATTGTCTTCTCGCCAGCCTGTCGCCCGAGCCCGCGCATGCAAGGGCCGCCGAGCACCTCGGGCTGCGTCCGCTGCTCGACCTGGGCATCGGCCACGGCGAAGGTGCGGGAGCAGCCCTGGCAGCCGGACTGGTCAAGGCCGCGGCATTGACCAGTTCAGGCATGGCGGCGGCTGTGCGGGGCTAGAATCTCCCGGTCCTCGCGCGTCAACGCCGGATATTTGGAATGCGGTAGACGACCGAGGTATATTTCGAATTCGAGCGTGTCTCGACTATTGATCCACCAAGGCCTTCCGCGATCCTTCTGCTCGCCACGTTTTCTTCTGCGACTGGATACTCGAAGCAATCCGGATTGAATTCCTCGGACGCCCATGCCGCCATGGCGGCAACGGCCTCACGGCCGATGCCGTTTCCATGTACGTCCTCCCTTAGCCAAATTCCGATCTCGGGACAGGCAGTCCTGGCCGCGTGGAGGCCGACAAGCCCGAGACAGCGACCGTCCGTCAACGAACGCACGACGAAATGCAAATCCGATCCGTCAAGGATCGGCGCAAGCCAGGATCGCCATATCTCTTCAAAAGCCGTTGGTGATCGAGGTGGTTCCCACTGCATGAAACGGGTTATCGCGGGAGTGATGGCGGCAAAGACGTCCGCTGCATCGTCGGCCGTAAACAGCTTCAGGCGAAGCCGCTCCGATTTGATTTCGAGGCCGCTGGCATCCCACTCCGTCGTCATTGCGGTCTGCGTACCTTCTTCCAGTCCGTGTCGACGTAGGTTTGCAGCGGCGTTACCGCCGCCGCGCGGCCACCGCAGCGGTCGGCAGCGCCGGCAGTTCTTCCATCACCCTGCTCAGCGGGAAGATGGCGATCGCCTCGGTGCCCTCGCGCAGCTTGGAATGAAGCTCGAACTCACCGCCATGCATGGCGAGCAGCCCTTGCACGATCGGCAGGCCAAGCCCGGTGCCTTGCTCGGCGCTCTTGATGGCGATCGAACCCTGGCCGAAGGCTGAAAGCACGACCGGAATCTCGTCCTCGGGAATGCCGGGGCCGTTGTCCTTGATCGAAATGTACTGGCCGCCACCCGCCGTCCAGCCGACCCGGACGCGGATTTCGCCGCCGGTGGCGGTGAACTTGATGGCGTTGGACAGAAGGTTGAGCGCGATCTGGCGCACGGCGCGCTCGTCGGCGAACAGCCGCGGCAATGTCTGTTCGAAATCCTGAACGACGCGGATATCCTTGTTGCGTGCTTTCAGCTCCATCATGTGGCAGCAATCCTCGACGATGTTGAGCAACATCACCGGCTCCTCGTTGAGCTGGTATCGGCCTGCCTCGATGCGCGACAGGTCGAGGATTTCGTTGATCAGGTCGAGCAGGTGCTGGCCGGAATCATGCACGTCATGGGCGTAGTCGCGATAGGTGGGATTGCTCATCGGCCCCAGCACCTCGTTCGCCATCACCTCGGAAAAGCCGAGAATGGCGTTGAGCGGCGTGCGCAATTCATGGCTCATCGAAGCGAGGAAACGCGATTTTGCCAGGTTGGCGTCCTCGGCTCGCCGCCGCGCCTCGTCCGACATCGATTTCGCCGTCTCAAGCTCCACCACCAACGCGTCCCGTTCGGAGCGGAACGACAGCATCATCACCGACGAACGGTTGAGGTTGCGCGCCACATAGGCAAAGAAAGGCAGGGAGACGACCAGCAGCCCCGCCATGACCGCCTCGACCGGCATCCATAAGCTCACCCCCGTGTAGGCAAAGAGCGCCACGGGGATAGCAAAAGTGGCCAGCAGGGCGCCGCTCAGCGACGATGCCATGACTGCGGTCGCCGCCATGGCGACCAGGAGGACCACGGCTTTGACCACCTGGAACTGGTCGACCTGACATGTGTCGCAGCCCAGCCAGACGAACCAGGCCCAACCGAGACCGCACAGAAAATGGCCTACCAGGAATTCCCTTCGCGTTTGCAAGGGGTTGAGCTCGGAAGCTTCAGTACGCTCGATGCGCCGCGCCATGAAAGCGACTATTGTATAGCAGGTGAGCGTAAACAACGCCCAGAGCCCGATCTCATTGCCGACACCGGCCAGACGGCCGGCCACGGCGATCGCCAGGACGAGCAGCGGGATGATCACGGCGCCGCTTGTCATGGCCTGGGCGTGGAGCTTCAGCAGCTCGCGGTCGAAATCGGGATTGCCCGCCTGCTGCGAAAGACGGTCGCGCGTCTTGCGCACCGCGCGCGCGACATCGGTGTTGCGATGCCGTTTCCTGCGGTCCACAATGAACTTGTCCGCTGTGTTCGAGCGTTGCAAGGGCATCAAAAGCTTCAATTTATGCGCGCAGCGATTTCAAGGTGTTAAGCTACGTTCGAATGATTAACCAACCGTTTGCCATATGAGCCGTTCCTGGTCGCCGAGGTCGCGCCCGCGGTACGCTGCACCGCGCCCGAGAAGCCTGTGGCGCAAGCTGCTGGACTACGGGCTGGCCGCCATCATCCTGGGGCTGCTGATCCTGCTTGCGGCGCGTCTCGATCGGGTGGAGACACGCAAGACGCGAGGTAGCGCCTTCATCAATGATGGCGATTCGATCACGCTCGGCACCGAGCGCATCCGCATGCGCGGCATCGACGCTCCGGAATACACCCAGACCTGCCGCAAGAACGGCGCCGATTATGCCTGTGGCACGCTGGCGCGGCAGTCACTGGTGCGCCTGATCGCCGGCAGGCCGGTCACCTGCAGCGGCTGGCAGCGCGATCGCTATGGCCGGTTGCTTGGCGACTGCAAGGCCGGCGGCACCGACCTCAACCGCGCCCAGGTCGAGGCCGGCTGGGCCGTCGCCTATGGCGACTTCGAAGGCGAGGAAGCGACCGCGCGCGCGGCAAGGGTTGGCATCTGGGCGGGTACGTTCGACCAGCCGCAGGACTGGCGCGACAGCCACCACGGCGATGTCGTGGAGCGAAAACATGGCACGCTGGCGTCGATCGGCGACGCGGCGCGCGAGATATTTCGCTTCTGGTGAAGCGTTTCCGGCCGAAGGAAAAGGAGGATCGAAATGAAGCTGTTCGACGGCGGTCGTGCGCCCAACCCGCGGCGGGTTCGCGTTTTCCTCGCCGAGAAGGGGATCACGGTTCCGTTGGTGCCCGTCGACATGGGCGCGCTGGAACACAAGCAGCAGTCGGTCAGTTCGCGCAATCCGCTGCAGCGCCTGCCGGTTCTCGAACTCGATGATGGCACCATCCTCACCGAATCCGTCGCCATCTGCCGCTATTTCGAGGAGCTTTATCCCGAGCCGGCATTGTTCGGGCGCGGCGCGCTTGGCAAGGCGCAGGTCGAGATGTGGCAGAGGCGGATGGAGTTCAACCTGCTCAACAGCGTCGCGCAGGCTTTCCGTCACATCCATCCGGCCATGAAGGAATGGGAAATCCCGCAGATTCCCGAATGGGGCGAGGCCAACAAGCCGAAGGCGCTGGAGTTTCTCAGGCTGCTGGACGCTGAACTGGGCAGCCGCGAATTCGCCGCCGGCGACAGCTATTCGATTGCCGACATCACCGGCCTGATCGCGATCGACTTCATGAAGCCGGCACGCATCAAGGTGCCGGAGGAATGCACCAATGTGCTGCGTTGGCATCACGCCGTCTCCAGCCGGCCGAGTGCCGCCGCTTGAGCGTCGAACTGGACAGGCTCGCCGCGATGGTTCGCGCTTGCCGCATCTGCGTCGACAATCCCATCGGCAAGCCGCTGCCCCACGAGCCGCGTCCGGTGCTGCGACCATCCTCCAGCGCCCGCATACTGATCGCCAGCCAGGCCCCGGGAACCAAGGTGCATCTGTCGGGCATGCCCTTCACGGATGCGTCCGGCGACCGCCTGCGCAACTGGCTCGGTGTGACCAGCGACGAATTCTACGACATCGAGAAATTCGCCATCGTGCCGATGGGCTTCTGCTTTCCCGGACAGAATGCCAAGGGCAGCGACCTGCCGCCGAGGCGTGAATGCGCCCCGGCCTGGCGCGCGCCCTTGATGGCGTCGATGCCGCAGATCGACCTGGTACTGACGATCGGCATCTATGCGCAAACCTGGCACATGGGCGCGGCGCGCCGCGCCTCGCTGACGGAAACGGTGATGAACTGGCGCGCCATCTGGGAGAATTCTGTCGGCCCCAAAGTGCTGCCACTGCCACATCCATCCTGGCGCAACACTGGCTGGTTGAAGCAGAATCCATGGTTTGAAACGGATTTGCTGCCTTTCCTGCGGTCGGAAATCCGCTCTCGCCTCGGTTAGGCATTCAGCAAGAAATCACTCGCTTTCGACGCGGATCGCAGAATTTCTTTCTTGTGAACGGCCCAAATAAAAGGGAATATAGCGAAACTATTCCACCAGGAGCCTCCGATGGACCGCCTTGACCGAAAAATTCTCCGCCTTCTGCAGGAGGACGCGACGCTCGCGGTCGCCGACGTTGCCAAGAAAGTCGGCCTGTCGACCACACCGTGCTGGCGGCGCATCCAGAAGCTGGAGGAGGAGGGCGTCATCAAGCGGCGCGTCGCCATTCTCGACCACGAAAAGGTCAATGTGCGTGTGACCGTCTTCGTGTCGATCCGCACCAATTCGCACAGCCATGAATGGCTGCGCCGGTTCTCCGAGGTCATCCAGGAATTTCCCGAGGTGGTCGAATTCTACCGCATGAGCGGCGACGTCGATTACCTCTTGCGCGTCGTGGTGCCCGACATCGCCGCCTACGACGCCTTCTACAAACGGCTGATCGCCAAGATCGAGATCCGTGACGTGTCGTCGTCCTTCGCCATGGAGCAGATCAAGTACACGACCGAAATCCCGCTCGACTACATGGTGCTGGACAAGGAGTCGGGCGCGAACGCCGCCTGATCCCGCCGGTCAATTTTTCTTCTTGTTGAGGAAACTCCAGGGCGAGTTCACCGACAATATGACGGAGTCCGGAACCGTGTCGACGCCCACGACATCGGCCTTGCGCACGGTATAACCGGACTGGATGACGCTGGCGCCGTCGAGAATGAACAGCTGGCTTTTCTCCATGTCCGGCTTCAGGGCACCGGTAATGGCGACCGGCTGGTAGGCTTCCGACATCTTGTAGGGACGGGCAGGCGTGACCAGCACGATCTGGTTGGGAGGCGGCGTCGGCATGTGGCTGCAAGCACCCGTCCACGGCACCAGCAGGAACTGATAGACGAGGTCGCCGTCGCGGTCGACCGGCAATGCATAGCCGGCTAATTGTATCGTTTTGTCCTGCAGGGCAACCGACAGCGTCTCGCCATGATCCGGCAGTTTCGCCGCGATCATCGGCAGACCGGCGTCTTCGGCAACTGCCTGGGTTGCCGGACGCAGGTCCTTCCAGAAAATGTGCGTGGTCTCGGCCGAAGCACCTGCGGTGGAGAGAGCAAGCGCGGCCGCGAGCGCCAGGATCGAAGTGAAATGGTTCATGGCCGGGTCCTTTGCGGACAAGTAGAGACGCCGCTGTCGGTGGCGTCAATGCTCGAGCCACATCACATGTCGGCGAGAACCGGCCGCAGCACCCCTCGCCCTGTCAGATTTTTCTGGCGACGAGGCGTTCGTGCCGAGCGCGGTGTTGATGCCGAACCGCGCCATGCCGGTGCGGTTTTCCATGGTTCCGATCGAACGCAGATGGGCGACGATATCCTGCGCGGTCCAATTCGGAGCGGGCAGGGACATCGGCGCCTACTTCTCCAGCCGGGCCAGCAACGAGGACGTGTCCCAGCGTTTACCGCCCATCGCCTGCACGTCCTTGTAGAACTGGTCGACAAGCGCGGTCACGGGCAATCTGGCGCCATTGCGGTCGGCTTCCGCCAGGCAGATGCCGAGATCCTTGCGCATCCAGTCGACGGCGAAACCGAAATCATATTTTCCGGCGTTCATGGTCTTGTGCCGGTTTTCCATCTGCCAGGAGCCGGCGGCACCCTTGGAAATCACCTCGATCACCTTTTCGATGTCGAGCCCGGCCTTCTTGCCGAAATGGATGCCTTCCGACAGTCCCTGCACCAGTCCGGCGATGCAGATCTGGTTGATCATCTTGGTGAGCTGGCCGGCACCAGCCGACCCCATCAGCCCGACCATACGGGCATAGGCGTCGATGACTGGCCTGGCCCTGTCGAACGCAGCCTCGTCGCCACCGACCATGACGGTCAGCACGCCGTTCTCGGCGCCGGCCTGGCCACCGGAAACCGGCGCGTCGAGAAATGAGAACCCGCCCGATTGCGCGGCTTGCGCCAGTTCGCGCGCGACTTCGGCCGAAGCCGTGGTGTTGTCGATGAAGACCGAACCCTTCTTCATCGATTTGAAGGCGCCGTCCCGGCCTGTCGTCACCGAGCGCAAATCATCGTCATTGCCGACACAGGAAAAGACGAAATCCTTGCCCTCGGCGGCCTGGGCCGGCGTCGGGGCAAAGTTGCCGCCATGTTGAGCGACCCATTGTTCGGCTTTGGCGCTTGTGCGGTTGTAGACGGTGACGTCGTGGCCGCCCTTGTTCTTCAGGTGTCCGGCCATGGGATAGCCCATGACGCCAAGACCGAGAAATGCCACCGATGCCATGCCTTGTCCTTCCGACGGAAATAGAGATTTCAGCTGCGGAAGCTCTAGGCCATGCGACGAATTCGTCAAGGCGCGCACCGCCGCATCGACTGGCACAGGCCGATCAGGAACGGTTCGGGGATGCCTTCAGCGATGCAGATGGATGGTGATCCGTCGCTCGATCCATTCGACGCCGTGGCGCAGGATCTCGACCATCACCAGATAGACGATGGCGACCCAGACATAGGCCTGAAAATCGAAGGATTTGGCGTAGGCGAGCTTCGCGTTGCCCATGAGGTCATAGACGGTGATGATGGCGACGATCGCCGAAGCCTTGATCATCAGAACCAGTTCGTTGCCGTAGGGGCGCAAAGCCACGATGAACGCCTGTGGCAGGACAACCTTGCGCAGCGTCTGCAGCTTGTGAAGGCCGAGCGAGGCGGCTCCTTCCCATTGGCCCCTGGGCACGCTTTCAATGGCGCCGCGCAGGATCTCGGCCTGATAGGCGGCGGTGTTGAGCGCAAAGGCGAAGACGCCGCAGTTGAAGGCCTCGCGGAAGAACCACCATAGCCCGACGGACTCGAGCTGCAGCCGGAAAGAACCCAAGCCATAGTAGACGAGGTAGACCTGGACCAGCAGTGGTGTGCCGCGGAAGAAATAGACGTAGCAGTAGGCAAGGCCGGACAGGAACCGGTTCTTCGACATGCGGCCATAGGTGACGGGCAGCGAAAAGATCGCACCGGCAACCATCGAAATCGCGACGAGAGACAGCGTGGTCCAGAGTCCCTGCAGATAGGCAGGCGCATATCTGGCAAAGAACTCGCCGTTCCAGGCATAGACGAGATAGGCGAGGATACCGAGGCCGAAGAGAATCCAGAGGCCGACGAGCGCGTAACCGACGATACGGGTGCGCGGCCAGCCGCGAGCCTGCGGTGGCGGTCGGTCAACTGAAATAGCTTGGCTGACGCTCATCGTGCCTCTCTCCGCCCCAGCGAGCGCAAGATGAACCCGGTCGCGATCGATGACAGGATCGCCAGAGCGAGGAAAACCAGCGCGGCCACGCTGTAGAACAGGAAGGCGTGTTTCGTGACACGCGCGGCCACGCCGGCGTTGCGCAAGGTTTCGGCGAGGTTGACGACCGAGACCAAGGCGGTGTCCTTGAGCAGGCTGAGCCAGCAATTCTCGAGGCCGGGAAAGGCGATGCGCAGCAGCTGAGGCAGGATTACCTTGCGCATGGTCAGCCACGTCGACAGGCCGATCGCGTAGCCGCCTTCATACTGGCCCTTCGGAATGGCGCGAAAGGCGGAAAGAAACACCTCGCTGGCATAGGAAGAAAAGATCAGCGACAGCACGATCATGCCGGCGATGAAGCTGTCGACGTCGATCGTCGCCTCGGGCTTGAAGAGGCGGATGACGTATTGCAGCAGGATGGGCATGCCGAAGAAGAACAGGAACAGCGTCACCAGTTCCGGCAGGCCGCGAAACACGGTGGTGTAGATGTTGGCGGCCACCCGCAGCGACGGTTCTTCGGACTGCTTGGCCCAGGCGACGAAAAAGCCGATCGTCAAGCCGATCGGCAGCGTTGCAAGCGCAAGCGCGATGGTGACCAACGCGCCATATGCAATATCGTCACTCCAGCCCTCCGGTCCCCAACTGAGCAGTGTCCATATGCTTTGGGCTGGCATTGACTGGTCTTATCCCCACGGCTCTCCCGAGATGAATAAGGCGACAGGGGATCCCCCTGCCGCCTTGGCAATAGACTATCAGGACTCGGCGCCGTAGACGTCGAACTTGAAGTACTTGTCGTTGATTTCCTTGTATTTTCCGTTGGCGCGGATCGCGTCGATGGCGGAATTCAGCTTGTTGACCAGGTCGGTCTCGCCCTTTCGAACGGCGATGCCGGCCCCAGGCCCAAAAATTTCGACCGGTTGCGGCGAGGGCTGACCGAGGATCTTGCAGCAGGCGCCGTCAGGCGAATCGAGCCACTGCTGCAGCACGACGATATCGTCCTCGATGGCATCGAGGCGGCCGTTGGCGAGATCAGCCTGTTCCTCGGGGCTGCTCGGATAGCCCTTGACGGTGCTGTCGGTATAGGTCTTCGAGGCATAGTTGAAATGGGTGGTCGTGGTGGCGACACCGATACTCTTGCCGGCAAGGTCTTCCTTGGTCACGCCCTTGAGCGGCGAATCCTTCGGCACGGCGATTGCAGACGGCGTGTTGTAGTATTTGTGCGAGAAGTCGACCTTCTCCTTCCTCTCCGGCGTGATCGACATCGAGGCGACGATCGCGTCGAACTTGCCGGCCTGAAGTGCGGGAATGATGCCGTCCCAGTCCTGGGCGACGAAGGTGCACTTGACCTTCATTTCATCGCAAAGCGCCTTGGCGATGTCGATGTCGAAACCGACAAGCTGGCCATCGGCGGTGAGGTTGTTGAATGGGGGGTAGGCGCCTTCGGTACCGATCCTCAGGGTCTTTTCCTGGGCCTGGGCTACGCCGAGCGTCAGCAGCGCAGCCGATGCGGCGAGCGCGATACGCAGTGCAATACGCATGATAGTCCTCTCTTTATGGTCCCGGCCGTCGTTCCGAAACGGCTCTGTGGGGCGGTGCTTTTGACCGCCCGCTGGGCCGATACTCCCACTCTTTCCAAGAAAAAAGCAACTGCAAAACCGTCAAAATCGGCAATGGGATACTGCCGTTACGTTACAGCTCAAGCAACGAGTCCGGTCGTGCGCTCGATGAAGTCGGCTATGGATTCTGCGTCGTCGAGGTCGAACACCGGCAGGCTCTCGTCGGTGACGGCGAAATCCGCGGCGACAGCGACAATATTGGGATCAGCCGCTGAAAGCGGCGTCCGGTCCTTCGCTTCCAGCCGCCTCGTTTCGATCTTGCGGTGGGGTTCGCGCTTATAGCCTTCGACCAGCACGATGTCGCACGGGGCGAGCCGCGAGAGGATGGCGTCCAGCGGCGGCTCTTGCTCGCCGCGCAACTCGTGCATCAACGCCCAGCGATTGCCCGATACGATCGCAACCTCGGTTGCGCCGGCCTGCCGATGGCGGAAGCTGTCGGCGCCCGGCTTGTCGATGTCGAAATCATGATGGGCATGTTTGACCGTCGAGACCTTCCAGCCGCGCCGCACAAGCTCCGCGACCAGCTTTTCCGTCAGTGTGGTCTTGCCGGAGTTTTTCCAGCCGGTGATGCCGAAGATGCGTCTGTTCATGGCGTCATGCTCTGCAACAGGTGTTCGGCATGGGCAAGATCGTCCGGCACATTGATGTTGACGAAAGGATCGATTGGTTGTCCGGCGGACTGCAGGAGCGGGAATTCGACCTCGACGTAACCGTGCCGCTCGATGAAGGCCGAAACCCGCTTGTTGTCCTCATCGACGAGGAAATGCCGCAAGGCTTCGCGGCATCCGCTCGGCCAGAGTGCGAAGGTCTGGTGCCGCCTGCCTGCCGAGAAAGCGACGGCGATCGAACCGGGGCGTTCGCCGGCTGCCGCCGCCAGACGATCGACGAGATCAAGCGGTAGGAAAGGCGTGTCGCCGGCAGCGGTGACGATCGCCTTGCAAGGGGTGGCGGCAGCGGCCCATTCCAGGCCGGTGAGGATTCCGGCAAGTGGTCCGGCAAAACCTTCGACGGTATCGGCCAGCACCGGCAGCCCGAAACGGGCAAACCGTGCCGGGTCGCCGTTGGCGCTAAGCGCCAGGGTCTCGAACTGGCGGCCAAACCGCGACAGGACCTGGTCGAGCACGCAGCCGCTGCCGAGCGGCAACAGGCTTTTGTCGCCACCGCCCATCCGTCTCGACTGGCCACCGGCCAGAATGATCCCCGCGATATCCCGCTTCATGCCATCCAGCCTGTACGCCAGCCGCGGGAAATCGCAAGCAACTTCAAGGGCGGCTAGAGTCCGTCCGGTGCCATGGACGGCCCGGTGCTTTCGGCGACGATCCTTCGTCGGCCGAGCACCCGCTCGCGATAGAGCGCATAAAGGCCCGAGCCGACGACGATAGTCGCGCCGGCGATCATCGGCATGTCCGGGATGTCGCCGAAGACGATCAAGCCAAGCAGAATCGACCAGAGGAGCGCCGTATAGCGGAACGGCGCGATGAAAGAGATCTCGCCCGAACGCATCGCCATGATGATGAATTGGTAGCCGATCAGCACCAGCACCGCAGCCAGCGCCAGCAGCGCCGTGCTTTTGCCGGTCATCGGCGTCCAGCCACCCATCGGCGTCAACAGAATGGCGCCGACGACGGTCATGGCAAGCGCGGTGGCGGTCGAGACCAGCATCGTCGGGATGGTCTTGGGAATGCGCTTGGTGGCGAGGTCCCGCACCGTGCAGCACGCGACGGATGCCAGCGCCACCAGCGAATAGACGCTGAAGCCCTCGAAACCCGGCCGCACGATGATCATAACCCCGACAAAGCCGATAGCGATCGCCAACCAGCGCCGCCAGCCGACCGCTTCGCCGAAAAACAGCGCCGCGCCCATCGTCACCGCCAGCGGCAGCGCTTGCAAGACAGCCGAAACGCTGCCGATCGGCAAATGCGCGAGCGCGACCAAGAAGGACACTGTAGCGCCCGCTTCACCCAGCACACGGATCGCCACCAGCGGCTGCAGCATCAGGCGAGGCTGGACAAGCGCGCCGCGTTGCCAGGCCAGCAGCCCGACAAAAAGCGAAGCGAACGCCCCCCTGATCAGCATGACCTGCGCCATGTTCATCGACTGGGAAGAGTATTTGGTAATGGCGTCGTTGAGCGTGAAGCCAACCATGGCTACCACCATGAACAACGCACCGCGAAGATTTGGGGAAAGGGGCAAGACACCTACCGGTTGCTTTGGCAGGCAAGCCTGTAACAGCCCGCCATGAAACAGCAACGGCAAAGGGCTGGGCCAGGACCGGATATCCATCTTCGCCGACGCGAAATCATCCCGGATCAAGCACGAATTCTGTCGGAGGGCGGCGTCGCCTCCCGACATTGGTGCAGACGAGGCGTCGTCTACTTCTTGGGGGTCAGCACCTCGGTGCCATTCCCTTCCTTGCCGGCGATGGTCCACAGACCATGCAACGACCCGTCATCCTCGACCTTGTAGACGACGAGGCCGATATCCTTGCCCATTGCGTAGCCGGCGGAGAATGCGTTGTCGTTACGCATGCAGATGCCATCCGACGATGAGCCGCCCGTCTCCCAGTGGATCGCGCAGGTGGTCCCGCTGGTCAGCGTGATGGTGGCTTCGCCGTCATAGGACGAACCGTCGAAATTGGTGCCGGCGACGGTGTAGGTGCCGCCGATCGACTGGGCAGCCGCGGGCAGGGCGGCCAGGCCGAGCAAAGCGAAGGAAAGAAGGAGTTTGCGCATGATGTAATCCCCCGAGAAAGCGATGAACCGCTAGGCAAGGGAGGCTAGGCGGGAAACCGCTACCAGTAAATCTGATGGACATTCGCGGACAAAGATTTGTTTGCGGTGTGGCTAAAATGCTCGCGGCCCACCCCGGCTCATGGCCCCTTGAGGCTGCCCGCGATGGCGCCGACAAGCGGGTCATATTTCGATTTCAGCGCCTGCGGATAATCGACCCAGACCGTGCGGATGACGCCATCCCTGCCAAACAGGCGCCGCTCATAAAAGATCTTTCCATCCTTCACACCCGACAACACCGCCCAGTCCTTGCCGGCCTTGCTGTAGGTGATTTCGTAGCCCGGCTCATTGCTCGCCTTTTCGCCGGCAATGAATCCCTTCGGCGTGTCGTCATCGACATTGAACATGCCGGAGCATGTCAGGCTGGCGCCGTCCGCGCTCAGCCACACCTGGCCGTCGCCATTTTCAGGTTCAGGCTGGCGATCGGTGAAAATATCGTCGGGAAAGGTGCAGACGGTGCCGAAGCGATCGTTCACGTAGGTGGACTGCGCCGCAAACGCGGCGCTCGCCGAGACCACGGCGAGAAATGTCACGATTGAAAAAAGCCACCGCATGTCAGCCCCGAAGCCGATGATTGCGGGACAATTCTCGCACAGACAGACGAGAAGGTCAGCCGCCCGTGACACTCATATGCCGTGACACCGACGGACGACTGGTGCGGCGGTCGATGATGAAGTCATGGCCTTTCGGCTTGCGGCCGATGGCTTCGTCTATTGCGTCGGCGACAAGTTCGTTGCCTTCGGACGCGCGCAGCGGCGCGCGCAGATCGGCCGCATCCTCCTGGCCAAGGCACATATAGAGCGTGCCCGTGCAGGTCAGCCTGACCCGGTTGCAGCTTTCGCAGAAATTATGCGTCATCGGCGTGATGAAGCCGAGTTTTCCATCGGTCTCGGCGACATGGACATAGCGGGCCGGGCCGCCGGTCTTGAACGGGATGTCGGTCAGCGTGAACTGGCGCTCGAGCGAAGCGCGCAGCAACGACAGTGGCAGATACTGGTCGGTGCGGTCGGCGTCGATCTCGCCCATCGGCATGGTCTCGATGACGGTCAGGTCCATGCCCCGGCCGTGCGCCCAACGCATCATCTCGGGCAGTTCGGCGTCGTTGAAATCCTTCAACGCCACCGCATTGAGCTTGACTTTCAGTCCTGCCGCCTGCGCCGCGTCGATGCCGGCCATGACCTTGTCGAGATGACCCCACCGGGTGATGGCGTGGAACTTGTCGGCATCGAGCGTATCGAGCGAAACATTGATGCGTTTGACGCCGCAATCGGCGAGCTCGGCGGCGAAGCGCGAAAGCTGCGAGCCGTTGGTGGTCAGCGTCAGTTCTTCCAGCGCGCCGCTTTCGAGGTGACGCGAAAGCTGGCGCACCAAGTGCATGATGTTCTTGCGCACCAGCGGCTCACCGCCAGTGAGGCGCAACCGTTTCACACCCTTCTCGATGAAGACGGTGCAGAGCCGGTCGAGTTCTTCCAGCGAAAGCAGGTCCTTCTTGGGCAGGAAGGCCATATCCTCGGCCATGCAATAGGTGCAGCGGAAATCGCAGCGGTCGGTAACCGACACTCTGAGATAGCTGATCGTGCGACCGAAGGGGTCGATCATGTTCATGTTCGAGCGTTTCCGTGGCCGTTAGCTGCGTCGTTATATACGGCTATGTGATACGATCCAGCCCGCCATTCAAGATAGCTTGCCTCGATCTTTGGTAACATTCCCCGACCGACATTGCGCGTCGGACACCGTCGACGCCTTTGCGTACGGGGCGAAGCAGCGTAGGGAAGGGCATTCAGACAGGATCGACCATGACAGCGCCAAAGGAACTGAGGGTCTCCAGGGACCGCAAGCTGCTCACCGTGACGTTTCCGGGCCATCAGCCGTTCGAGCTGCCGGCGGAATTGCTGCGCGTGGCGTCGCCTTCCGCGGAAGTACAGGGCCATTCGCCGGAACAGAGGGTGACGGTCCCCGGCAAACGCGATGTGGCCATCCTGAAGATCGAGCCGGTCGGCAATTACGCCGTGCGCATCACATTCGACGATTTCCATGACACCGGCATCTTCACCTGGAATTACCTGCACACGCTTGGCCACGAGAAGGACGCACGCTGGAGCGTCTATCTCGCGGAACTCGCCGAGAAAGGCTTGAGCCGCGATCGTTAGCCGCCGTTGCGTCGTCAAAACGTCATCGATCGGGAGTAGGCGCGGCGGATCGGGAGACGGAAAATGTCGGTCATCACCACAGTCGAACAACTCGAAGCCCTTTACGGGTTGCCCGGCGAAGCCTCCGTGGTCAAGGAACTCGACCATGTCATCCCCGAATACGCCGCCTTTATCGAAGCCTCGCCCTTCGTCGCACTAGCGACCAGCGGTCCGGAGGGGCTGGACTGTTCGCCGCGCGGCGATCTTGCGGGCTTCGTGCGTATCGTCGATGCGAAAACGCTGATGATGCCGGACCGGCGCGGCAACAACCGTGCCGATTCGTTGAAGAACATCATCCGCGCCCCGCGCGTCGGCCTGCTGTTCCTGGTGCCGGGCTCCGGCACGACGCTGCGCATCAACGGCCGGGCGCATATTACGACCGACACCGCGCTTTGCGCATCATTCACTATCGAGGGCAAACCAGCGCGCTCGGTGACCGTCATCGATGTCGATTCGGTCTATTTCCAGTGCGCCCGGGCGATCGTGCGGTCGGAACTGTGGAACCCGGCCAGACATGTCGATCCGAAGTCGCTGCCGACACCTGGAAAGATCCTGGAAATCACCAGCCGCAAGAATATCGACGGCGAAACCTACGACAGGGAATGGCCGGAGCGGGCGAAGAAGTCGATGTGGTGATCAACTGAAAGGCGATCACGCCTCGTTCAGCACCTCATAGATCTTGCGCATCTGCTCGCCGATCATGTCGCATTGCTCCGGCGTCGACTGGCTCATCGCCTTCTCGATCAGCGCCATATGCACTTTCAGCGCCTGCATCAGCAGCGCCTCGCCGGCTTCGGTCAGCGTAAGCCGCAAGATGCGCTTGTCCTTTTCATCGCCTTCGCGCCGCAGCAGGCCACGTGTCTCGAGCTGCGGCAACAGCATGGTGATGTTGGAGCGGCCGACGAGCAGCTTGCGGGCAAGGTCGTGCTGCGACATGCCGGGATGGCGGTAAAGGTTCATCAGCACGTCGAGCTGCGCCGGCTTCAGGTCGAGCGGCGCGAGTTTCACCGCCAGCGTGCGCTCCAGCACATGGCAGGCGCGCGCCACCGCGACCCAGTTGCGAAAACGGGGGTTGTCCCAGGGTAGCTCTTGTTTATTGTTCATCTTTGAACTATTATGTTCATGCTTGAACGTATGGATGGATTCTGACTATGGCATCATTCGGGCTGAAGGTCATCCGAGGTGTGTTCGGTGCGGCCGAACATGTCGCGCCGCGCATCACCGGGCGCGCGGCTTTCGAATTGTTCTGCCGTACGCCGAGCACCAGGACGCTGACCGACGGCGAGCGCCGCGCCATCGACCGCGCCGCGGAATTCATGGCCGAGGCGCGGCATCACCGGCTGAAGACCGCGACCGGCTGCGTCATGGTGCATGAATTCCGGCCCGAACCGGGCCGCGAGCCGGCCGGCGCCGTTCTCGTCATTCATGGCTGGCGTTCGCGTACCGAATATATGCGCGTGCTGATCGAAGGTTTTCGCGCCGCCGGCCATAGGGTCGTCTCGCTCGATCTTCCCGGTCATGGTCATTCGCAGGGCAGGCACCTGAACATGGTCAACGCTGTCGAAGCCGCAAGAGTGGCCGGCCAATGGTTCGGGCCGTTCGTGGCCGCCGTGGGCCATTCCTTCGGCGGCGCCGTTGCCGCCAATGCCATCGCCGGCTCCGTCAAGGGCATCCCGCCGCTGGCGGCCGCGCGTCTTGTGCTGATCGCGGCGCCAAGCTCGCTGCCGGCAATCTTCGCCGACTTCAGCCGCATGCTCAATGTCGGCCCCCGCTCGCAGGTCGCCATGGCCGACCGTGTCGAACATCTCTCCGGCCGGCCGCTGCATGAATTCACCGGCGACCGCCAGCTCGCCCAGGCGCCCGTGCCGACGCTCGTCATTCACGCCCCTGACGACCGTGAGGTGCCGGCTGAACATGCACGACGCTATGCCGGCGCCGGCGACCATGTGCGGCTGCACTGGGCCGATGGGCTCGGCCATCGCCGCATTCTGGCCGACAAGGGCGTGGTCGAGCGCGCCGTCGGCTTCGTGACCACGCAGCGCGGGCCGTCGCTGCTCCACTGAGCGGCATTCAGGCTATTTCTTCTTTTCCCCAGGCTCTACGGGCAATCCCGCTGCCTTCCAGGCCGTGTAGCCGCCGAGAATGTGCTTGACCGGCGAAAGCCCCATGTCTTGCGCCGTCTTGGTGGCCAAGGCCGACCGCCAGCCGCCGGCACAGAAGAAGACGAAGCTTTTTCCGGAAGCGAAGAAGGACTTGTGGTAGGGGCTTTCGGGATCGATCCAGAACTCCAACATGCCACGAGTGACATGCTTGGCGCCGGGAATTCCGCCATCGCGTTCGATCTCTCGAGGATCTCGCAGATCGACGAAAATGGTATCTTCATCTTCAAGCAGTCCTGCCGCTTCCCCGGGCGAAACCACTTCGATCTCGGCATTGGCCTCATCCAGCAGCTCGCGATATCCTTTTTTCACGTCGTCCCTCCCGGCCGCAGGTTTTTTGCTGGCAAGGCGGATTTCGAGCACAACGAACGGTGTTTGTCACGCCTCGACGCTGCCGGCCATGGTCTTCCAGGCGGTCATTGCCCCGGCCACCGTCGACCCGCGATTCGGCAATACGGAGGATATCGCCGCGTGGTTGCCTGGCTCTCCGGACCGGAGGGCCGTTTCGTCACCGGAGCCGCGCTGACCATCGACGGCGGCGCAAACGCCTGATTTCCACGGGTCCTCCGGGCTGGAGCGGAAACGCCCCCGCTCCAGCCGTCACGATGTTGTGAAACCGTTCTGCAACAGGCCCGCCGAAATTTATGAAAGCTTAACGAAATCGGTATGAATCGGTATAGTCGCGCCTTACATCCGCCATGCGGTGAGCGGGACGGTTTAGCGTGCGGAACGGGAACCGGTTGCGACCGGAGCGGGTGATCCATGAAATTCCTCGGTAAAAAAGCAACCGTGATGCCGCTTGTGGCGATTACGGCGACGCTGGCTTTCGGCATGCCTCAGGCAGGAGCGCAAGGGCTTTTCGACATGCTGTTCGGCGGCGGCATCAGGCATGAGCCGAAGGGTGAGTTTCCACCTCCTCCGCCAAAGTACAAACCGAAGGCGCCGGCCGGCGGCGGCGTGAGGATCAGCGGTCCGTCCTACTATACCTACAAGGCCGACAAGCTCGTGCGCGTCGACTTCTCGACGCTGTCCGCAGCGCCCCAACCGGCGACGCCGCAGGACGCCGCGTTCGTTCCTTCGGCCACCGGTGCTGCCTTCCACGAAGCCATTGCCGGCCTCAGCGACTACGAACTCTATGCCGAGCCCGACATCGCCAAGGCGCTGATCGCCTATTACTCGGCCAATCCGGATTTCATCTGGGTGAGCGGAACCAGCCCCAACAACCGTGCGCAAGATGCCGTGCGGGTGCTTGGCGAGGCTGCCAGCTACGGCCTCACGCCTGCCGACTACACGGTCGACGTGCCAGCCGTCAGTTCGACCTCGACAGACGACGCAACCAAGTTGAAGGAACTCGTCCGTTTCGAGATGGCGCTGTCGGCACGTGTCCTGCGTTACGCCCATGACGCCCAGAGCGGCCGTGTCGAGCCCAATCGCATGACCGGCTACTACGATTTCCCGGCCAAGCCGCTCGACATGGTGGGCGTGCTGAAGACACTTGCGCATACACAGGAAGTTCGCACCTATCTCGAATCGCGCCATCCGCAGAATGCGGAGTACCAGGCGCTGCGCGTCGAGCTGGAATCGCTGCAGGCGAGCGCCGAGAACGAGATCGTCGTCGATCCCAAGCTGCTGCTGAAGCCGGGCGAAACCAGCCCCGAACTGCCGAAGCTGCTGTCGCTGATAGCGCGCAATCTCGACGACGAGATGGGCGGCACCTATGGCGAGGTGCTGTCGCGGCTGGCAACCAGCGAAGTCTATGTTCCCGAACTGGTCCCGCTCATCAAGGCGGTGCAGCAGAAGGAAGGCATGAAGGGTGACGGCGTCATCGGACCGCGCACCGTCGCCTCACTGGCCGGGACGTCGAAGGCCGACAGGCTGCTCAAGGTTCAGGTGGCGCTGGAAGAGTTGCGCTGGCTGCCTTCCGACCTCGGCAGCCCGCGTGTTTTCATCAACCAGCCGGCCTTCACCGCAAGCTACATCGACGATGGCCAGGAAAAGCTGAAGACGCGCGCAGTGGTCGGCCGGGTCACCAACCAGACGGCCTTCTTCTACGACCAGATCAAGCAGGTCGATTTCCACCCCTATTGGGGCGTGCCGCAGTCGATCATCGTCAACGAAATGCTGCCGAGGTTGCGCAGCGATCCAGGCTATCTCGACCGGGCCGGCTACGAGGTGACGGATTCGCGCGGCAAGCACATCCCTTCGTCGGCGGTGAATTGGGGCGCGTATGGCGCCAACATTCCCTACAATGTGCGCCAGCAGCCGAGCGAGGCCAATGCGCTGGGAGAATTGAAGATCCTGTTCCCCAACAAGCATGCGATCTACATGCACGACACGCCGCAGAAATCGTTCTTCAAGCAGGACATGCGCGCGCTCAGCCATGGCTGCGTGCGCCTGCAGGATCCGCGTGGCATGGCGGCGGCGGTGCTCGGCACCTCCGTCGATTATATCGCGGAGAAGCTGAAGCACGGACACTCGACCGAGGATGTGACCCGCAAGATCCCGGTCTATGTCGCCTATTTCACCGCCTGGCCCGACATGTCCGGCAAGGTCGAGTATTTCAGCGACGTCTACGACCGCGACTCGCGGCTGAAGCAGGCCATGGACGCAACCGAGGCGGTTCGCTCACCCTCGAGCTAGGACGTAGTGACGATTTAACGGGTTGGGATTCCCAAGGAAGCGCAAATCAGATTCAACGCTGATTTTTGGAGGTCAGCGATGGACTGCGATGCGCTTCGGGACGATCAGTGGGAACGGATCAGGGGCTTTGTGCCTGGCGGTACGAAGGGCAAGCGCGGCCCGCGCACCGACAACCGGAAGTTCCTCGATGCCCTGCTGT